>CALXAO010000068.1 GCA_944386295.1 uncultured Clostridia bacterium | reverse complement strand
CCACAGACACGAATTTTTCGTGAAATTTGGATTATAAAAAAATTGAATATCGAGGCGTGGCTCAGTTTGGTAGAGCGCTGCGTTCGGGACGCAGAGGCCGCAGGTTCGAATCCTGTCGCCTCGACCATAACTGGACACCAGTTTTGATACAATGAGTATCGAAGCGGGTGTCCAGTTTCTTTTTGTAAAAGCCCCTATTTGCAAGGGCTTTCATATACCTTTTAACGAAAGCAGGCTCTACGGTAACTGCGGAATGGTCGCCGTAGAGCCTTTTTGCATTTTTGCCTGTGTACTTTTTAATTATTGGTCTTGGGGGTGTGCATTGGGTTCAGAGGAATAATTAAAAGGTGCAACGCTCTGTTTACGGAGATACAACCCTTCCGTTCCGAAGTGTGGCGTGGGTAAAGAAATCAAGGGAGACTGTAATGTCCCATCCATAAATATCCTTAAAGAACGAGAACTGGTCTGCCATACCAAATACCTTGTTTATATCGCGCAGACCACCACAGCAATTAAAAGAATATGGCGGGAATTTTGACTGAACCGGTGTCTAAAGTAATAGGATTCACTGTTACGGCTCTATGGTGGCTGTGGGTGACGGTTCCTTTGCTCAAAAAGTACCGACAGAAAAATTGTGCGGAAGCTAAAGACAGTACGGTGAGAAAAACCTTTGTTAGGATTTTCGGAACATTGAAATGCATCGCTTTGCAAGACAAAAAGGTTCTGTTCTTTTTGATTGCCTTTTTCCTGTATATTGACGGTGTCGGAACGATTATTGACAATTGCATCAACATAGGAACCGATTTGAATCTTAACACAGTCGGTCAGGTGTTATTTCTCCTTGCCACACAAGTCGTAGCATTCGGCGGGTCGCTTGTTTTTGCCGGACTTTCAAAAAAGTACAGCACCGTAAAGCTCATACTTGTCTGCATCGTCGGGTACTTTTCTGTATGCCTTTATGCGCTGACATTGAAGACACTTTTGCATTTCGCCGTTCTCGCGTTTGGCGTGGGGTGCTTTCAGGGGTCTATTCAGTCCCTGTCCCGCTCGTACTATTCAAAAATCATTCCGGCGGAAAATTCCGGCGAGTATTTCGGGATTTATGACATCTTTTCAAAAGGTGCATCTTTCCTTGGGTCTGCCGTCTTAGCTGCAGTAAAACTTGCCGGAGGCACCATAAATATGGCAGTTGCCTGTCTTGCTGTTTTCTTTGCGCTGGGCTTTGTCTTTTTGAAAATCGCCGACAGGCAACAATCGCTGAATGAAAGCAAGCGTTAACCGATACACATTTGTTCGGACGGATGTTGTGCAGGAAAATGTAAGCAGACCTTGCACGAGGGTTGAAGAGGAGCCTTCCATAACCGACTTAACACAAATTTTACCTTATCACGCCTGCTGATTTTACAAGTCTCCGTTATAATAATTATAAGAATACATAAATGTATGTGAAGTTATTATACGAAAGGAATTTTACAATGATTTATAAAACTGTTGTTGTTGATTATGCGCCTAAGACTAAGAAAATAGCTGCCGCCATTGAAGAAAAGGCTAACGAAATGTCGGTAAACGGCTATGAACTGGTAACCTTTTCAATTACCAATTCCGCTAAGGCTATCCTCGTCTTCAAATCTTCTGAGGAAAAATCTGAGGGTGATACAATTTCGGCGACGAAAGAGGCAACAGCCGAATGAAACAAGCAGTAATTGATATCGGCTCTAACTCTGTTCGTCTTACTCTTTACAAAATAGACGGGCGGAGTTTCAAAATCATCTTCCGTGAAAAAATTATGGCGGGGCTTGCCGGATATGTTGAGAATGGCGCACTGTCCCCGGAGGGAATCAAATGCGCCTGTGACGCACTGTTTGAATTCCGACACACCTTAGAAACTCTGATCATCAGTAAAACAGCTGTATTTGCCACAGCGTCGCTGCGCAACATCTCTAATACAGAGGAGGCTCTCTCTGAAATAGAGTCCGCCACGGGCTTTACTGTTGAAATAATAAGCGGTGAAGAAGAAGCACAGCTCGGATATATCGGCGCCATGCAGGAGCTGAATATTTCTGAAGGTGCTTTTGTTGATGTAGGCGGAGCAAGTACGGAGGTAGTGATTTTTGAGGGCGGCAAAGCGAAAACCACTGCAAGCTTCGGTTTGGGTTCGTTAAGCCTTTATCGCCGATGTGTAAAGAAAATTTTGCCCGGCGGTGGTTCGATGAAACGAATTAAAGCTGCAATGCAAGCGGAGATAGACGATAAAAAGCTTTTGCCGCAGGACAAGCATTCACCTTTGATTTGTGTAGGCGGTACTGCGCGCGCCGCTTTGAAACTCGCCGTCAAATATTTTGAGCTACCCGAAAACTGCCACAGCATTACTGCTTCTCAGCTTGAGCGGCTTTGCGATATGCTCTGTCAGGGAGACAAAAAGGCTGTTGACCTTATACTGAGAACAGAAGCAGATCGAATCCATACGATTGTTCCGGGATTGATGATTTTACAGCATATTTTTTCTCATTTTAATGCCGACGGGTTAATCGTCAGCAAATACGGTGTCAGAGAAGGTTATTTATGTCAAAAAATACTGACAAACAGTATCGTTACACCCAAAACAGAGAGCTAAGTTGGCTTCGCTTTAACCAACGGGTGCTTGAAGAAGCCGCAGACACAGGCGTTCCCGTGCTGGAGCGACTTAAATTTGTATCCATTTTTTCAAGCAATCTGGATGAATTCTTTATGGTACGTGTAGGCAGTCTCTTTGATATTGCCCATATGTCTCCCGACGAGACAGACAACAAAACCGGCTGGACGGCATCAGAGCAACTGCAACGAATCTACCGCACCGTACCAAGTCTGATAACTATGAAAAAGCAGATTTATTATGCAATTATGGACGAGCTGCGGCAAAGCGGTATAGAAGACGTACCCATAGAACTCCTGAATTCGGAGGAGTTTAAATCAATCACACGTTTCTTTAAGACGGAAATGTTGCCGATTCTCTCGCCGATCCTGATAGGTTCCCATCATCCCGTACCTCATCTTATCAATAAGCGCCTCTATGTCTCAGCACTGCTGGAGGATAAAAAGGGCAAACAGGCTATAGGCATTGTTCCGATGCCTGAATCTTTGCCGCCGTATTTTATGCTTCCGGACGGCAAGCGTTTTGTACGAACTGAGAATATTTTACTGCGTTGGCTGACGACGCTTTTCGGTTCTTATTCTGTAAAGGAATGCTGTGTGATGTGCGTTACGCGCAATGCCGACATCAGCTTCGACGATGAAAAGTTTGAGGACAACGAGGAGGATTTCCGCCGTCATGTGAAAAAGCTCCTTAAGACAAGGGATCATTTAGCAGTCGTCAGGCTGGAGCTGGGCTCACAGATTTCCGAGGCGTTTCGTGCCCGGCTTGCAAAGCTTGCCAAGGTTGAATCTTATCAAATCTATGTTGAACAATGCCCAATCAGTATGGGGTATGTCTTCCGTTTAACGGGGGAATTGCCGAGGGAAACGACGGCA
Source organism: uncultured Clostridia bacterium (assembly GCA_944386295.1). Taxonomy (GTDB): domain Bacteria; phylum Bacillota; class Clostridia; order Oscillospirales; family UBA644; genus CALXAO01. Next base: position 1,295 of record CALXAO010000068.1, on the reverse strand, counting down.
AAGCTTCTTTATAAGCCGTATATCGGACGGTGGCCGGAGGATATTTCCCGCGAGCAGCGTATTATTGAGCAGGTACAGCAAAAGGACAAGCTGCTTTTCTATCCCTACGATTCGGTAGAGCCTCTGCTTCGGATGTTAAATGAAGCGGCGGATTTGCCCGATGTGCTGTCGATTAAAATTACAATCTACCGTTTGGCGTCCTCATCAAAGATAGCACAAACACTTTGCCGTGCGGCGGAAAACGGTAAGGAAGTCCTTGTGCTTATGGAGCTTCGCGCCCGCTTTGACGAAGCCCACAATCTCGAATGGGCAAAAATGCTGGAGGAATCGGGCTGTCAAGTCATTTATGGTATGGAGGGCTTTAAGTGCCACAGTAAAATTTGTCTGATTACTATGCGCAGCCGAGGCAAAACCTCTTACATAACCCAAATCGGTACAGGCAACTATAATGAAAAAACCAATGCTATGTATACCGACCTAAGTCTGATGACCGCCGATCCTGCCATCGGTGAAGACGCTACCGCATTTTTCCGCAATATGCTTACCAATAATTTAGAGGGCGAGTACCGACAGCTTTGCGTCTCTCCCTTTGGTATCAAAAATATGCTTTGCGCGAAGATTGATGAGCAAATACGGCTGGGCAACGCCGGTTATATATGCATAAAAGCGAACTCCGTTACCGAGCGGGATGTTATTGATAAGTTGAGTGAAGCGTCACGGGCAGGGGTAGAGGTTCAGCTCATTATACGGTGAATTTGCTGTATTTTGCCGAGTATTCCCGAATACACGGATAATATTCACATTACAAGTATAGTCGGTCGCTATCTTGAGCATGCCCGAGTGTATTTGTTTGGCAGAGGAACGGAAGCGTCGGTTTATATTTCATCAGCGGATTTGATGACGCGCAACCTAAACCGCCGTGTTGAAATCGCCTGCCCGGTTCATGATCAACAGCTATGTGAACAACTAAAATGGATGCTCAATTCCCAGCTTAATGACTCGTCAAAAGCAAGCCTTATGATTTCCGACGGTTCCTATAGCCGTAAACACAGCGCCGCCCCCTTTGATTCTCAGGCGTATTTCATGGAGCAGTCACCGCATATACCTGTGACAACTGTTGTGGCAAAAGAAAGACTGACAAAACGGTTTGTTCGTTTGCTGCATCAGTTTTTTAAATCCGTGAATTAATATGATATTTGTAACAGCGAATTATAAATCGCGGATAAAAATTTTATACTTAAACAGGAACAACGGCAGGGTAAAAAAGCCTGCCGTTGTTATGTTACCGGATATCT
>CALXAO010000067.1 GCA_944386295.1 uncultured Clostridia bacterium | reverse complement strand
GATTTAAATCTACTTTTTTCTTAGGGTGAAAACATGATATAATATAATAGATTTATGAAGGAGTGACAAGTATGAGCAAAAATAAAAATGAGGAGGTTTACAAAATCGGTATCAACTGGTATCCAGGCCATATGGCCAAAACTCGGCGTCTAATTTTGGATAGCGTCCGGCAGATTGATGTCGTGGTGGAACTTGTAGACGCTCGGATTCCTTCCGCGTCCAAAAATCCGGACATTGACCGGATGACTCAGAACAAGGCTCGGCTGATGGTTCTTAATAAAAGCGATCTGGCTGATCCGGAGGAGAACAAACGTTGGATTCGGTATTATCGGGACCGAGGCTTTGCAGCCCTGACTGGCAATAGCAAAGCGCCCGCTGAACGGAAATTGGTGCTGAATGCTATTCGGGAGGCCTATCAGGAAAAGGCTGCCCGGGCTGCTGCCCGGGGAATTGTGGGAGGTCATGCCCGGGTAATGGTATTGGGGATTCCTAATGTGGGAAAATCCACGTTTATCAACAATCTTTGCGGCGCAAAGCGTGCTGAAGCCCAAGATCGGCCAGGTGTGACTAAAGCTAAACAGTGGCTTCTACTGGACAACGGAGTAGATCTGATGGATACCCCCGGAATACTGTGGCCCAAATTGGAAAATCAGCAAGATGCGGCGCTTTTGGCTATGACAGGAGCCATTAAGGATAGCATTTTAGATTTAGAAGGGTTGTCTTTGTTACTGCTTCGTCGGCTATTAGCTCAATATCCCGAAGCGCTTCGGACGCGGTATAAGTTGACCGAGCTTGCGGGGGACCCTTATGAATTATTGAAGCAAATTGGGCGCCGCCGGGGGTTTTTGTTGCCTGGCGGAGATATTGACACTGAACGGATGGCTATTATTTTATTGGACGAGTTCCGGGGTGGGAAAATTGGTCGGATTACGTTGGAAAGGGCTCCAGAATGAATCGGGACAGCGAAGCGCCTTATTTGGAGGAATACGGTCCTCTATTGTGCGGCATTGACGAGGCCGGTCGGGGTCCCCTTTGCGGTCCGGTTTGTGCTGCCGCAGTGATTCTGGGGCCGGAAACCAATCTGGACGGCCTGAATGATTCCAAAAAACTGTCTGAGGCCCGACGGGAGGCTCTGTATGAACAAATTATAACATCTGCTTATTGGGGCGTAGGGCTGGCTGAGCCAGAGGAAATTGACCGTCTGAATATTCTTCATGCCACGTTTTTAGCTATGCGGCGGGCGGTGGAGTCACTGCCGGTTTTGCCTTCCTTTGCTTTGGTGGATGGTAATCGAGTTGGAGAATTACCCTGTCCTTCTATTTGTGTGGTAAAGGGCGATGCTCTGTGTCCATCTATTGCCGCAGCATCGGTTCTTGCTAAGGTGACCCGAGATCGTTTGATGCAGGCACTGGACAAAGAATATCCCCAGTATTTGTTGGCAAAACACAAAGGGTATCCCACGGCGGAGCATTATCGCCGAATTTTTACCTATGGAGTGGCTCCTTTTTATCGAAAAAGTTTTCTAAAAAATCTGGAACAGCATCGCACAGATTCGAATTTTTCATGATAATTTAAGATTTTATCAGATTAAACTATTGACAAATAAAAGGATTCCGTGTATAATGATTTTAATGCTTATTTTGGAGGTTGTGTGAATGAAACGTTTTTGTAAAATAGTTGCCTGCTGTCTTTGCATCGGAGCGTTGTGTTTGGGATTGTTCGGTTGTGAGAACAATACAGGAAAAATCAAAATCGGTGTTATGCAGTTTGGAGAATTTGACGCCCTGACAAATGCTTATCAGGGATTTGTAGATGGGCTGAAAGATGCCGGATATGTGGATGGAGAAAACATTGTAATTAATTACAAGTCTGCCTCTTCCGATCCTAACAACTGTCCTACAATTGCTGATACGCTGATTAACGACGGCAGTGAACTGATTTTGGCGATTGCCACTCCCTCTGCGTTGGCAATCAAGCAAAAGACCTCTACGATTCCGGTATTGATTACTGCCGTAACGGATCCAGCTGATTCCGATATAGTGGCTGATAACAATGTGCCCGGCGGTAATATTACCGGGACGTCAGACCTGAATCCTGTGGCAAAGCAGATTGAACTGCTGACCCAGATTCTGCCCGAAGCCAAGACTGTGGCTGTTCTTTACTGCTCCAGCGAGCCGAATTCTAAGATTCAGTACGATTTGGCTAAAGCGGCAATTGAATCGCAGGGACTAACCTGTGTAGAAAAAACCGTTTCCGGTATTGACGAGGCTCCCCTGGCAATTACCAGCCTGAAGGGAACTGCGGATGCTATTTATATCCCCACCGACAATACACTGGCCGATGGGATGAATGCTGTCACACAGGCTGCAAACAGTGTGCAGCTTCCTACTATTGTTGGTGAGAAAGGTATGGTTATGGACGGTGGACTGGCTTCCTACAGTTTGGATTATTATGAACTGGGGAAACAGACCGCTCAGATGGCGGTGGAAATTCTGAACGGTGCGGATCCTTCTACCATGGCGATTCAATACCTTGATGAAGCAAAACTAGAACTAGTAGTAAATACTGAAACGGCAGCCGCCTGTGGGATTACTATTCCAGAATCGGTACTTTCCCAAGCTACAGTTTTGTCTGAGAAATAAGAGGATATTATGAATTTTTTGAATACATTGCAGGCCGGCGCTGCCCAGGGCCTTTGGTGGGCGGTGATGACCCTTGGGGTGTACATTTCCTATCGGGTTCTGGATGCCGCGGATCTTACGGTTGAAGGATCTTTTCCCCTGGGTGCTGCCGTTTCAGTGGTGTGTATTAACGCGGGAATGAATCCGTTCCTCGCATTGTTAGTTGCGTTTGTTGCCGGTTGCTTGGCAGGAGCTGTAACCGGTATGCTCAATACAATTTGCCGGATTCCACCGATTTTAGCCGGAATTTTGACGATGATTGCCCTTTATTCTGTCAATATTCGCATTATGTCTGACCGGGCATCGATTACCATAGCTGCCGATTCTGCCCGAACGCTTCTGATGCATTGGCTGCCCATTACAAACGGAACCTGGGTTTCGATTTTGGGAGGCATTGTTACCAATGCCTTGCTGGTTGCGGTGTTGTATCTGTTTTTTGGAACGGAAATTGGCTGTGCCATGCGGGCTACTGGACAGAATATACACATGGCCCGGGCTATGGGGATTCATACCCGCTGGATGACTATTTTAGGGTTAATGCTGTCAAACGGCCTTGTGGCGCTTTCGGGAAGTTTTGTTGCACAGTTTGATTATGGTTCAGCTATGGCTACCATGGGCCAGGGAGCCATTGTTATTGGGCTGGCATCAGTGATTATTGGTGAAGTGCTGTTCTGTCACAAGGACCGTAGTTTTGCCTTTAAGTTGATTGCCGTGGTATTAGGGGCTGTGATTTACCGTTGTATTATTGCACTGGCATTGCAGTTGGATTTCCTCAAGGCTACTGATTTGAAGTTGATTACGGCGGTGATTGTAGTTTTTGCTCTTTCCTTACCTGTATTGAAAAAACAGTTTGCCCAGGGAAAACTACGCCGAGAGAATGAACGGAAACTAAACGGCGGAGGAGGAACAGAGCATGCTTGATATTGTACAGGTGGAAAAAAGTTTTAACATTGGTACTGTCAACGAAAAGAAGGCTCTGCAAAACCTGAATTTTCACATGAACGACGGGGAATTTGTTACAGTTATTGGTGGAAACGGAGCCGGGAAATCTACTATGCTCAACGTGATTACCGGTGTATATAAGCCGGAAGGCGGGAAAATTTTCCTGGACGGTCAAGATATTACCTATCTGGAGGAATGGCAGCGGGCCAAATATTTAGGACGGGTATTTCAGGATCCTATGATGGGAACTGCGGCCAATATGCAAATTGAGGAAAATTTGGCTTTGGCCTATCGTCGGACAAAAAAGCGTGGTCTTAGCTGGGGTATTTCCGAAAAAGAAAAGGAGTATTATCGGCAGTCGCTGGCGCGACTGGATCTAGGTTTGGAAGATCGGATGACTGCTAAGGTTGGTTTGCTTTCCGGCGGACAACGGCAGGCTGTTACGTTGCTGATGGCAACACTGCAAAAGCCTAAGCTGTTGCTTTTAGACGAACATACAGCGGCACTGGATCCCAAAACAGCCGAAAAGGTATTGGATTTGACTCGGGAGTTGATTGAAGAGGAACACCTTACCACTATTATGATTACACACAACATGCGGGATGCTATTCGCATGGGAACCCGACTGGTGATGATGCACCAGGGCCGGATTGTATATTCGGTGGCTGGAGAGGAAAAGAAAAACCTGAAGGTAGAAGATCTTCTTCAGAAATTTTCCGAAGTCAGCAACGGTGAATTTGCTAATGACCGGATGCTTTTGCTGTAAAAAGAGAGTCTGCCGAATCCCTCGGCAGACTCTCTTTTAGTATAGGTATTTACGTGGGAGATTTGAAAAAAAGTACGTTTTGTTCTTGAATTTTTTGAACTGTACCTTTGGGGGCGGTAAATTGACGAGGAATATTCCTGTGGGGAGATAGGTTTTTTCCGGACAGCAGCAACTTTGGAGAGGGAAGTGCGATTGTAGCTGCGATGGTGTATGCTCTCACCTGAGTAGCACCGGCAGCCAACAATTGTTCCGCACAGGAGGCCAAGGTTGCTCCTGTGGTAATTACATCATCTAGAATCAAAATTCGTTTCTCCTCAATTTTTTCTTTGGGACAGTTAAGACGGTAGACATTTTTTGCGTTTCCGATTCTTTCCCTGCGGTTTCTGCAGGCAGTCTGTGATTTTACATGGCTTTTTTTCACCAGAAGGTAGGGTTCAAAGGGAAGTCCCACTTCCTTTGCAAAATATTTTGCCAGAAGTTCCGATTGGTTATAGTCCCGTTTCCGCTTCCAGTTAGAGGGTACACAGGTAACCAAATCTACTGTCTTGCCATCGTTTTTGTACTTTTGAGCCATCCGGTGGGCTGCGAACCGTCCCAAGTCGGCGATTCCTCCCAATTTATAGCGATGAATTCCCTGGCGGACAAGATTGGTATATGGGTAAAGGCTTTGGATATGCTCCAGTCCCATGCCGGAAAAATGAAGGGGTTCTACTGCAGTTTCTTTTTTACAAATCGGGCAGATGCTGGCTTCAGCCCGAAAGGATACTGCGTTTCCGCAGAAAACACAGAGGCGTCCTAGTAGCAAGTCCAACAGGCGGTGTCCTGCATTCATAACATTTATCCCCTTTGGGGAAAAGCGGGTAGAAATTTTCCTGCCCACAATTGGTTATTCTTCCCAATTATGCCAGACATTTTGAACATCGTCATCCTCTTCCAACATATCCAGTAGCTTCTGCATATTTTTTTGGTCGTTTTCATCGGTCAGGGAAATATAATTATTCGGCACTTGTTCTACTTCCGCAGAAAGGGTGACGTACCCTTTTTGGTGAAGGTAATCCTTTGTTGCAGGCAAAGCCTCTGGTGTTGTATAAACTTCAAAAACATCTTCTTCCGCTACTAGGTCCAGAATATCGGCCTCCAGCAGAGCTTCCATCAGCTTGTCTTCGTCGTATTCCTCTTTTTCCAAGACAATAACGCCCTTCTGCTCAAACATCCAGGAAACCGAGCCGGTCTGTCCCAGATTTCCTCCGAATTTGTCAAAGTAGTGCCGCAGGTCTCCTGCCGTACGGTTTCGATTGTCGGTGACTGTTTCAACAATAATAGCAATGCCTCGAGGACCGTAGCCTTCATAGGTAATATCCTCGTAATTATTTTCATCCCCGCTGCCGGCGGCCTTTTTAATAACCCGGTCAATGTTGTCATTTGGCACATTGTTTTCTTTTGCCTTGGCGATAATGTCCTTTAGCTTTGCGTTGGATGTGGGGTCAGGACCGCCCTCTTTGACTGCCATGGTAATTTCACGGCCAATTTTAGTGAAGATTTTGGCCCGCTGGGCATCGGTCTTCTCTTTTTTGTGCATAATGTTCTTCCACTTGGAATGTCCAGACATAAAGTAACTGCCTCCCGTTATTCAATTAAAAATTATTTAGTATGAAATGCAATGGCAAAAATAGGTATGCTCCAAAGTAGATTGTATAGAAACAGCCACAGCCAGGAAACTGTTCCCGGGGCAATGCAAAGGGCCGCTGCGGTAAGAACTAAGCCTAGCAAAACTGAGCCTTTCTGGGTAAAAATACTCCAATCCACTGTATGGCTGAGGTTTTTGGCCCAGCGCACCGATTCTAGAATTCCCAGGGCGTTCTGCGTTGAAATCATAACTGGAGGCTTAGGCCGTTCGTTTTGTCTATTCCGCAGCTTCTCCATCAGTGTGAGTTCGTCTGGGTCAGGCACAATAATTTTTGTTCGGGACAGTTCATACCGCTGCTGAATCATAGTTTCGTTCACATGACAATCATTTGTGTCAATAAGAATGGTAAACTCGCCACCGGCATGCTCTGCAGCCCGTTTCAGATCACGGTCTTCTTCATAGCGGAAAATCAGGATGGCTGCAATCTGTCCGTTAATAGTCAAATAGGTAAGCTTGTTTCCTCCTGCAGTCAAGGCAGCTTCCTGTTCCGTAGAATAGGGTAGAATATTGTGAGATTGCAGCAAATTCCTGTTTCCCAGTAGTACGCTGTCTACATTTACCGAAGCTACGATGCCATAGTTTTTTATAAAACGCCATTGCAATACCGGGGGCAACTTTTCTACAGAACAGTCCAACACACCTGAGAATGCTTCCGCCAGCGGAGAATGGGAAATATTCAGCAGGGCAGCAGTGTATTCTACCGATTCTGCCAAATACTGAGGTAATTGGAATTTCATTTCTATCAGCTGATTTTTTTTTGGTGGAAATAAATCCCGGTCCCGGATCATAAGAGTATCGATATCTTTCAGGTTGTCAATGGAGCGATATCCCAGCAGTACACTGCCCAGACGGCGCATTTTCCGTTGCATGACAATGTAAGGCAATACAAATTCCATTTCGCCGGTAAAGGTCGCGCAGATCGTAACTAGAGCCGCTAAAGATGGCAAAAACATAGAAAATCCGTTGAAAATGCCGCAAATCAGGCTAAGAACAAGAGTTCCTGCCACAGTCAGCGGTACAAATTTTTTATTTTTTTCTTCTGAAGGATCGCTCTCATAGGTGGTTTCTACCACATTGGGAAATTCTACTACCGGATTAACGGTGCAAACCCGGTTGATGTAACGTTTGGTTAAAATCAATTCCGAAACATTGACCAAAAAGGTTTTACGGTTGCGGATCAGATTTAGATTGTTTAGGATTTCTTGGACATAGCAATATTTCATGGCCATAGAACAGAACAGGGAAAAAAATAGAATAGCGCCAAAAAAGTTTTGGTTTTCCGGTTGGAAAAACAGCAGTGAAGTCCCATGAATCACCGTTACCAGAAGGGCAATGGCATTGAAACTGTCGTTAGAAGGATTCATTCGTAACAGTGACAAAAGCCCATCATTAATTTCCACCCGACAGGTTAAATAAATAACTATACAAAAAACCAGAGAAAAAATGCTTGTAACGGGAGTAGGTAGAGAAAAGACTGTCAGCAAAAAAAACAGCAGTGCCGAGCATCCGGTAACAGCCATTTTAATCATCAGACTGTCTCTTGCCGATGCGGCAATGTTGTACTGTTCTTCAAAGTAAGACAGTTCCTTCATCGGGGAACCTCCCTTTGCCGAAGTACTTCATACAGAAGGACAGCGCCTGCTACCGAAACATTCAGAGAGCCGATTTGTCCTTTCATCGGAATGCGGACTCGAAAATCACAGTGTTCCAGAACCAGACGAGAAATTCCTTTTCCCTCGTCACCCAGCACAATGGCGCAAGGGCCGGTCCAGTCAGTTTGATGCAAGGTTTGTTCACTTTCACCGTCAGCGCCATAAATCCAGACGTTTCGCCGTTTTAGATCTTCAATGGCGTCGGTTACGTTGGTAATCCGAGCAATCCGGACATATTCGCAGGCTCCGGCAGCGGCTTTGAGGACAGTAGCTGTCAAGCTGCAGGCGTTTCGTTTAGGCAAAAGAATTCCGTGGACGCCGACAGCGTTTGCCGTCCGAATAATAGCGCCAAGGTTATGAGGGTCGGTGACGCCATCCAGTACCAGTAGCAATGGTGCTTCCTGTCGGTTTGCCGCGTCCTGAAACATTTGCTCTATGGTGCTGTAAGTAAATGGAGTGACAAAGGCCACCACACCCTGATGCCCCGCCCCGCCAGCCAGAGATTCTAACTTAGCTCTGGCTGTTTCCAAAACGGGAATCCCCCGTTGCTTGGCATCCGCCAGAATTCGCAGCAGGGAGCCCTCTTTTTCTCCTTTGGCAACCATCAGTTTGTCAATTGTTCGGTTGCCCCGCAGAGCTTCCATGACCGGGTTGCGGCCGCAGACAATATTTTCCGCATCGGGACGGTCATTTTCCCTTTTGCTTTTCGGCAGATAGGAGCGTTGTTTTTGATTCATAGGTTCAGGCCTCCTCCCGGTTCAATTCTGTATTTAGTATATCATATTTTAGCGTATTTGAAAATAGTTGTTTCAAAAAATTCCGTGAAAATTCGCCTTTTTTGTTGTGGGGTTCCGTTCATTTTAACATTACAGCGGACATTATTCAGGATTCTTCCTTTGTGGGAAATGAAAAGGGGGTAAAAAATGCCATCGGTTCTCCTTGGGAAAAAAGGAAACGTATTTGAAACAAACCGTCAGAAATGGGTTCTCCGTTAAGAAAATGAACGGTTTGTCCGTTGGCTTCTTCGGAAGGAACCACCGCCTTGGAGACGGAAATTCCTTTAGTTTCGGAAATTGTTAATAAATAGCTTCCAGCCGGTAGTTCTTCAAATTTCCAGGTCAGCATTCCGGTATTTTCTGTTTCTGTAAAAGTGTATCGACGTAGCGCTTTGCCGGATACTGTGGTACTGTAGTCATTTTTTGCTGAATAGAGAGTCAGTGTCAGCCGATTGTCATGTTCCCGTACAAAACAGTTCATTTCCGCCCCGGAAAAGGCGGTATTGGCGGTAAATGCTACAGCGGCAGTTCCCTGTCCTAGGTCATAATAATAGGCGGAGTCCTCATTTGCCAGACAAACGGTTTGCAAAGTACCGGTGGGTGGATGGGCGGAACATGCGGAAAAAAGAAACAGAAGAGGGAGCAGAAGAAAACACTTTTTCATACAAAGGCCTTTCCCAATAAATGGTATATTTTGCTGGAAATTTGGCAAAACTAAAAGTAAAAACGAATGGAGCAATGTTATGAAAGAAATTCTTTTCCGGGCTGGAAGTGGAATATCTCCTTTCCGAAGCGAAGAAAAAAGTCGGTATCCGGCGCTAAACCGGGATGAAGACTGTCAGGTACTGATTCTAGGAGGAGGACTTTGCGGCTTAATTCTGGCTGCGGTTTGTGTACAACATGGCTGGCGAACCACGGTGGTAACCCAGGGACTTATGGGAGGGCGCCGATGTCGCTATTCTGATGGTCTACTGCGGTGTGAACTTCCTGGAGGCTTGGACGGTTTGCGCCGGAAGGTGGGAAACCGGGCTGCTCTTTCTGCCTGGAAAACCATGTACGACGGCTTAAAAGGGCTTTCCGCATTGGTTCGGAAGACAGATTTGCGCTGTGAGTTTCGTATCCGGGACAGCCTCCTATTTTCCGAGACAGAGCAAGGGCGGGAGACGCTACGGGAAGAGTATCTCCTTCGACGTCACAGCGAATTTCCGGTCCGTTTTTTAGAAAAAGAAGAGGGACAGGAAATGTTTTCCTTTCCTCTATCCGGGGGACTGTTAGCAGAAAACGCTGGCGTGGAGTTAAATCCTGTGGCGTTTGCAAGGGACCTGGCTTCCTGGCTTTCGGTGACGGGATGTATACTCCATGAAAACACCCGCATTGAACTTCTGAAAGGAGAAAACGACGGAATTGTTTGTCGAGGAAACAAAAAGCAACTCCGGGCGGAAATGGTTATTGACGCACGAGGGGCTTTTGCCTTGGAATCCCGGCCAGAATTGGGACGGACGGAAACGGTCTTTCGGATAGCAACTGGTCCGGGGCAATCCTTCTCCGGCTGGGATCGACAGTGTTTGCTGACCGATACCGATACGGGAATTCGCATGCGGACCACGCCCGACGGGCGTCTAATGGCGTCCGGGCAAGAATCCCGTCTACTGCTGCCCTGTGCGCGAAAAGATTCTGGATTGCTTCGTCGTAGGCGATACCGGATGCTGGAGGAAATGCTGGCAGAAATGTTTTTGGGGGCCAACAATGAGGAAAGTGTTCTGCGATTTTGCCAAACCCAGGTTTCCACGCCGGATGGGTTACCCTATTTCGGAGCAGATCCAGAGTTGAAAGGGTTGTATTATGTCTGGTGCTTTGGCGAAAACGGTCTACTATTTGCAGAGCCGGCAGGGCAGTTTCTGTGTGCGCATTTTGCTGGCAAAGGAGACCTCCCCCCTTTTTATTCAGTCTGAAGTGCGATGTCTTCAATAATCTGCAGTAATTCTTCCGCGCCTTGACCGGTTTTTGCCGAAAATGGGATGACCTGCAACAGAAATTCTTTGGATAGTTCCTGTATCCGAGCCCGAACCTGTGCGGCGGACAGCTTGTCCGCCTTAGTTGCTATCACTGCAAATAGAGTTTGATTAGCCATAAGATATTCATACATTTGCCGGTCCTCCTCTGAGGGGGAATGGCGGATGTCTATTAACAGCAAAATCAGACGCAAATTCCGATCCGCAGCCAAATATCCGTTAATTAACCGTCCCCAGGTTGCCCTTTCCTTCTTAGATCGCTTTGCAAAGCCATAGCCCGGCAGGTCTACCAGATAATATTTTCCGTCGATATCGTAATAGTTGACCGAAACTGTCTTGCCCGGTGTCTCACTGACCCGGGCCAGTTTTTTTCGGTTTAGCAGTCGATTAATCAGGGACGATTTCCCCACGTTGGAACGTCCTGCCAGTGCGATTTCCGGCAACGGAGGCAGGGTAATGTTCTCGGTTCGGTAAAGGCTGGTCAAGAACCGAGCATTTTGGTAGTTGATCCGTTTCATTGACACAGGCCAATTCTGTTTCCCGCAGTGCTGGTCAGGGGAAGTTGCATGGTCTGGTTTCCGTCCAGTGGATCAGAGGTCAAGGCGTAGGAGAGAACCTGGTTCATCCGTTCGACCGGCAGGAAGGTAAGATGCTGCCGGACTGTTTCGTCAATTTCCTTTAGATCCGGTAGATTCTGCTGGGGAAGAATCACTGTGCGGATGCCGGCCTTGTAGGCTGCCATGGTCTTTTCCTTCAGACCGCCGATGGGCAACACCCTGCCTCGCAGGGTAATTTCACCGGTCATAGCTATGGTGTGGCGCACTGGAATACCAGTCAGCTGGCTAATAATGGCGGTTGCCATGGTAATACCTGCCGAGGGGCCGTCCTTTGGTACAGCGCCCTCCGGGATATGAATATGAATGTCTTTGGTTTTGTAAAAATTTCCGTCAATATTTAGCGCCTGGACCTGAGAACGGATATAACTAATAGCTGCCCGGGCGGATTCTTTCATCACATCGCCCAAAGAACCTGTCAGTTCAATTTTTCCGGTGCCGTCTAAAACACACACCTCAATGGGCATGACTTCACCGCCTACGGCAGTATAGGCCAAACCGGTAACTACGCCTACCTGATCCTTTTTGCTTAAGAGGTCATCTCTGTATTTTCGGGGGCCCAGGAAGCTTTCTAGATTAGAAGGCGATATGGTCAGGCTTTTTTCTGTAGAATGTTCTGCTAAATATTTTGTTGTTTTACGGCAAAGGGATGCTATGGTCCGTTCCAGGGCTCTGACACCGGCTTCCCGGGTATAAGAACGGATTAAATCGTTAAGGGTTTTCTCGTCTATGCGCATCTGCCGTTTGGTTAGACCATGTTTTTTGCGTTGTTTGGGCAACAGATGGTCTATGGCAATGTGAACCTTTTCCTCCTGAGTATAAGAGGTTAGTTCAATAATTTCCATCCGGTCCAACAGGGGACGGGGAATGGTATCAGTAACATTAGCGGTAAGAATAAAGAACACTTGGCTTAGGTCAAAGGGAATGTCTAGAAAATGATCTCGAAAGGTTTTGTTTTGTTCCGGATCCAATACTTCCAACAGAGCGGCTGCTGGGTCACCTTTATAATCGTTGCCTACTTTATCCACTTCGTCCAGCAGCAAAACTGGATTTGCAGTGCCGGCTTCAATGACGGCATTGATAATTTTTCCAGGCATGGATGCAATATAGGTTCTCCGGTGTCCCCGAATTTCGGCTTCGTCATGTACTCCGCCCAAAGACACCCGGACAAATTTCCGTCCCATGGCCCGAGCAATGGATTGGGCTACCGAGGTCTTTCCGGTACCCGGAGGCCCTACAAGGCAAAGAATCTGACCATTATATTTTGGCATATTCTGCAGTACGGCAAAAGTTTCCAAAATTCGTTCCTTGATTTCTTTCAAGCCGTAATGATCCGTATTAAGAATTTTTCTGGCTCTGTCCACCTGAATTTTCGTGTTGGAAAATTTTCCCCAAGGTAAATCTAGACAGGTGTCCAAATATGTCCGAGAAACGTTGCTTTCCTGGGAGCCGGAGGGCATACGGCTTAACCGATCCGCTTCCTTAAATAATTTCTTTTTAACATCGTCGGGCATAGCTGCTTTCCGAATTGCTTCTCGGTACTGTTCCGCTTCTCCTTCGGAAGACTCGTCTTCGCCAATTTCTTCCTGAAGTATTCGAATTTGTTCCCTAATATAAAAATCCCGTTGGCTTTTTCCAATTCGTTCTCGGGTACGGTTGGCGACGTCGGCTTCCAGGTCTGCGATTTCCACTTCCCGGTTCAGTACAAACAGTAGTTCTTCAATGCGCTGATAAGGGTCTACTTTTTCCAGTAGACCTTGTTTATCTGGGTACTTCAGAAACAGGTTCTGAGCGATATAATCGGCTAGAAAACCCAGATCCGAAATAGACATGGCAGCCATAATATGGTCCGGTGTAATACTGTCAGTGTAGCCGGACAGTTCACTGAATGCTGCCTGAGCCTCCCGGGCAAAAGCTTCGGTTTTCCGGTCGTTGGCAATCGGCACCGGTGTTTCCTCAATTAGGTTAACGGTTACGGTGTAGTATTTGCCTCGTTTGATAGGTATGGCCATCATCTGGGCTCGGCAGAGGCATTCCATGGAAACCCGGGTTTCGTTATTGGGTAGTTTCATTATCTGCTGGATTTTCGCAACTGTCCCCATTTGATACAAACCTTCCGGCTGCGGTTCATTGTCCAGTAGGTTCTTTTGTGTTACTAAAAATATGTACCGTTCCCCCGCCAAGGCTGCCTCCAGGGCAGCTTCCGATATCTTTCGTCCGATGTCTAGGTGAATTGCCATTTTCGGCAGAGCCACCAGGTTTCTCAGAGGGAGAAGAGGCAGCGTGCGAATGCGTTGTTCAAAAATTTGAGTTGTATCAATTTTATCCATCATCATTTGATTCCTTTAAAAGGCATGTTCTGGAATGCGCAACGGCTCGAACCCGGAAAAATGGGTTCGAGTCGGTCAGCAGTTCCGTTGTTTATTCGTTTCCTGTTGAAACAGGGGGTTGACAGAGCAGTTCTGGATCGCTTTCTCCCCGGACACTGGCTTCCGTAATAATTACTTTTCGGACAGTCTTGTCGGAAGGAATCCGAAACATCAGACCTGTCATTTGCGCTTCCAGAATCGACCGCAGGCCCCGGGCGCCTGTTTCCCTCCGGACAGCCAGTTCAGCGATGGCGTCAATGGCCTCAGGTGTGAAGGTCAATTCTACGTTGTCCCACCGAAACAGGGTCTGGTATTGCCGGATGAGAGAATTCTTCGGTTCTGTAAGAATTTTGGTCAGAGCATCCTTATCCAGAGGGTTGACATGAACCACAATGGGAACCCGGCCCACAAGTTCAGGAATCAGCCCAAATTTGACTAAGTCCCGAGGCTCGCACTGAGACAGAACGCGTCCCACATCAGTTTCTTTTTTGCTTTTGATATCAGATCCAAAGCCGATTGCTCCGCCTTCCATCCGTTTTTGAATAATTTCCTCCAGGCCGGCAAAGGCTCCGCCACAGATAAAAAGAATGTTTTTCGTATCAATCTGCAAAAATTCCTGGGATGGATGTTTTCGTCCGCCCTGCCGGGGAACGTTTGCTACCGTGCCTTCGAGAATTTTCAACAGGGCCTGCTGTACCCCTTCTCCTGATACGTCCCGGGTAATGGAGGGGTTTTCCGACCGACGGGAAATCTTATCGATTTCATCGATATAAATAATGCCCCGTTCTGCTGCGTGAATATCAAAGTTTGCAGCCTGAATCAAACGCAGAAGAATGTTTTCTACATCCTCGCCCACATATCCGGCCTCGGTAAGGGTGGTCGCATCGGCAATTGCAAAAGGTACGTTAAGAATTTTTGCCAGAACCTGAGCTAGGAGTGTTTTTCCTGAACCTGTAGGACCTAAAAGCAGAACATTGCTTTTGGCTAATTCCACGTCTTCGGTGTCTTTAATTTCCGGATTGAGTATCCGTTTGTAGTGGTTGTATACAGCCACCGAAAGGGTGATTTTTGCTTCCTCCTGACCGGTGACGTATTCATCTAAAATTGCCTTGATTTCCGCCGGTGTTTTGACAGTCAGCTTCATTTTGTCGACTTTGTCCTGTTCCTTTTGCTCTGTGAGCGCCTGCAGATACTGTACACAGGCATCTACACAGTCGCTGCAAATATATACATCCGGAACAATTCCAGCAATAAAAAGAGTTTCTGTCGAAAGATTGGGCTGCCCGCAGAAAGAACACTGTCTGACGGAGTCACCGTTGTTTTTTCGTGTAGTCATTCAAACTGTTTTCTTTGTGGAAACAAAGATCCTTTCTTCCCTGTAATGTTAATTATCGGTGAGGGATGACTTTGTCTACCAAACCGTATTCCATGGCCGCTTGGGCGGACATGAAGTTATCCCGTTCGGTATCTTGTTCAATCTGCGTCAAAGGTTTTCCTGTCACCTGAGACAGAATGGTGTTTAAATTTTTCTTAATGGCCAAAATCCGGTCTGCATGAATACGGATATCCGTAGCCTGCCCCTGAAAACCACCCAGTGGCTGATGAATCATAATTTCACTGTTGGGCAGAGCCAGACGTTTGCCTTTTGCACCGGCGGCAAGAAGAAAAGCTCCCATGCTGGCTGCCATACCAACACAGATGGTAGAAACATCGCACTTGATGTATTGCATAGTATCGTAAATTGCCATTCCGGCGGTAGTCGAGCCTCCGGGGCTGTTAATATATAAACTGATATCTTTATCCGGGTCTGCTGATTCTAAATACAACAGCTGCGCTACAACTAGATTCGCAGTTACGTCATTAACCTCGTCAGTCAAAAATACGATTCTATCGTTGAGAAGACGGGAAAAAATATCATAGGACCGCTCTCCGCGGCTGGTCTGTTCCACGACCATAGGAACTAAACTACTCATGATAACGACCTTCTTTCCGTTGAAAAAAATGCGGAACAGGAGATTCCTGTCCGGTTCCGGACCGGAATTCCTGTCACCGTGTCATATTGATTATACACAAAAAAGAAATGCTTTATTCAGTCGCTTTTTCTTCTGTGGCAACTTCCTGCTGTTCGTTCTGTTTCTCAGACGTTTTCTTCTTCCGGGGTTTTCTGGCAGGCGCTTTCTTAGGCTCTACAACGGTTTCTTCGGTAATGATTGCGTTGTTCTTCACACATTCAAAAGCTTTATCAATTGACAGCTCTTTGATAATTTTTTCGGTTACCGCGTCGTTTTTAATACGCTCTACCGGGGTTTTCATTTCTTTGGAAAATTTTTCGTATTCAGCGTCAACTTCACTGTCTTCTATAATAATGCCTTCCAGCTCTGCAATCTTTTCCAATGCCAAACGTAACTTTACATCTCGGTCAGCCCGTTCCTTAAACATGTTTCGCATATCTTCCATATTGGAGCCGGTAATTTCCAAGTATTGCTGCAGGCTAATACCCTGAGATGCCATGCGATTTTCAAAACCTTGCAGATTTGCGTTAATTTCATTTTCAAACATGCAGGCAGGAATATCGGCGATTACTAAATCGGCCACGGCCTGAGACAGTTTATCGTTAAGATCGGCGTCTGCATCCCGCTCTTTCCGTTCGGCAACTTTCTTTTTCAGATCTTCCCGGAATGCATCTACGGTATCAAAATCACTAATATCCTTGATAAAATCGTCATTGATTTCAGGCAACTCTTCTACTTTAATGTTGTGCAGTTTAATTTTGAATTCTGCAGGTTGGCCCTTCAGTTCTTTGGCATGATATTCCTCAGGAAAGGTAACATTGACTGAGAATTCTTCATCAATTTTCTTGCCTACCATCTGCTCCTCAAAGCCGGGAATAAACTGACCGGAGCCCAGCTTGAGAGTATAGCCTTCGGCTTTGCCTCCATCAAAGGGTTTTCCATCAATAAAGCCTTCAAAGTCAAAGACAACCGTATCGCCATTCTGGGTTTCCCGGTCATCAATATCCAGCATTCGGGCGTTACGGGTCTGGTAACCCTTCAGCTCTGTGTCCACTTCCTCTTCGGTTACTGCCGTGGATTTTTTTGCTACGATCAGTCCTTTATATTCGTTTACCGAAACTTCTGGTTTGACAGTAACTTTTGCCTTGAAGGTGAATCCGTCGGCAACAGAAACTGAGGTGACTTCCACATCGGCCCGATCAACCGGCTGAATCTTGGCTTCCCGGACAGCGTCTTCATAGGCTGTGGGATACAGGGCGGAAACAGCATCGTCCCAAAAAATACTTTCGCCGTACATCTTTTCAATAATTTTGCGGGGGGCTTTGCCCTTTCGAAAGCCGGGAACGTTGATCTGGGCGGCTTTCTTGGTGTAGACTGCATTCACGGCAGCGTTAAATTCTTCTGCCGGGACGGAAATCTCCAGTTCCACGACATTCTTTTCCACATCGGTTGTTTTTACCAATTTCATATCGGATTCTCCTTGGTTACTTCTATATTTAATGTACATTGAATTATATCATATCTTTCGGTGGATTTCCATAGGTTTTGGAAAAAGTTTAGAAACTTGTTGCAGTTTCCGGGTTGCGCGAAGACAAGAGACTTTTTTCCCGGCAAGGGATTTCCGGATTCGGACAAAAAAATCAAAATTGACAGCCTTTGCGGAGCCACTGCTTTCTATCTGCAAGGCATTCCTCGAAGTTTCTTTCATCATATTCACAAATTGAGCATGATTGAAAATATAGGTCAAACATTTTCTTCCGGGAAATTTTTATGTTAGTTCCAATATGTTTTGATTTTGTTTTTTTATGTGTTTTGCAGCAAGGTAATTTTCGACTCTCTTTCGGGGCAGCCGCAAAAACATAAAATGCAATATACAGGGTACAATTTAAATTTAAGAAATTATTTCCGATTCGCTCCCGGGGTGCAGCGGCCGAATTTTTTTTGGAATAAAGTTTAGGTAGTCGGCGGAAACCAAGGAAAAGTGAATTCCTTCAATGTTTCCCTGCTGGGCTAGGGCAATTGCTCTAGCGCCATGCAGATGACCATAATAGCATTCCTGTACTTGAAATTCCGACAGTACATCCATAATTTCTCCGCAGCGGGTGGCTGCGAATAGGGGGGGGTAGTGAAGAAATACTACCGGGGGAAGAGTAGCGGTCTGCAAAGACAGGCGCAACCGCCCCGCTTCACGGCGCAGAATCTTTTCATCTTCCTCACTTTGTCCCATGGTCCAGCCCCGAGTCCCGCAGATACTGACCCCTTCTGCTTCATAGGAATTGTTGTGCAGAAACCGAATCGAGGAAAAACTCTGGGCAAAGCGAGTCAATTTGCTCAGAGTGTTCCACCAGTAATCGTGGTTCCCTTTGGAAATAATTTTTTGTCCAGGAAGATTGTCCAGAAATGTCAGATCGGCATACAGCTGAGAAAAATCTGCTGCCCAAGACAAATCTCCCGGTACAACCACAGTATCTACCGGTGTTAGAGGCCACCGAGCCTGAATCTTTTCCGCATGGTTAGTCCATTCTTCGCCAAAAATGTCCATGGGCTTTTGTGTGGAAAAGGAGAGATGCAGGTCTCCCATTACGTACAGTGCCATAGGTATCCTCCGGGGTTAAATCGCATCGCGGCGTTTTGATAAAGGATTTTTTCAGTAAGAGTGTCCCCGTACCTGTCCCGCATTTTTTCTTTCAGGATAGGAATGCTTTCCGGACCGGTTATTTCACGGGGAAGGGTATCAATGCCGTCCCAGTCTCCTCCTAGGGCCAGACAGTTCTCGGCACCTAAATCCAAAAAATGGTCAGCGTGCCGCAAAATATCTTCTATTCCTGGAGTGTCTCCCAGAAACCGGGGATAAAAATTCAGACCGATCAACCCTTTACGTAGAATAATTTCCCTTGCTTGGTCATCGGTTAGGTTCCGAGGGTGGTTCCACAAGGCGCGAGCATTGGAATGTGAGGCAACAATCGGACCATGGGTCTGTGCTGCCAAATCCCGAAATCCACGGTCGGACAGGTGGGATACGTCTGGAAGAATCCGTAGCTGCTCCAATTTTCGAACACAAGTTTTTCCCAAAGAGGTTAATCCAGTGCTCTGATTCTGGACGGCACCGGTGGCCAGCGGGTTTTCTCCATTCCAGACGAGCCCGAACATCCGAAGGCCCATGTTTGCCAATCGATCCAAGTTTTGCAATTCCGGGTCCATTGCTGCACCTCCGCCTTCTACTGTGAATAGGGCCGTCAGGTTCGGTTGGTTCAGTGTTGAAAAAAAGAAGTTGTAAACTCGGCACAAATAGGAAAAATCCTGTTTGGGGCGAGTATCGTCCAGAAATATAGCAAAACATTGTACTGCTTGGTCAAATACGGACATGCTTTGGGGCGAGACATGTGTCACCGCGTTCTTCCAGGGCGTTCTAGTCCGATACAGTGTAGTGGGGGTGTCACAGTGCAGATCGAAATAGCGATTCATCGTTGGGTTCCAAAAATTCTTTCTGCTGGACAAATTCGGTGACGGCATAGCTGTCATCGAAGGTGATACTGATGGTGTCGAAACGGAGACCAAACTGGGCGGTTTCCACTCCACGGTGTTCCATGTCTCGCAGACAGGCCAGAGCCGCCCGGGTTAGACTGCTGCGCTTCTCTCCGGTTAAAGCCTGCTCGGGCAAGAAAATGGAAATATCCTTACGAGATTTGACTTCCACGAACACCAACATGTTCCCGTCCAGGGCCAGCAAGTCTATTTCCCACCGACCATACTGCAGATTCCGTCCGCAAATCCGGTATCCCTGCTGTTTGAGGCGGCGGGCTGCTATCTGTTCGAAATACCGTCCCACTGTCCGGGGCGGGCTGTTCTTACGCGGCGGGCGCATCGGTCAGTTCCACCCGGAAGGTCCATGTGATCTCGCCGTACCAGTCCTGCTCCAGCGACAGGGGATAGGAGGCTGTGATCTGATACAGATATATGCCAGTTTCCTCTGGAACATACAGTTCTTTTGGAGAAATTCCGTTCTGATTCCGAAACAGCACGCCGTTTCGAAGTATTGCGACATTTAGGGCCTCCGGGCGGGCAGAAAACTGTAGTTTCAGGTCGGAGCCTTGCACCGGGAGCGGTTCTGGTATATTTTGATCAGAATGTTCTATGTGCTTGTAGCTTCCGTTAGCCAATAAGTACCGGTAATCCAGTCCCGTGATTACTCCCCGGACCTCGGTATCTCCCCATAGGAGACTTGCTGTTTGGGTTGGCTGTCGTTCCGGATAGGCGTCGGCAAAGGCTGGGTCGGAGAGCAAAAGCACAAAATCGGCGGTGGAGAGTCGAAAATAAGTTTGTTTCTGGGGAGAATAAAAATAGCCTTCCCGATTCAGAATACTGCCAATGTATAGCTCATATACCGCCAACGCCGTGCCTTCGGTGTGGGTCAACACAGTCATTTGTTTGGTTGCGTATTCTGGCAGAGACGGGACCGGTTGGGCGTTGCGCAGGGCCTGTCCCATGGCTTTGGCTATTGCTCCGGACAAGGTGGTGTCCTGGGGATGTACCTGGCCTTCCGAGGCTGGGTTCAATGTAATCTGCCGGAAGTCATACGGCTTTTCGTAAATCAGATATCCCACCCAGCTGGCACCTACGCAGAGGGCTGCCAGAAAAAAGACGAGAATATATTTCAGTGCAAGTTTCATTGCATGTTTCTCCCTTCAGCGGAATCAAAAAACGAAGTCAAATTCAAACCCGTAAATATCCACTGTGTCTCCCTCCTGGATGCCAGCTTCTGTGAGTGCTTTGATTACTCCGGCATTGGTCAGAACCCTCTGAAAATACTGTAGGGACTCCTGCTCTCCGAAATTAATACCCCGCATGAGCTTGAGCAGCCAGTTCCCTTCTACAAAAAAGACATTGTCTTCTCGACGAATGGAAACCGAATGATCTCGGAAGTCGGTCTCATCCTTCGGGGGCTGATATTCCGGCTCATAGACCCGGACCGGAGGCAGTTCAGATAATCGCTGAAACAGCAACGCAATCAGTTCCTCGGTGCCCTTTCCGGTTGCAGCCGAAAAAGGAAGAAAGGGCAGGCCCTTTGCTTTAATATAGTTTCGGAATCGATTTATCTGTTCCTCCGAGGCCACATCACATTTACTGGCTGCGACGATCTGAGGAAGCTGTGCCAGTGTGGGACTGAAAGACCGGAGCTCCTGGTTAATAGTTTCAAAATCCTCAATGGGGTCCCTTCCTTCGGTACTGGACACATCTACTATATGGACCAGCAAGCGGCAGCGTTCCGCATGTCGCAGGAAGTCCAGTCCCATACCTAGCCCTTGAGAGGCCCCTTCAATGATGCCGGGAATATCCAACATAACAAAGGAGTTCTCTGGGTCAATGGCAACTACGCCTAAATGAGGAACGATGGTAGTAAAATGATAATTGGCAATCTTGGGTTTCGCTGCGCTGACTACTGAAAGAAGGGTAGATTTCCCTACGTTTGGAAAACCGATGAGCCCTACGTCGGCAATTAGTTTCAGTTCTAGAATAACTTCCAGTTCTTCGCCGGGAATCCCGGGGCGGGCAAAACGGGGACACTGCCGGGTTGGTGTTGCAAAGTGCCGGTTTCCCCAGCCGCCTTTGCCACCTTTGCAGAGAACAAAAGGCTCCATCGTGCTGATGTCCTGGATGACCAGGCCCGATTGTGCGTCCTTAATTAATGTTCCCAAGGGAACGCGGATAACAAGGTCGGGGGCGCTTTTTCCGTACATTTTTGCGCCTTTGCCGTCTTCACCGTTTTTTGCAATAAGCCGATGGGTATACCGCAAGCTTTCCAGGGTGTTAAGGTTTGTATCGGCCTGGATGACAATATCTCCGCCTTTGCCACCGTCTCCGCCATCCGGTCCTCCAGCCGCCACATATTTTTCTCTCCGAAAGGCTACACATCCGTTGCCTCCATTGCCGGCTTTCACGTAAAGCTTTGTGCTGTCGATAAACATACCTCCGGCTCCTTTCTGCATTTGTTTACAGTATACCATGAAATCAGGGAAAATTCAATATCTTTCTGAAACAGTTTTAAAAAAATACTAAAATAAAAGGCTGTACCGGTCGGTACAGCCTGACATTCCCGTTTATTGTTCCACTTCAAAGATGTTTACACGGGTTTTGTTCTTTGCAAACCGTTCAAACTTGACCCGTCCGTCGATAAGGGCAAACAGGGTATCATCGGAACCTTTACCCACATTGACTCCGGGATGAATTTTCGTACCTCTCTGCCGGACAAGAATGTTCCCAGCCAGAACCGATTGACCATCTGCCCGTTTAACGCCAAGCCGTTTCGATTCGGAATCACGGCCGTTTTTGGTAGAACCTACGCCTTTTTTATGTGCCATTTCAATATCCCTCCTGCCTCAGGCCTTCACAGCGGTAATAATAACCTTGGAATAGGGCTGTCTGTGGCCCTGACGTTTCCGATAGGTTTTTTTTGCTTTAAACTTGAAAATGCGGATTTTTTTGCCTTTACCATTCTTTTCCAATTGGGCTTCCACTGCGGCACCTGCTACATAGGGTGTGCCTGCGGTAATGCCGTTTTCATCTCCGACCAGAAGCACCTTATCAAAAGTTACAGTCTGTCCGGCTTGGGCATTAAGCTTTTCAATAAAAAGCACGTCGCCTTCGGCGGCTTTGTACTGTTTTCCGCCTGTTTCAAACACTGCGTACATGGGTTTTCCCTCATATCTTATAATAGTCTCGCTATGGAGGCAGACGCCAATGGCATCTTTTTCAAAGCCTTTTCTAAGCGGCTTAAACATTATACCATAAAAAGAGAAAAATGTCAATAAAAAATTGGAGACGAAAAAAAAATTCGGTTTTTGTTCAAAAAAATGATAAAAATACAAAAACAGCAAAATTGGTAACTCAAAAAGGAAATAAAAGTTCCACCTTTTTCCGGAATTTGACAGGGATCTTTTCTTTCCCAGTGGGTCCGGGCGGATTTGACATGCTGCTGAAAAGAAACGGTTGCTTCCTTCGAACAGATGCCACAAAGGCGGTGTTGCTTCGTTTTTTTTTT
>CALXAO010000066.1 GCA_944386295.1 uncultured Clostridia bacterium | reverse complement strand
CGCCGGCGCCGATGTTGGATTTCTCCGTTCGGGCTTCGCCCTCTCTCCGCAATCCAACATCATTCTACGCTAATCGTTACTTTTCTGTGAATTATTGCAGGTTGCTATTGCAATTTGCGAAAAAAATTTGAAATTTATTCGCTATTTTTCAATGGGAATTCCCATGTTTTTTGTCAGTGCGTCCAGCGGCAATGACAAAATGTGCTGAATCGCTGCATTGGCAAACTTATTCGTTTTTACCGTATCCCAATCAGCCAGCCGGACGATCTTGGCTGTGCCGCTGTCAAAATCAAATAAGATTTCGCCCCATTCGCCGTCGTAATCTACCCTGTATTCGTAGATTGGGTTTGCGTTTTTCTTTTTCCGCAGCTCTACCGCATGAAGCACTCCGGCTTTTACCAGCTTGCGGGTCAACTTCTCCAACGCACGGTGGTAGGCTTTCTCTGCTGGCGTTTCGTTTCTCCAACAGCGTTTATCCCGGTAGCCAAGTCTCCAAAAGCTTCTGCTCAGATGCCGTTCCAGAGTATATCTGCATAGTTCCAACTGTTGTCACAGCTCACATCTTCGCTCGTTTCCTCGCTGTCCTTATCCTGCATGGTAGCATAGAACGGCACACGGTTTCGGATGGTGCTGGCAAGGGTCAGATATTCCTCTGCGGTTTTCTCCGTGCCGCCGTTATTCACGGCATATTCTTGGATGATGATTTCTTTTGTGGACTTCTCAGAATTTGTTATAGAGCCCTGCAAGGCCACGGACGGCTTTGTATTCGTCCAAGCTGCGGAACGAGCCGCTTTTTTCTGCATCCGGCAAGTCATCAGAGCGTTCCCGATAAAATGGTGGGCATAGGTCAGAAAATCCTCACCCTTGCTTGGATCATAGCTTTGCATACATTCCAGCATTGCCAGAACACCGCCTTGCTTATAATCCAGAACCATGCAGAGGGGTATAGCGGTCAAGTCCCTCCCCGGACCAGAAAACGGCGGATACGGCTATTCAATCTGCTTTCGTGGTAATGCAGGAAGCAAGAGAAATAGCGGTTGTCATGTTTTTGAATTGCCAGCACAATATAGTCATTGATGTTGTCTATCTCCTGCGGTGCAGGGTCAAGCTGATAAATCCGCAGTACATTCCGCATAGTCAGTGCATCGGCTCTGAACCTGAATTTACTGCCGGACTCTTCCCAAAAGTTATTTATGCTCACACCCTCACCGCCTTTCTCTGTAAATTTTGTTTCTGGCAGCTTTTGTGCTTCTGCCAGAAGTTCCACCTGTTCCATTTCCTTTGGATAGTACGTCATCGCGTATTTGCGGTCTGACAATGCAATTTCTTCTTTCTCTTTTGCCAGTCACTTCACCATCTCTGCTCTGCGTTCATCCAGCGTTCCACGGCGGGGATATTGCAGGATGATAGATTGCCTTAATGGGATGTCGTCTGCCTGTTCTCGCTGTTTGCGCCCCTGTGCGTGGTCTTTTCTTGGGGGCATTGGGAGCATGACCGTTACACAAGCCCTCAAATAAATCAGAGCGAAACACATAGTGTATCCACTCGACGAACTGTGCCGTTTTCTTGCCGGGGATGGTGGCAACTGCATATTGCGTTGTAATATTCATTGCGGACATCCAGGATGGGGTCGTTTTCATCCAGTATGGGCGTGTTGATGAAATACTTCCCGAAAGCGGCCGCATAGCCCTCCGAGGTGCGCTTGCTGTTGTGCAGATCCTCCGCAAAAGCTCTTGTATTATGCCAGAATATTGTTGCTCCATGATGGCGGTTAAGTAGTCCAAGCAATTCTGTAAGTAAGCCTCCGAAAAGACCTTTTCAATGCCCTGTTTGTAATACTCCTGTTCCAACAGATGAAACGGCGGTACTTTTTGCAGAAGCTCCAGCATTTGCAGGATGGCGGCTTTGGCAGCGTCCATTTGCTCTGTGGTGGCTTGCAGAGTCAGTTCATTCAGCCGTTCGCGATATTCAACGCCGCACAACCGATGGTGCCGCTGACATCTTCCGTCCATCATATATCACATTCTCCTGCCAGTAGTCCAAGGTCAGCATATTATGGGAAATCAGCTTGGTTGCCATGTCTGCTCCCTCTTGTCATGTCATTATATTGGATTTTTGGAATAATCATACGAGAGGGGAAATATTATGATTGTGTTGTTTTTCCAAACAACAGTGACAAACGCACGTGCAGTAAAAATCATTAAAAGACAGTATATATGGTCTGACTATGTAGATTTCGCAAAGGATATCAAGTCAGAATTGAGCAAATATAACATGCCATACGGTATACATTCATAAAAAGCCTGTCCGGAGTACAAAATTGGGTTAAGCTCAAATTTGTTGCGATAAACTTAAAAAAGCTGGCAATGTGAGCATAGAAATGCCCACATTGCCAGCTTTATTTTTTGAATATTTTAAAAATTAACGAAAGAACCATGGTTTACGCAAAAAGGAAACCATGGTTCTTTCCCGTTTTTTCATGTGCGCTCCAAATGGAAATGCCCGCTTTGTGGTTTCATTTGTCGAAAGCTGTTACAAGGAAATTTTTTTAGAACAGCATACACAGATAATCTTCAATATACTGGTAGTATTCTTCCATAAACGGAAGCGAGGGCAACCACAACCAGGAAATAATTGTCAAAACTATTGCAAGAATAGACAGAACTAAACCGGCAATGGCAAACCCTTTTCGCTCTGACTTTAAGCCCAAAATAGAGAAAATAATTCCTAAAATTGTGCCGATTCCACAAAGGGAACAGCAACAAAAACTAATTAATCCCAAGACAAACCCCGCGGTGGCAAATCCGTTGTTTTTGGATGGGGTAGCCTGTGCAGACGCAACGGTTCCGTTGGCGTTGTAAACAGTTTGCGGCGCCTCGGAAATCTGCGCGTTTGCTGTTTGTGGTTGTTGTTCCATATTGGCTCCGCAATAAGGACAGAATTTCACTCCGGCTTCTGCTTCTGTGCCGCACACAGTACATTTCATAACAATCTTTCCCTCCTGATAAAGTGATAAAAAAAGGATATATCAAATGATATATCCCTTTCCGTTTGGTGACTCGTAGGGGAATCGAACCCCTGTTACAGCCGTGAAAGGGCCGTGTCTTAGCCGCTTGACCAACGAGCCATATGGTAGCGGAAGTAGGATTTGAACCAACGACCGTACGGGTATGAACCGTATGCTCTAGCCAACTGAGCTATTCCGCCATTCTGGAGCGACACTTCAGCGCAAAGCGATACGGCAATCCTGCCTTCTCTCGGTCAATGTGTCAGCTCATACATTATACTATATTTTTGTGGGTTTGTCAAGAGTTGTTTTGTAAAAAAAATGAAACAAATCGTGTTTTTTTCTCCCAGTTAGTCGTAAATTGTTTCGTCCAAATAGGAGGACAACAGGTCGGCCACGTAAAATAACAGGGTTTCCGGGTGTCGAGCGTTGGTCTGCTGCAACAGATTCCGATATTCATAGTCTTCCCCACCAAAGGGGCCCATATGATAAAAAATGCAAAGTTCTTCAATAAATTTTAAAGGAAGGTAACTACGAATAATGCGGATGGAGCGGGACGAGTGGGGTAGTAGTACCGAAACATTTTTGGTTTGCGACCACACGGTGTACTGTTCCCATTTGCCGTTGACTTTCCGATTCCGCTCTTCCCGAACGTAATAATTGCACTTGCACAGATCATGGAGCAGGGCCGCGACAATGATGCTTTCTTCCGGCATTTCGATTTTCCGCAGAGCCAGTTGTTTTTTGAAATTGTCATAGACATTCAGTGAATGTGCCAAAAGGCCTCCCACGCAGTTGTTATGAAAACGCGTGGACGCCGGAGCCGTATAAAAATCGGTTTTGGTTTCTATGTATTCCAACAGGTTTTCGATTCCCTGCCGTTCTACGGAACGCATCAGAGACAGAAAACGCTCTTTGTTTGCATTGTTATCGAAAATCGCTTCTTCCATGTTGAACAATCGCCTTTCTTTGGGAGTTTTACTTTCGGGTCTGACCGTTGCCGTAAATAATATATTTTGTAGTGGTCAGTTCATTTAATCCCATAGGACCTCTGGCGTGCAGTTTTTGTGTCGAAATGCCGATTTCTGCGCCAAAGCCAAATTCAAATCCGTCAGTAAACCGAGTCGAAGCGTTTACATATACCGCGGCCGCATCTACCTCGTTCAGGAATTTCTGGGCATGAAAATAGTCCTTCGTAACAATGGCCTCACTGTGTCCGGTGCCGTATTTGTTAATATGCGCGATAGCCTCATCTACACCGCTTACGACTTTGACAGAAAGAATGTAATCGTTGTATTCTTTGTAAAAATCCTCTTCTTCCGCCAGATCACACCTTAAAATTTCTACTGTTTCGGGACACCCACGGAGCTGTACGCTTTTCCGGTCGAGAGACTCTTTAATTTTCGGAAGCAGTTTTGGGGCAATGCTGCGGCAGACCAGCAGGGATTCTGCCGCATTGCATACCGACGGACGTTGAGTTTTCGCGTTGTATACAATTTCACATGCCATTGTTTCATCACAGGATTCATCGATATAAATATGACAGTTTCCGGTTCCTGTTTCAATGACGGGAACGGAAGCATTTTCTACAACAGCATGGATCAAGCCTGCTCCGCCCCGTGGAATCAGTACATCTATATATTCCCGCAACTGCATCAGTTCATTTGCTGTTTGCCGGGAAGTGTCTTCCAGCAGCTGAATGGCGTTTTCATCAATTCCGCACTCCTGCAGGGCCCGTTGCATAGCGGCCGCAATGGCAATGTTAGTTTGAATCGCTTCTTTCCCTCCCCGAAGAATAACCGCATTTCCTGATTTGAGGGTCAACGCCGCCGCGTCAGCTGTTACGTTGGGCCGGGCCTCATAAATAATTGCGATAACACCTAACGGTACTTGCTTTTTTCCGATTTGCAGTCCGTTGGGCCGGGTGACCATTTCTGTGACCTTTCCCACCGGATCGGGCAGAGTTATAACCTGGCGTACGCCTTCTGCAATGCCCCGAATCCGTTCTTCTGTCAGAGCCAGACGGTCCAGAAGTGCTTCTCGCATTCCGGCGTTCCGTCCATTTTGCAAGTCCCTTTGGTTTGCATCCAGAATCTGTTCCGTTTGTTCTTCTAACTGCCGGGCAATAGCAGCGAGAACCTCATTTTTTTTAACAGTAGAAAGAATGGCCAGGGTTCCTGCGGCGGTTTTCGCGTCCCGGCCGATTTGCAACAGCGGTTTCATTATCTCATCATCGCTTTCTTAAAAAAGTTTGAAAGAAAAAACAGTCAAATATTCTCTTTTTTTCCCTTAAATAAGGTCCCGGTGGGTTTTTGGTCCAAAATATCATAAAGAATATCCGGATTGCTTCCGGATGCGATGTACATGTCAATTCCTTTGGCTGTGGCAATTTCCGCCGCGTGAATTTTTGTAATCATTCCTCCGGTGCCTTTGCCTGAAATTGTATCTCCTGCCAAGGTTCGAATAGAATCATCAATCCTTTCTACTGTGCGGATTGCTTTTGCCTGAGGGTTTTTATTCGGGTCGCTGTCGTACAAGGCATCAATATCAGTTAGCAATACTAGCAGATCAGCTTTGGTGCATATGGCTACAATAGCAGATAAGGTGTCGTTGTCTCCAAATTTGATTTCTTCTACTTCCACACTGTCATTTTCGTTTACAATCGGTACACAGCGGAATCCCAGAAGGGCGTTAAATGTGTTAATTACATTCTGTTCTCTCTCCTTGGCTTCAAAGACATCTTTGGTCAGCAGAATTTGTCCAACATTGTATCCGTATCCCGAAAAGGTTCGATCGTAAATTGACATTAGTTCGCTTTGCCCCACGGCAGCTACCGCCTGCTTTTCCTGTAAGGTTTCTGGCTTTTTGCTTAATCCCAGCTTGGACATACCTACCACCTGCGCGCCAGAAGAAACTAAGATGACTTCATGTCCCCGGTTATTCAGATCCGAAAGAACCCGCGCAAGACGGTCAATCCGCTGCAAATTCAGTTTTCCGGTTTCATGTGTCAAACTGGAAGATCCAATTTTTACTATAATTCTCAAGCGAAAAACGCCCCTTTATCGTTGTCTGTAAATATAAAATTCCTTCGGAAGAACTTCAAATACATACCCTTGTGTCTGAGATCGGA
>CALXAO010000065.1 GCA_944386295.1 uncultured Clostridia bacterium | reverse complement strand
GGTTGTTAAGGTTTTCTTCCCAAAAATCCTCCGCTTTATCTGCACCGTATGCTTCCATTATTTTCAATGAATGTTTATAGGTATTTGTTAGCATAAAAAGGATTTGAGGTATGCTACCGTATAAATTTAGAATTTCTTCTGCGCTATTATATTATTCTTTAATAAAACTGCATATGAAATTCCCTAATAAATTATTATCAAATTTGTATGTTTAAGTATACTATAACTTTTACATATGAATTTTTTAAGCATAATGCTATGCCAAGAGAGTAAAATCTACGAGTGCTTTTGCCTTCAAAGATTATGATCTTTTCTTACGTCTTTCTTATATTGTTTTATATCACCGTAAGAAATTCAAACACCATTTGAGCACCAAAGTGTCAAAAATCATTGTTGTTATAAGTATCCTAATGGATGTAAAAGCCAGTATTTGCAATGATTTTCATAGTGTAGTGTTTTTTAGAAGCTCAAAATTTAGCTCCAATTTTTGCAGACATCAACCCAAGCAGAAAAAGAAGAGTAGGCTTCCAGTTCCGCCAAGGTCAACTCAATGGCGCTGTTGCTGCTGCCGCAGGCTGGAAAAACAGTAGAAAAACGTTTCAGAGACTGATCAAGGTAAACTTTGACCCCCTCCTGAACCGCAAACGGACACACCCCACCTACCCCATGACCAATTTTTGTCTCCGTTTCCTCCGGAGAAAGCATTTTTGCCTTTACACCGAATTGAATCTTGAATTTCCCGTTATCCACTTTTGCATCTCCGGCAGCAACAATCAGCACCGGTTCATCATTCACTATAAAGGAAAGGGATTTCGCAATCCGGCAGGGTTGACAGCCCAATGCTTCTGCCGCCAGGGCGACAGTAGCACTGGAAACCTCAAATTCCTGAATCCGATGTTCCATTTTCCGTTCCCGGAAAAATGCTTTTACCGCTTCAATTGCCATTTTCTTTTTCTTCCTTTTCTCAAAAATTTAAATAATATCCAGCGCAAACAGCACTAGAAGCCCTCCGGCAAGACAGAATAAACCACACAGTAAAAGCAAATGCCGGAGCTTTAATTCCATTTTTCCGTTGGACGAAGGAATCAGTTTCAAATGGGCCAAGACAACCCCCATTGCACCTAAATAAAAAACCATCAACAAGGCTTCCACCGGAAAAAGGACCGCATTTTTAATCAGCCGTCCATAAGTAAACAGATGTACCTCTTTGCCCATAATAAATTGCTGATATAACTTGAAAGCTACATTTCCCAGGAACATATTGCTAAACACCGTAACGGAAAACCGGGTCAGAATTACTCGAGTCGGCGTTAGATGGGAACGATATAGGAATAAACCGAAAATAAAGGAGGAGGACATTTCCACAAAAATATAGGGGAAAAAGTAGGTACCGGTAGGAAACAGTATTGCACCCAGAGTATCGCTAACTGCACCCACAAGCAAACCTACCAGTGGCCCGTATACCATTGACCCCACGGAATTGACAAACATATCAAACGAAATATAAAGGCTCTCTACCCCAGGAACGGGAATTTTTAGTCCCTTGATCGCAACCCGCAGGGCAATAAACACCGCGGCCAAAATTAGCATTATCGGACTCCGAAACTCCTTGACAGCAGCACTCCAGTACTTTTTGGAAAAGGGGGATTTAAACTCTTGCATACACAAACTACCTTTCTCCGGTCTAAGCCGGCGGACAGAGAAGCAGGAAACACAGCAACTCCTGGCTTCTGCAACAAAGTGCCGGCAGATTTTTTTGTTTTCTTTTCAAAAACAAAAAATCTCCGGTAATTTTCATTACCAGAGCGTCCAAAATTTATTCCCACGTCAAAAAGTACACGGGAAACTGACTGCTTTTGTAACAGCGGACGCGGCCCCCCACCGCAAGCCCGGACTAGCCGGGCATTTTCGTCCGCAGGCAACTTCCCATCCTGCGGCACTGGGCGCCGAAGCGCAAACGCGGAGTGCCTACTCTGTAAAATTTATTATACAGGAAACTGAAAAAATTTGCAAGAGGAAAGGAAAAAGTGTCGTTTTTTTGCCTTATCTTAGAAAAACAACTCAGCTGTAAAACCGGAAACCAACGCCACTCCAGCAAGAATTCCAGTGATTTTCCAAGCATCTCTTTTTCGAGCGCAGGAACGAAAAAGAACTAACAACCCTACACCCCCATTGGCTACCAACCCAGATAACAAAGGGGGAAAACCCAGCACGCCCTCCACGTACAGCTCCGATAAAAGCACCGAAACGGAGCAATTGGGAATCAGTCCCAGCAAAACCGCAACCAGAGAGCCGACTACCGGAATCTGCCATACCCAGCTAATGACCTGGGAAGGAAACCGTAAAAACAAAAGATTCAATCCAAAAGAAACCAAAAAAATCAGCAGGAGAATTTTTCCAGTACGCTTCAAAGTACAGTAGAAAATTCCTTTTCCGTGGCAGGAGCAACCGGCCACCTTCGAAATCAAAGGGGTTCGGTGTTGATGCCAAAGCAGGTCTACGCAAAAACCGGCAAATAGTCCGATAGCAAATTTACAAAGCAAAAGCCCCCCAATGACAGCCCAGTCCACCCGTGCTGAAAGAAAAATGGGAAGCATTTCATCGGAGGTGGAAATGAGAACTGCCAGCAGTGTTCCAGCAGTCACCGTACCAGAAGCGTAAAAACTAGCAACTGCACCAGAAAAACCACATTGTGGCAATAAACCCAGCCCAGCGCCAAACAAAGGACCGCAAGTCTTGGCTCTGCCCAAAATCCGATTAATTTTTTCTCCGCCCCGATGCTCCAGCCATTCCAAAAGCAGATAGGCTAAGAACAAAATGGGGGCCATTTTTAAAGTGTCCAATAGAGCATCTTGCAAAGCATCAAGCATAGGTTCCTCCTGAACTTAAAAATGATTGGCAGGCCGATTCACTGATACCGCCTTATATTTAGAAAAAGAAAAACGCTGGCTGGAATAAAGACTAAAATAACCGGAAAAAACAAAACTGACAGCAATTACCAGCGCAAAGTATAACATGCCGTTTGAGCCAAACAGTTCTACAGACAACAACAGAGTAGCTAAAGGACAGTTGGTAACTCCTGCAAATAGCGCCATCATGCCACAGGCAGCACAAAGGGAAGGAGATAATCCAGTAAGATTGGCAAACAAGCAGCCGAAGGCTGCTCCCACACAGAGAGTAGGAATAATTTCCCCGCCTTTAAATCCTCCCCCTAAAGTCACCGCTGTAAACAGCAGCTTTAACGCAAAAGCCCACGGAACTGCCTGTCCAGCCATACTTTGGGTTAAAAGAATTCCACTAGCGCCGTTGTAATCCCGTGTTCCGGACAACCAAGTAAGCAAAAGCAGAAGAGCAGAGGCAACAAGAATGCGCCAATAAGGATTTGGAAACCATTTCCGGTACAGCTGCTCCGCTGTATGGATTGTCAGGCAAAACAGAATACTCAGCAAACCACACAACACCCCAAGGCCCAAAATTCCAACCCCGGAACTCAGGGATAAAGCCGGCACAGCATCCAAAGAAAAAAACAGTCCCGTCAAACCAAACCGGCCAGCAACCACCCACCCGGCACAGGAGGAAAACAAGCAGGGAAGCAGGGCAAAATAAGGCATGGATCCTACACTGACCACTTCCAAAGAAAATACTGCCGCCGCCAGAGGTGTACCAAACAGAGCCGAAAAAACTGCGCTCATACCGCATAAAACAAGAATAATCCGGTCCTTGGAATTCAGACGCAAAATCTGACCTATCACAGTTCCCAGACTTCCTCCTAATTGAAGGGCAGCCCCCTCCCGGCCGGCCGAACCTCCAGTCAAATGGGTCAGGCAAGTAGCAAGGAAAATTAAGGGACCCGTTATAACTGGAATATTTACTGAAGAAACTCCAGCTGCAGAATCCTCCTGAGACAATGCCGCCTCTAAAATCAGGTTAGTACCCTGATGATTTCCTTGTCCTAACACCCGGTAAGACCACACAATGCCCAGCCCAGCCACAGGCAGCAACCACAATAACCAATCATTGGCTTGCCGCAGATCAGTAACCCCATTAAGGACCAAGGCAAACAAGCTCCCGGCAGCCCCTCCCAATCCTCCTGTTAAAACTGCTAAAAAAATCCATTTAAAAAAATACAATCCGGTATCGATTGCCCGGTAAGGAGAAATAAACCGGCGCCGGGCCGGTTCGTTGTGTTCAGTTACTTCTTCCATTCGTTTAAAAGCCTCTCAATCGTTTCTCCCACACCGCCTTCTACTGCTGTCAAAGTAGTCGTATAGGGTGTAACATCTTTTTTCTGAGCAAAACTACCTTTCATAGCATATCCTCGGCCTGCCTTGGATAGCATCATCAGATCGTTCCATTGATCTCCAAAAGTAATAATATTTTCATCGGGAATTCCCCACAATTCGGCCATCTGCCGAATCGCGTGCCATTTATTTGCACGGGCATGATAAAGAGCTAGAAAGTGGGGGGACCCGGTTTCGGAATTAGCAGGAGTCCATTGAACCTCCGTATCCGGCCGGTTCTGAAACAGAGCCAAGACCCGATCCTTGGCACTGTCGCTTTGAGTCCAAACCATAATTCGGGCACAGGAACGAGCAGGATAATCAAAGCCCGGCTTCATGCAAATTCCACCACCCCGTTGGACATGATCAGTCCAATATTCATAGGAAGACATATGGTCATAATAAAGAAAATCGTCCTCTTCCACATACCGTTGATATAATTCCCCCTCTGGAAAGGCAAGAAGCTGATTCATCAACTCCTTGACCAAAATACCAGGCAAATAATTTCGAGACTCATACCGGCCGTCGGGGGTTCGAATCCAAGCTCCGTTTAGATTACAGATGGGAGTATCCATTCCCACAGCCTCATGGACCCACCGAGTTTGGCAAAGGGGGCGAGCTGAGGCAATTACAACCTTATGACCTGCTTTTATAGCGGCCCGAGCTGCCTGAATGTTTCGTTCCGGCAGTTGAGTTATGTGATGAATAAAAGTATCGTCCAGATCAAAGGCAATCAAACGCGGCGTCATTCCTCTTCCTCATCTTTCATTAAAATTAGGGCATCAGCATAAGGCAGTCTTTCAATAAATTCTTCACAGAATGTATGCCACTCGTCTAACTTGTGGTTCTTTCGAGCTCGATACATGTTAATCAAGTTTTCGTAATTCATAGTACAAGTCCGAGTTTGGTTATAACTTTCAGGCAGGAGCTGAATTAAGTCGTACCAAAAGATTTTATCCTTGGTACGCAGATATTCCTGCCGGATTGCTTCGAGATAATCGACTACCACGTCTAGAAACCGCCGACTTTCAGCGGTTAGTCGGTCGTGACTGAAATCCTCCACCTCAATGGGCTTAGCGTGGATTTTGTGCATGGTAGAGGTGGAATTTGCCACAGTGCCTACTTTATAGGTATCGAATTCTTTCCACCAATACAGAGGAGCAGTAATATCTACGCTCACAAAAATCTGCCGGACAAATTTCCGGTGATCTCCTCCTGCCCGACAAAGACGTTTTGCCAAAGACAGGTCATTAAAACCTAAAACAAATCGTCCTTCCCCATCAAAGGAGCTATCACTTTTATCCCAACTGGCCAGAGGATTTCGGGCTCCTCGGATGGCATTTTCCAGATTCATAACACTAATATGTTCAAACCGAATCATTGTACGTACCTCCCATGCGTTGTTCAATAGCATATTTCACCGTTTCCGGGGGCAGCGGCGTCATATCAGGAGAAATTCGGATTATTTCATTAATCCATACACCTCGGTCATCCGCCCGCAAAGACCGAATTTCCGATACTGGCAGAGATAGGTTTCCTGATACAGTGAGAATACCTTTTTCCAGCACTACCGTAGGCGGTGCAAGGAGATTCCGCAGTGCATCCAAAGCAAAACCTACGCAAAACAATTCAGTCACCACTGAAAGAGTAAACAAAACAGCATAAAAGATCTTCGTTCTCAGCAATTCCGGCTCAGGACAAGTCAATAGCAGCCGAAGAACAAATGCCAAGACCACGCCAGCAAAGCCAAATAAAACCAAAATCAATCCGTTGTATATCTTTGGGCGGGACAACCGTAAAGGCATCCCGCTGATTTCAGACATTAAAGCGGAACAGGACCACATCTCCGTCCCGCACAACATACTCTTTTCCTTCACTGCGTACCAAACCCTTTTCCTTGGCCCTGTTGTAACTTCCACAAGCCGTCAGGTCGTCAAAGGAAACAACCTCCGCTCGAATAAATCCCCTTTCAAAATCAGAGTGGATTTTGCCCGCTGCTTGGGGTGCTTTTGTTCCCTTTCGAATGGTCCAGGCACGAACTTCTTTCGGTCCAGCAGTCAAATAGCTAATCAATCCCAAAATGGAATAGGACTTTTTAATCAACCGGTTTAAACCGCTTTCGGCTAGTCCTAAATCAGCTAGGAACAATGCTTTGTCTTCATCAGACAACTCGGAAATTTCCTCCTCTGTCCGAGCACAGAGAGGCAAAACCTCTGAATGCTCTGCAATAGCAAAGTCAGCTACTTTTCGATACAGATTTCCCTCCAAATCAAAGGAACTATCACTCATATTGGCTACATAAATTACCGGCTTTGCCGTCAACAGGTCAGCTGCCTCCACTAAAGCTGATTCTTCCTCAGTCAGATCCATGATGCGGACGCACTGTCCGGCTTCTAAAGTTTGCCGAACCCGATCGAATAAATCGACCTCAGCCAAGGCAGCCTTATCGGCCTTTGCGTTTTTCTGAGCTCGATCAATTCGCTTCTGCACTATGTCCAGATCTGCAAAGATTAACTCCATATTAATGGTTTCAATATCTCGCAGTGGATCCACCGATCCATCTACATGGACAATATTTTCGTCCTCAAAGCAACGAACCACGTGTAGAATGGCATCCACCTGTCGGATATGGGACAAAAACTGATTACCCAATCCTTCCCCTTTGGAGGCACCTCGAACCAGTCCGGCAATATCCACAAATTCAATCACTGCAGGAGTATATTTCTCCGGATGGTACATTTCGGCCAACACATCCAGTCGCTCGTCGGGCACAGCTACAATACCCACATTAGGCTCAATCGTGCAAAAGGGATAGTTAGCAGCCTCCGCTTGAGTGTTCGTAATTGCATTAAAAAGGGTGGATTTTCCTACATTGGGCAGGCCTACGATTCCCAATTTCATTTCTTTCCGTTCCTTTCTTTCGGTCAACTGAACTCATTATAACGGATAAAAAGTAAAATTCTATGTCAAATATCATTTCAAAACCAACTTTTTTATGAAATCCTATTGACAAGCCTTTCAGAATCGTGTATAATAATTACATACTGGATTTTTGTCCGGCTGTCCTTGCCCGGAACCGAACCGGGCCAACCGGCGGGAAACCGCCAAGTCCAGAAGGAGGTGCATTTATAAGAATGAAAAACAAATACGAAACCGTCTTTGCTTTGAGCCTGAAGACATTCCCCGATGATGAAGCTTTAGAAGCTGCTGTGGAAAAATTTAAGGGCGTCATGATCGAAAACGGGGCAACCATTGAGTCTGTAGATGTATGGGGCAAACGTCGCATGGCTTATGCTGTTAACTACGAGACTGAGGCTTATTATGCTGTCATCGTGTTTGAATCTGAACCAGCGTTTCCCGCAGAGTTGGAACGGATTTACCACATTACTGACGGCGTGCTGCGTTCCATTGTTGTCAAAAAATAAGGAACGTCAGCATCTGTTGTATTTCGGAAAGGAGCGATTCGCTGTATGAACATTAATAAAGTGATCCTCATGGGCCGCCTAACTGCCGACCCGGAATTGAAAACTTCAGCCAACAACATTCCAGTTGTCCAGTTCACCGTCGCCGTGAATCGCAATAGCAAAAACTCCGAACGGAAAGCAGACTTCATTCGATGTGTAGCTTTTAATCAGCGAGCAGAATTTCTCAGCAAATACTTCCGCAAAGGTTCTGCCATTATTGTATTTGGAAATCTGTCAGTAGATCAATGGAAGGACAAAGAAGGAAATAATCGGGAATCTACTAAGGTAGTAGCTGATGAAATTCAGTTTGGGGAATCCAAAAATCGGGACGGCGGAGCCTCGGTAAGCACACAGCCCGCCTCGGCACCCGAAGCCTATTCCAATGCCGTCAACAGCGATTTCTTCAGCGATATAAAGGATATGGACGGTATGGAGGCTGAGCTGCCTTTCTAAGTAGCAGCTTGCCGGAATATTCAGAAAGGAAGATGGTTTTTCATTATGGAAAATAATACCAATGCTACGCCCGAAACCGTTGTAGCTCCTGTGACAGCAGCTCCTACGGCTTCTGTCAAAGAGCGTCCTGAACGGTCAGAACGTAGCGAACAGTCTCGAGATTTTCGAAAAAAATCCCGTAAAAAAGTTTGTCAATTTTGTGCCGATAAAAACGCAATTATAGATTACAAAGATGCCACTAAGCTTCGTAAATTTATGAGTGAACGGGGTAAAATTCTTCCCCGTCGTGTCACTGCTACCTGTTCCATTCATCAGCGAGAATTAACCGAAGCTATTAAACGGGCTAGACAAATTGGCTTGCTGCCTTACACCAGCGACTGAGTTCAAACAAAATTCCGGATACCTTTCTTCCGAAGGGTGTCCTTTTTTTAACAATAAGAAACGAAAATTTATTTTCGACGCTCAAAAGTACTATTTTTTCGTTTTTTCTTATTGCAGTATTTTTTTATTACCTAAAATATTTTCCAAATTTAGACCAATTCCAGCTGTCTGAGATAAAATTTTCTCTTT
>CALXAO010000064.1 GCA_944386295.1 uncultured Clostridia bacterium | reverse complement strand
TTTTTAAATCCGTGAATTAATATGATATTTGTAACAGCGAATTATAAATCGCGGATAAAAATTTTATACTTAAACAGGAACAACGGCAGGGTAAAAAAGCCTGCCGTTGTTATGTTACCGGATATCTGATATAAATCAATCTATTACAGAAATTCTTTGATACATAAATTTTACATAACTTTGGTATCGGATTTGACACGGCATCCTTATAATAATAATTACCTGACGGAATATGATAGCCGAATATATACTCAACCTACATTTACAGACTGGTTGGAGTTTCACAAAGGTAATTATCTATTATCTATTTGTCAGGCGAAAAGAACGCCTGATTTTTATTGGGAGTATTTACGTATTTTGGAGGAGTAAAGATGAAACGGTTTACAAGTTTTTTGCTGGTGGTTGTTCTTCTGCTGTCATTGAATTTCACTGTTTTTGCAGAGCAGGGAAATGCACTACCGATTATTGAACAGATATACGGCGGCGGAGGAAAGGGCGAAACTCCTATTTCCAACAGCTTTATTGAGCTTTACAATCCGTCAGATGCGGGAATCGACCTTTCGGCTTACTCGCTTAAGTACGGCGATAATATGCTTAACCTTAACGGAGTTATTCCCGCAAACGGTTTCTACCTTGTTGTCGGTGCGGCTGAAGCAACCACAGACGAATTTTTGACCTATGACCTGCCCGATGCCGATATGTCCTGTGATTGGGTTATCAACAACAAGAGCTATACAATCGAGCTTATAAAGGACGGAACAGCGGTTGATTCCGTGACCGCGGGAGACAGCGCTGAAACCAAAATATCAAAGCAAAAGTCACTGAAGCGCGCTGAGCACGGAGATTTCGGCTTGGTGGTATGGGAAAAAGGCGAGGTTACCGTGGACAAAGCGTATGTGCTTGCAAACGCGCCCCGCAACAGCAAGGGTGAGTTCGGAAGCGTTCATACCGTAGCCACAGAACCCACCTACACACCCGTGCAAACAGGCGATGTCCGTGTGAACGGATTCTTCAACTCGGACGGCACAATTAAATTAGAACTTGCCGGAAGATATAATTCGGGTGCTATGAACGCCGACGGCGGAAGCCTTGAAATCGTAGCATATAATCCCGAAAACGGCTTTGCCTATGCCGTAAGCGGTGTAAAGGGCAAACTAATCGCCGTGGATTTTAACGAAAATACCGACGGAGATAAGGTTAAGGAGCTGAAAGGCATAGAATATGATATTAAAGCC
Source organism: uncultured Clostridia bacterium (assembly GCA_944386295.1). Classification (GTDB taxonomy): domain Bacteria; phylum Bacillota; class Clostridia; order Oscillospirales; family UBA644; genus CALXAO01. The sequence continues at coordinate 2,572 of CALXAO010000064.1, read as the reverse complement.
CTTGTAAACGGCTTTACCTACGGCGACATAACCTCTGTAGCGGTTTCCCCCGACGGAAAAAGGCTGGCTGTGGCTATTCAGGCAGATAATTATGGGGATAAAGGTGTTGCCGCACTCTTCTCCTGTGCAGAGAACGGCTCGCTTACCCTGATTTCAACCGTCGAGGTCGGCGTTCAGCCCGATATGATAACCTTTGCCGACAACAGCACCATTCTTACAGCCGACGAGGGTGAGCCACGAGATGGTGTAAACGGCACCGACCCGAAAGGCTCTGTAAGCATTGTAAAAATCGGACAGGATAACTCACTCACGGCAAATACAGTATACTTTGACAGCTTTGACCAAAAGCGGGACGAGCTTACGGCGAAAGGCGTACTTATTCAGAAGAACACACCGCCCTCCACCGATTTTGAGCCTGAATACATTGCGGTAAGCGGCAATACCGCCTACATTTCCCTGCAGGAGGCAAATGCTATAGCGGTGCTTAATGTCGCTTCGGGCGAATTTACCGGTGTGTATCCTCTCGGCTTCCAGGATTACGGCGCAACAAAGGTTGACCTTCAGAAGAACGATGCGACTGAGTTTAAAAATTATCTCAATGTTTACGGGATTAAGATGTCCGACGGTATATCCGTAACCGAAATAGGAGGGAAGACCTATCTGCTGACCGCTAACGAGGGCGACAGCCGTGCCGACTGGACGGGACTTGACAACGAATACGAAAATGTGACTTCACCTACGGGAAATGTTACTCTTGAGAAAAAGGTTGTTTGGTTCAATGCAAATCTGTGGGACGGTCTTGACAGCGATAAAGCGTATGTATTCGGCGGACGCTCCTTCTCAATCTATGAGGCAACCGATAACGGACTTACACTTGTATACGACAGCGGCAGTGAATTTGAAGAAATAACAGCTCAAAAGCTTCCCGATTATTTCAATACCTCCAACGATAAAACGAGCATTGACAACCGTTCGGGCAAAAAGGGTCCCGAGCCTGAGAGTGTAGTTACCGGAGTTATCGGCAATAAAACCTTTGCCTTTATCGCCCTTGAAAGAATAGGCGGAATAATGGTTTACGACATTACCGACCCCGCAAATACCAAATTTGCAAACTATATCAATTCCCGTGAATTTGACGAGGTAATTAAGGGTGATGTATCTCCCGAGGGACTTTGCTTTATCCCCGCTTCGAGCAGTAAAACAGGTAATGCAACGCTTCTTGCCGCCTGCGAGGTTTCGGGCACTTTAGCCGCATATCAATGCGATTACGAGCAACCCGAAACGAACGATTATAAAATCACCGAGGGTGCTAACGGAACATGGATCCAAAACAGTGACGGAACACTTACTATCATAGCAAACGGTGATTTCGGAAAGTTCACAGGCATTAAGGTTGACGGCAAACTGATTGATAAGGGCAATTACACAGCGGTTTCCGGTTCTACGGTAGTCACTCTTAAAGCCGAATATCTCAAAACACTTTCTGCCGGCACCCATGAAGTGACATTTGTCTACACAGACGGTGAATGCAGCACGAATTTGGAGGTTAAGAAGGCAGCCTCGGAGCAGACAAAGCCAACAGAGGAAAATAAAACAGATACTACAAGCCCACAAACAGGAGATAACAGCAATATTCTTCTGTGGGTTGCCCTGCTGTTCGTTTCCGGAGTAGGTACACTTGGAACAGTAGCTTACAGCAAAAGGAAAAACAGTATCGGCGATTAACGCTATAAAGACCGTCAAGTTGTAATTCGACTTGACGGTCTTTGTTTATCGGGAATATATTAAGAATGTCAGATTGTAGATGATATCATTGTTTAAAATTTCAATCGCTCGGTTTCGTATGTTGTTCATACGACCAACCCATTCCATTTGATTCTTTACTTTGAGCTTCTCGGTGACGCTCTCACACCCTGCCATCTGATTTACGAGACGAGAAAACATATCCTTTGACTGTTCATCAATATCTGCAAGGTGGCTGTTAAGTTTGCCGCTTGTCAGCAAATTGGCGTAAAGCACCTTGCGGTGTTGTTTGATGTAGCGCAAATGTCGCTGTCCCCATATACCGATAGACTGTTGTTCTTCCTCCGATAGTTTCAGACACGGCAAATAATAGTCACCTTGAAGTTCATACCAAAGACCGTTCTTCTCGTCATATTTGTACTTTTCCATAAAATCTTGACCTCCATAAAATCTTGTGCCATCATCATATCAAAGAGTCACAATGTAGGCAAATGTACGGGGAAATATGTGTGCCATCAGCCGGATTTTTAAGTGTGAAATTTAGGTTGGTTAAGAACACTCGGACCAGTGTGGCGCTGGATCCGATTTGTTTTGGGTTCAGCGTTATTTTTATGTTTTATTGTCCGACCGATTAGCTCGGCATCCTTTTTAGTCCCCGAAGACATATGAAAACACCATTGGAATCTGAACTCATAGGGGCTGGATACCAATGGTGTTTTTTGTTATAAATCTTGTGTTTATGCGCATTTTCGAGACCGCTTTTTCTTTTCGCTGTCTATCGTCTTTTAAAATGGCAGTTTTCAATGGAAGAATATAGACAAAGAGATAA
>CALXAO010000063.1 GCA_944386295.1 uncultured Clostridia bacterium | reverse complement strand
TAATTTTCAAGGTTCATCCGGGCGTTTCCATGCCCTTGCCGCCTTCTGGGGACGTGTCCCGTTTTCTGCGGCTTATACATTATACCACAACAATCACCTCTTGTCAACCCCCTTTTTTCTTTTTTTTCGAGAAACCTACAGGCCTCATCCCCCATTTTTCCCACAACCATCGGATTATTTTAAGCACAACTTAATTCTCACTAAAAAAATTTTGTTAGTTTTTGCTGTATTTTATAAAATATGTTAATTAAAACAAATCATATTTTTCAGAAACTCCAAAGATTTACCAGAATTAAGATGAGAAAACAATTGCTCCAAGACAGAAAGTGAAAAATTATTTTCTGTGGTTTCCACCCCTTTGACACCGGGATATGGAGTTTCAGTTAGGAGCTCTTCCGGCAAAACCAACGCTTCCTGTAATTTATCTCCAGGACGAACTCCGACAAATTGAATCGGTATTTCCGTATAAGGTTCTTTTCCGGCGGCACGAATCAATTCTTCCGCCAGACACAATATCGGAACCGGTTCTCCCATGTCCAACAAAAAGATGTCTTTTTGTCCCGCCATTTCCCCAGCTGCTAAAACTAAGCGTACCGCTTCATAAATCGAAATAAAATAGCGCTTCATTTCCGGGTGCGTCACGGTAACCGGCCCGCCCCGATCAATCTGTCGCTGAAAAAGAGGAACTACACTTCCACTGCTGGCGAACACATTTCCAAACCGCACCGAAGAGCAACGCATACGCCCCTGTGCTTTGTAGTAAGAAACCATCTGTTCACACAACAGCTTGGTCGCCCCCATAACCGAAGATGGATATACCGCTTTATCCGTGGAAATCAAAATAAACCGACTGACACCGAATTGGTCGGAAGCAGACAGCACATTCCAAGTTCCGGCAACATTGTTTTTCACCGCTTCCCCCGGATTTTCTTCCATAAACGGAACATGTTTATGGGCGGCAGCATGAAAAACTACCGATGGGTGAAATTCCAGAAAGATTTCGTTCAAACGAGCAATATCCCGTACTGAACCAATACGCACCGAAAAAGGAACCCCAGAAAAAGCTTCTTTTAAATCAAAGGACAGGTCATAAACCCCCGCCTCACAAATATCCAGTAAAACAAGTTGCTTCGGTCTGGACGCCGCAATTTGACGGCACAATTCACTTCCTACCGTTCCTCCCGCTCCGGTTACAAGCACCACAGCGCCGGTCAAATAGGGAAACACCTCCGGAAAGGTCTCAGACTTGGTGCAAAGCAAATTACGAATTCTATTCCGAATTTGATCCTGTACCATAGAATAAAAGCTTCCTCCTTTGATAATCGGTACCAATTTGCTGCAAAACCCTGCTTCGGCAATCGAAACAGGGTCTCTTAAGAATTATTCGGTTTGCAAATCAGTTTGCCGCAAATTCAGCAGTCAGGCGGGCCTTCTTACGAGCAGCACAATTCTTATGGATCATGCCCCTCGCAGCAGCTTTATCAATCAAAGCGTAAGCTTTCTGCAGATTTTCCGCATTCTTTTCTGCTTCCAAAGACTTCAACTGTGTCCGGAAAGCCGACTTGAACATTTTGTTCTGCATATTTTTTGTGGTATTGACCAATACACGCTTCTTGGCGGATTTAATATTAGGCATCTGCGTTCACCTCCGTTTTTCAGGGCACAATTCCCTTTATTCATTTCATTCTTTTGTATTATACCATATTTTTTTTGTTATTTCAAGTGTTTTTTTTATTTAAAATCGAATTCTTTGTAAACTCATTTGGCAGTCGTAATCTTCATATATCCCGGCTTAACCCAATTCAGCTTCCGGAACACACTGTCAAACATCAGCGTTAGAGCAGCCGGAAGAATAAAATGCATCAATCCGATTTCAACCAATACCAACCAAACCGGTGCAGTTCCGCTCATAGCGTCAAAGGCACCAAACTGCCCCACCAAACCGCTGGTTCCCATACCGGCTCCGGCAGAAGTGTTGGTCATGCCTAGCAAAGCAGTGGAAACTGGACCAAGAATTGCGGAAGCAATCGTCGGCGCCAACCAAATTTGCGGATGCCGAAGGATATTGGGAAATTGCAACATTGACGTACCGATTCCCTGGGAAATCAATCCGCCCCATCCATTATCCCGAAAACTGGCTGCAGCAAAACCGATCATTTGGCAGCAGCAGCCCACCGCAGCAGCCCCGGCAGCAATTCCGTCCAAACCAATCATAATGCAAAGCGCTGCGGACGAAATGGGAGCAGTCAAGGCCAACCCTACAAGCACAGCAACTACAATACCCATCAAAATCGGATTTAATTCCGTAGCTTGATTTACCAACGCGCCAAAAGAAGTCATAAACCGATTGATATAAGGCCCAACAAAGCTGCCCACCAATCCCCCGGACAAAATGGTCAAAAGCGGCGTGAGCACAATATCCACTTTTGTTCTCCCGGCCAGAAGCCCACCAATTTCAGAACCAACCAGAGCCGCCAAATAAGCCCCAACCGGTCCACCGGCAACATAACCAATAGCACCGGTCACTGCCGACGTAAAAATAACCAGACCTTTTGCTTTCAGTCCCCAAGAAACGGCACAGCCAATAGCCGCACCGATAACCGGAGAAGAAGCGGCAGTTACCGTCGTCAAAACCGACAAAAAGTCCAAGCCTGGAATCCGGGCTAACTGCGAAAGAATCAACCCAACAATCAACGAAGCAAACAATCCCTGGGCCATTGCTCCCATTGCATCTATAAAATAGCGTCTTAAAACCCGTTTGATCTGTTCCAATCTCCAACTTGCTCCCTTTTTTTACTTAATTTAAATATAATTTTACTATAAAATCAACGAAAATGCAAGTCCCAAAAGAAAAATTCTCAAAAAAGAGCAAACCGTCTCTTATATATTTTGCGAAAATTGGACAGAATAACAAGAAACAAAATAAAAAAAGGAGAAACACTTATGAATATCCGAACGGATCTGGCCGTAGAATCAGGAGAACTCCGTTCTGCCGCAGACCAGGAAGGGTTTTCCGAAACCAAAGAAACGGAGGGCGGTATTCGTCTTTCCAGAATCAAAATTACCACGCCACAGGCAGCCAAGCGCATTGGAAAACCGGAAGGGACCTATATTACCATTTTTTTTGACGGGGCATTTTCCGATGACGGGTTGTTTCAGCAAGCCATACAGATTACAGCAAGGGAACTAAAAGCGCTACTCCCGGAAAAAGGTTGCGTGTTGGCAGCCGGTCTGGGAAACGGGCAAATGACCTCAGATGCCCTTGGTCCGAAGACCATTGACCGGCTTCTTGTAACACGGCATATTAAACAGGAACTGCCGGAAATCTACCGTGAACTGGCCCTGGGTGAACTGGCTGCCATAAAACCTGGAGTTTTAGGTCAAACCGGCATTGAATCGGCCGAACTAATTCACGCGGCGGCAGAAAAAGTACAGCCTGACTGCATTCTGGTCTTTGACGCACTGGCATCGCGGAAAACCGAACGGCTTTGTACAACAGTACAGATCAGCGATACCGGCATTACACCTGGGTCTGGCGTGGGGAATCACCGAACCGCCCTGCGAAAAGAGGAATTCGGCGTACCGGTAATCGGAATCGGAATTCCTACGGTAATAGACGCAGTAACCATGACTCTAGACACTCTGTCTGAGGTAGGCAAAGCAGAAGGCGCTCAGGAAAAAATATCTCCTTACCGGAAAAACCTCATTGTTACCCCCCGAGATATCGATATGCTTATCAATCGGTCAGTAGTGCTACTTTCCACTGCGGTTAACAAAGCAATTCACGGCAACCTTTCACAGGAAGAGATCAACGCACTTGCCGGCGGATGTGCATAAACAAAATCAGAATGAATAAAATAAAGATATGACAGAAAAGGACGCGTCTGCCCGGAATTCAGGGGTCGTTTCCCCTGTCGGAAAAAGAAAAGGAGAAATGTAACATGAACAAGAAACATGCCGGAATCCTTCTTTTTACAGTCTGGGCTGTTTTACTGGGGGTTGTACTAACAGTGATGGGTACTGTCCCTGGAGCTCCCGCTTTGTCCTACGGAGCAGCACGGCTGCAGGTGGATATTCCAAGTCGTCTGCTTCAGCTTTCGATTCCTGCGCTTCCGTCTTTTTCACAAAGCACGGAGGAAAAGACGGACCCGCAGGAGGAAGAAAGTCCCTCCACAGAGCCTGAAACGGAACCCCCGGATCCAGCTCCGGAACCGGAACCGGAACCGGATTCTGAACCGCCGGAGGGAAGCCTTCCGGTAATCAGCAAGACCTACTCTTCCGGATTGGGAATCAACAATTCTTCTTCCCTGAAACTAGATATTGACGAACTGCTGGCTCACATTCCTGACATTCCCATTGAAAAGGATGACGGACCTCAGATTCTAATTCTACATACCCATGCAACAGAAAGCTACAATGACGACAATCTGGACTATTATACCGGCGGGTCTCCCCGCTCCGAAGAAAACTACGCGAATGTGGTTCATATGGGAACCATTCTGGAAAAAATCCTTACCGATGCGGGATATTCGGTAATTCACTCGCAGGTGCAGCATGACAATCCGGATTTCAATCAATCGTATACAAACTCCAACTTAACCATTCGCCACTATCTGGAACTTTACCCCTCGATTAGCGTAGTCATTGACCTGCACCGAGATTCCCTAGTGGATAACAGTGGCACGAAATACCGGCCTGTTGTGGAAATTGACGGTGTAAAAACCGCCCAAGTCATGCTTCTTATGGGCGTAGGCAATGCCACTTATGTACATAAAAATTGGAAAGAAAACCTTTCCCTGGCCATGCGAATTCAAAAGAAAGGGGAAGACCTCTACCAGGGACTTATGCGTCCAGTGCTGGTCCGTCCGTCCCGATATAATCAGCACCTATGCAACGGGTCTATTCTCGTAGAACTGGGCGCCTGCGGCAACTCTCCCGCAGAAGCGGAACAAGCCGCCCGCTGTTTCGGGGACATTCTGGTACAAACCCTTAACGATCTCAAGGAGGAACGGAAATGAAGCGATGGTTCTGCGGCACAATGCTTTTCTTTCTGCTTTTGACACTTCTGCCCCTGCAAAGCCAGGCTGCGGATATTTCCGCAGCCTCTGCCATTGTAATAGAAGCATCCAGCCGAACCCCTCTCTATGAAAAAGACAGCCATACCCGCCGCCCACCGGCCAGCACCACCAAAATTGTAACCGCATTACTGGCCATAGAACGGGCAGATCCAAAACAAATGCTTACCGTGTCCTCCCGAGCGGCAGAAGTGGAAGGGTCCCAGTTAGGTCTGCAGGAAGGGGACCAGCTGTCACTACAGGATCTTTTACATATTCTTTTAATGAAATCCGGCAACGACGCCGCAATTACCATTGCGGAAAATTTAGCGGGATCAATTGAAATCTTCGCAGAATGGATGAATCGGAAAGCAGAAGAATTCGGCCTAAAGAACACTCATTTTACCAATCCCCACGGTCTGCCTGACGACAACCATTATACCACCGCCTACGATCTGGCTATTTTGGCAGCAAAGGCCATGGAAAACGAGCTATTCCGAGAAATTGTACAAAAAACAAAAACGAAACTGGAATACAAAGGATTGGTACTTTCCAATTCAAACAAACTTCTTTACAACTGTCCCGGCGCCTGCGGTATCAAAACCGGGTTTACAAAAAAAGCAGGACGCTGTCTGGTATCTGCGGCGGAACGGGACAATGTAACTCTAATCTGCGTTACTTTGTCCGCACCGGACGACTGGAACGACCACCGCGCCCTGTACGACATTTGTTTTCCTCGGGTAGAACGCTATGAAGTCTTGGCCGCAGGACAATACAAAACAACACAGCCTGCCCTCAATGCAAAAAATCCAATTCTCCTGACCAACGCTTCTCCGTTATACGGAATTCGGATTGATGGGCAGCCCGTGCCTTTTTCTTCCGAAGAATACCTACCCGCAGTCCTTTTTGCGCCAGTCCGAAAAGGACAAGTCGTAGGATCCATTGCTCTGACCCAGAATTCTTTTATTCTGAGCCGCGCCTATCTTTATGCCGTGGAAGACGTAGAAGAAAAATACGGAGACCAAACCGGAACCGGTCTGTTCTCCGTCTATCTGGAACAATTATGGAATAAACTTATTTTCCGCCGAACTGTTTTTTGAACCGCCGTTCATGAATACTGCTGTTGCCCCGGCGAGAGGCCCGATGGACCTCCCATTTTTTTCTATTATCAGGCGCGGCGGATTTCCGAACATAGGGAAGCCCTACAGAAGTCAGGAGCATTTCTTTTTCCTTTTCGGTCAAGGGACGGTAAGCCCCCGGCGCCAAGTGTCCCAACAGCAAATCACCTACCGCAATCCGCTTCAAAAGCATCACATCCAGTCCCAGAGTTTCACACATCCGGCGAATCTGTCGGTTTTTCCCTTCGGTAATGGAAATATGCAGCACCGTTTTATTTTCATCCGCTCGGTGAACCGTTACCTCGGCCGGCTTTGTCACGGTATCGTCGTCCAAACGAACCCCCGCCCGCAGAGCCTCCAACGCAGTCTGGGAAACACTCCCCCGGACGGTTACCCGATAAGTTTTCGGTGTTTCATGGGAGGGGTGGGCCAATCGCTGGGCCAAATCCCCGTCATCGGTCAGAATCAATAACCCCTCCGAATCCCGGTCCAGTCGCCCAACCGGATAAACCCGACCTTTGATGCCTCCGATCAGATCGGCGATTACGGATCTGTCATCCTGAGCCTTCATCGCCGTAATAACCCCTCGGGGTTTGTAAAACAGAAAATACTGCTTTTCACAGCTTTTCCGGTACAGCCGCCTGTGCTCACACCACACCTTATCTTGGTCCGGATCAATCTCCATCCCAACTTGCGCCGGTTTTCCATTTACCAAAACTTTCCCCTGCAGGACAAGCTTTTCCGCCGCACGGCGGGAACAAACGCCACACTCGGCAATAAACTTTTGGATTCTCAAAATTCAGGTTCCTTTCAGAAATCAAGACGGCAGAATCAATTCCGCAACTCTAATTTTTTATTTATTCGTTCCCCGCAATTTCCTTATAGGTGTAGGGATGGGGAGAAGAAGAGGGAGTATGCGCCGAGCAGAGAGTGTTGGCATACCTACTCTTGTTATATCGGGACAAAGAAGCGTATTCCCCTTCAGGAACCAGATAATTATACACCGGAAGCCGGGAATCGTTATACAGAATCTGTGTGGGACTCAATGGAGGACAAAGATACTCCGAATCAGCAGTATATACCGTAGTCACCTCAGAACGGCGGTAATCGATAAAGGTGCGCAACACTGCATTAGGGCAGTTTTCATGGGCAATTTGTCCGGAGAGTGGGCACACATACAGCTGATGATGCCGGTCACAGGTTTCGGTCGGCTCGGTTCCCGCTTTAAACAACCCGGTGGTTACCGTAGAACCTCGAGGATCGGTAGAACAATAGGGACCGGGTAGCTTTCCGCTGACAGTACAGAAGGAACAGTTCACCAACCCGTCCGGTTTTTCAAACGTTCCGCTTTTAATGCTCTTCAGCTCATGAATTTGAGCCATTACATCGTGCCACATTTTCACATGGTGAGTATTTTCCAGCGTATCGGCAATATCATACCCCCACCAGATTCCCCCCAGATAGTAAGGCGTGTATCCAATAAACCAACGATCCTTAAAGAAGGAGGTCGTACCTGATTTTCCCGCGGTATCAATGGTATCTAAATCTGCCACATCGCTGGACCCGCCGGTATGCAGGGCGGCCATGAGAATATCGGTAATCAAATAGCTGGTCTGGGGTGTAAACACAATCTGCCGGTCAATGTCCTTTTCCAAAACGGTCTTGCCGTCGTAAGACACCACTTTGGTATAAGATCGGGAATCCGCATAGGTTCCGTTGCCTGCAAAAACAGTATAGGCCCGGGTCATTTCCAATAATGTAGCACCGTTTGTCAGTGCGCCGGTAGACAAAGGAGACAGATTTTTATAATCGTCTTCCACCAAATTGGAAAAATGAAGCACATTTTGCATAAAATCATACGATGTTTTCAGACCTACCATTTGAACTACACGGGCAGCCGGCGCATTCAAAGACCAGGAAAGAGCTTTTTTTACAGAAATTAAACCACTGTAAGTGCTATCATAATTGCTGGGCCAAGTGGAATAAGAACCGTTCGTCTGTTTTGTAAACAGAACAGGAGAATCATCTATAGCTGTTCCCTGAGTAAGCAAATTGTGCTCAAAGGCATATCCGTACGCGCTTAAAGGCTTAATAGCAGAACCGGGCTGCCGGAAAGAATCCACAGCACGATTGGTAAGCAAAGAGGATGTTTTCTCTCCCCTGCCCCCAATAACACCGAGAATATTTCCAGTGTCAGGCGCCATAACAATCATGGCAACCTCCGGTTTTTTGCCATCTTCTGTCACATCATTCTCAGAACCTTTATACACATAATTATCTTCATTGGAAAAATAATCTTCCATGGTTTTCTGAATTTGCGGATCCACTGCCGCGTAAATCTGCAAGCCACCATTATACAACAGCTTTTTTGCCTCCGCCTCGGTGTATCCCTTTTCGGTCTGAAGGTCGGAAAGAACGTCTCGAATCACCATGTCCACGTAATAATTATATACCTGGGACGGGTCTTCTTCTGTATCTTCCTCCGCATCGGAAGAATTTTTCAGAACCAGTTCGGTTTCTTTGTATTCATCGTACTCTTCCCTGGTAATCATTCCCTGATCCCACATATTCCACAAAACCAAGTTTCGGCGGTCTTTGTTGTGATCCGGGTGCAAATACGGATCGTAATAGGTGGGACTTTTGGTAATGGCTATAATCGCAGCCGATTCCACAACCGTCAGTTCAGACGCGTCTTTTCCAAAATAAACTCTTGCTGCTGCCGCAACACCGTTTGCCCCCTGTCCGAAGTAAACTGTATTCAGATAATACTCTAGAATCTGCGTCTTACTGTATCGGCGCTCAATATAAAGTGCCCGCAGAATCTCCTTAACCTTTCGGGTCCAGTCCTGCTCCTTATCATTGGTAATGTTCTTGATGACCTGCTGCGTCAGCGTAGAACCTCCTCCAATATTAGTTCCGTCGCCTCCGGTTAACTTGTCAAACAGATATTCAATGGTGGCCCGTGCCGTCCGGATCAGGTCTACCCCCATGTGTCGGTAAAATCGCTTATCCTCAATCGCAACCGTAGCATCTTTGAGACATTTCGGCATATCTTCTGCAGAAATCCAAACACGGCTCCCCGCAGTACTTTGAATCTGCTGATAAATATAGGTTTCTCCGGTCGTAGAATCGGTGGCATAAATAAACGAAGTATAATCCAAATCCATGGATGAAAACCGTTCGTCCAGTTCTGGATCGGAAAAAGAATAAACTACAGTAACACCAATTCCAGCTGCCGCTACAAAAAATACACAAAATGTCAGAAAACAAAAAGCAATGAAAATCCCAAATTTTTTAATAAACCGTAAAAACCAATTCTGTTTCTTCTGGAAATGCTCCGGGTCTTGTTCCGGTGAAAGCAAAGGTTCCTCTTCGGTAGGTTCCATCTTCTTCCGCCCCCGCCCAATCTTTTTTCGACTACGGCGCGGCCTTTCTGTTTCCGAGGCACTCCGACGCAAACTGCGGGGGCCGGGGGCCGCCGTCTTTTCCTCGGTCAAGTAGCTTGCCTCCTCCAAAGGAAGTCCAGCGGAATCTTCTTTGGGCGCGGATTCCGAGGCCTCGGCAGGTGTTTCGCTGTCGGAAGCGGAATGTAATAAAGAATCGTCATCAAACGGACACATAACAATCATTATCCTCCTTTGCGGAAGCGCGACCGACGTTTTCAGCCGCAATAGATATAGGTATCTGTTGTTATTATACACCATTTTTGCAGGAATTTCAAGCCCTTTGCTTAAGAATTTAAAATTTAACACAATATTCATACCATTTTTTCAAATTTTGTTTTTTTTACTTGACAAATCCCACCTTTTGCGCTATACTGACAATAGTCTATTTTATAAAGCGAGGTGAAATCAGTGGACCAACCGAACCGAGGAAAGCCCCGACCACAACAGAACAGACAAACACAGAATCCGGAGCATACGCTTTCCGAAAAAGGGAAGGTTCGCTGATCCGAAAAACATTCTGTGGTTGAATTTTCCGTGGCTTTCTCTCACAAACTAATTTTTGGAGGGATACCCGATGACAAGAAACACGGATGTGCAGACAGTCGCCCAGCTGCTGCAAGAAAAAAATTACAACCAACTCAAACAAACCCTGGCCGCAACCAGCGCGCCGGACCTGGCAATTCTGTTGCGGGAATGTGCAGAAGGACAGCCGGAAAGCTTGCCTCTTTTATTCCGGATACTGCCCAAAGAACTGGCGGCGGAAACCTTTGTGGAAATGGACGCAGACAATCAACAGAACCTGATTGGCGCATTTACCGACAGGGAACTGCGGGAAGTTCTGGAAGAAATGTACGTAGACGACACTGTGGATTTAATTGAAGAAATGCCGGCCAACGTGGTTAAAAGGATTTTGAAAAACACTGACAGGGAAACCCGTGACAGCATCAACTTGATTCTGCAATACGGCGAAAACACAGCCGGAAGCGTTATGACAACCGAATATGTCAGTCTCAAGTCCCAAATGACCACCGCAGAAGCGCTGGAACGAATCCGTCAAACCGGAATTGACAAAGAAACCATTTATACCTGTTATGTCCTTGACGGACAACGCCGCCTGACCGGTGTGGTTTCCGCCCGGCAGTTGCTTCTGTCCAACGCGCAGACGCAGATTGACGATATCATGGAAAAAAACATTATCAGCGTGCCTACATCCGAAGACCGGGAAGTTGCGGCTCAGCTGCTGGCCCGCTACGGATTTCTGGCCCTGCCGGTGGTGGATGGAGAATTCCGGATGGTGGGAATTCTGACCGTAGACGACGCCATGACGGTTATGGAAGAAGAGGCTACCGAAGATATGGAAATCATGGCGGCCATTACCCCTTCCGAAAAGCCATATCTCCGTACGGGGATTCTGGAAACCTGGAAGCAGCGAATTCCCTGGCTGATGATCCTTATGCTTTCCTCCTCAGTTACCGGTGCCATTATCCGGGGCTTTGAGGAACGGCTGGCAGCCGCGGTAATCCTGACCTCTTTTATTCCCATGCTGACCGATACTGGCGGAAATTGCGGCAGTCAGGCTTCAGTCACTATTATTCGGGGACTGTCAGTGGGAGACCTGCGCATCCGAGATCTGCCTCGGATTCTGTGGAAAGAATTTCGGGTTTCCCTACTTTGCGGAACCGCGCTGGCAGCTGTCAATTTTATGAAAATGCTCCTGGTAGACCGGCTCCTGTTTGCCAATCCGGCAGTAACAATTTCCGTTGCCCTCACCGTCAATTTGACGCTGATCGCAACCACAATTCTTGCGAAGGTCATTGGCTCGACCCTTCCTTTGCTGGTAAAAAAAATCGGTCTGGATCCTACCGTAACCGCCTCTCCCTTTATTACCACCGTTGTTGACGCACTGTCACTTTTGACCTATTTTTTAATTGCGGGAATGGTGTTGCCCCAACTCCGTTAAACGTTTCAACTTGAGGAGGCTTCAAATGTCAGATTGGAATGCAGAAAAATACTTGCAATTTAAAGCCCAGCGGACACAACCGGCAATTGACCTGGCAAAAAGGGTATCCGACCATTCCCCGCAGAAGATTGCGGATATTGGCTGCGGACCGGGCAACAGCACAAAAATACTCAGGGAAACATTTCCCAAAGCTTCCCTGATCGGGATTGACAGTTCAGAAACCATGATAAATAAAGCCAAAACAGAATACCCGGAACTTCACTTTCAAATATGCTCCGCAGAACAGCTCTCCGGAACATATGATCTGCTCTTCTCCAATGCCTGTCTGCAATGGATTCCAGACCATACCGGTCTGTTGCCCCTGCTGATGACCAAACTAAACCGGGGAGGTTGTCTTGCGGTTCAGATACCCATGAACCAAAATGAACCCCTGTTCCGCATCATCAAAGAAGTGGCAGCCGATTCCCAATGGAACTTTGAACATGTTTCTTTTGAAAAAAATGACGTACTTTCTCCTGAGGAATACTATCAAATTCTCTCCCACTGCGCTTCCCAGTTTGATCTCTGGGAAACAGTATATTATCATACATTGCCCTCTCATATACATTTGATCGAATGGGTAAGAGGAACCCGACTTCGTCCGTATCTGGATGTGCTTAACAGCACACAGCAGCAGCAATTTGAACAAGCATTGCTTTCCAGAGTCAAAAGCGCATATCCGCTCACACAATCCGGGGAAGTCCTGTTAAAATTCAGGAGGTTCTTTTTTATTGCTTACCTGTAAAAAAAGAACGGCGCCGCAGGTTTAGTCGGATAGCCATTAGCCATATAGAAGTTTTCACGAAATATTCAAAGCAAAAACAAGACAATGACCGCCTCCGCTTTTTATGCACATGTCCAGCAAAAACGGACAACGGAATCCCCCTTTACGGTAGTATTTTCATACTACCGTAAAGGGGGATTCTGTATGCCAAAAGAAATAAAGCAATATGAAAAAATGCACGATTTCTTTCCCGGAGTAGCGATTAAACCAAAAGGCAGACCGAGAAAAAGGGGCAC
>CALXAO010000062.1 GCA_944386295.1 uncultured Clostridia bacterium | reverse complement strand
TAATCTTTCGCAGTGGTTTTTCCCTGAGAGGCTGCAAACAGCTGCAACTTGGCTCCGGTACTTTCCGCTGCGACAATATTTCCGTCCGGAAGCAATTCAATCGAATGGGGATTTGAACCACTGGGCGCCAGAGTTGCCCAAAGATTTTTTCCCGATGGATATTCCACCATAGTAAGCAATGTGCCGGAAGCGCACATCAAAACCACTTCCCTACCATCCGGCAGAACCCGCAGTTTTGCATCCGTGCAATTGCTAAAGCCTTTTACCTGAGCACTGGTATATTTATTTGCCGTAGTAGGAGACCAGCTCCAGAGAACCGCGGCGGAGTCATTCCAATCCCGAAACACATCGTATACCACAATCCGGTTGTTCTTCTGGTCGGTAACTGCAATATAATGTTGCCCAAAAAGATCGGATACGCCGGGCTGCGACCCAGAAGAAGAAAAGGATATGTACTCCACGGAGGTGTCCAACGTCACCGCGTCGGAATTCACATTTTTTACCCCTCCAATGCAGACCCGCACCTTATCTCCTTTTTTCACGGAAAGAGTCACTTGAAAAGAGACGGAAGAAGAAATCAGACGGTAATCGCCGTTTACCGGATCTATCCGGTCTGTATTCAGATAAACAGCAACTGAAGTAGGAGTCTTGTTATAAGCATATCCCCCGGCAGCTGTAAAAGTTCCGTTCCGGTCCGCTTTTACGTGCAGAACCACGGTTCCGGTTACCGGCGCGGTAAAGGTCCGCACCGTATCCGCGGCCGAAGAAGGATGCACCTTTTTTCCGTAAGAATCCGCATAAGAATAAGGATACGCCGTCCAATTTCCAGTAAAATACATGTTTTTGGAATAGGCACTTACATAGCCATAAACCATATCCGAGAACGTGCTGTCCGAAACTCTCCGGTATTCCCAAGACCAAAACGGAACAGGTTTCCCCCATTGATCCGAAGAACAGGAATAGGTAAACCGTTCCGTTCCCAAGGTCGTCTGTTTTCCCACCAGGTACGCCAGCAAAAACTCCGCGTCCGCACGATCCACCTGTCCGGAGACATTCACATCCGAACGAATCAAAGAAGCATCGTCGTTTTTCTGTCCTTCCCGGAGAATGCACAGCGCATCATAAACCGACACCCGCCCGTCGCCATCTACGTCCCCATTGCCGTAACGGGTTGCCGCCGCTGTAAAAATTTCCCCCGGAAGAAACGCAAATAATCCGGAAAGAATCACAACCGCAAGCAGGCCGCTTATCCCCCGTTTTCCCCAATATTTCATAGTAATAACGAATCCCCTTTCGGAATTTGCACCAATATTGTTTGATTTGAGTTTATTATACAATGTTCTGGAGCAAAAGTCAAGGCAAAAAAACAATCTTCCGCATTTCTTTCAAATCTTGCAACAGATTTTCCGATTTTCCATGATACACTAAGAGCAAATCCCAAAAAGGAGAAAATTAATATGCTGTGCGTTGCAACTTATAATATTCAGACGGCAGACCGGGGGAAAAACCTGACGCCTGTCGCGGAAGAAATCCGGAGAAGCGGGGCGGACATTGTAGGCTTGCAGGAAGTAGACCGCGGAACCGACCGTTCGTTTCGGGAATATCAGGCAGAACTGCTGGCGGAAAAAACCGGATTGAGCTATTTTGGCTTTTTCCCTGCCATTCCTTTTCAAGGCGGCGAGTACGGAATTGCGACCCTAAGTCGGTATCCCATTAACGAAGCTCAGGCGGTCCCCTTGGAATCCGGCAAAGGAGAAGCGAGGGTCCTGTCCCGATGTGAAATCAACACCGGACGGGGAGTGTTGACCTTTTTCAATACACATCTAAGTTTGCTGTCTCAGACGCGGGCAGAAGAGATGGACTATTTGGGTCAGATCATTACCGGAAAACACTGTATTCTTACCGGAGATTTTAACATTGCGTCAATGGAGGAATACCGTCCGCTGGAATCCCTGGGAAGAATCAGTACCGCCCGGCATCCATTTAACAGTTTTAAAGGAGGAGGAGCCATCGACAACATTTTTTTCTCCAAGGACTTGATTCTGACACGGAAGGAAATTCGGCACAGCTATTCCTCTGACCACGAAATGCTTCTGGCAGAATTCCAATTCTAAATAAAAAGCATCCGGCCTGACCACATCAGACCGGATTTTTTTATTATATCAACTGGCTTAATCACTTCCCAGGCACTATATACCCGATAAATGGGAATTTGATGGGATGTCGCTCATGACCTTGCTCATATCGGAAGATATCTGCATGACAGTCATATCCAATCTGCACATAAACGTTGGAATTTTTCATAAAACCATTTCCGCAGCTCACCACAAGTAAGTAATCCCCTTTCATAGCCGAACAAAGAAAGCGAAGTTTCTTTACTATGGCGTATTCTCAGCCATAAACCAACTGTGTAAATAGTTCGTATTGACTGTCTTGCTTGTCTGAATAAATCTCTTGAGCAAACATTAACCCACATGGTTTTTCAATGGAATCATAGTTAATCCAGAGTGCGGCACTCCAGTCAGGGTTAATAAATTTATTTTTTAACATTAGGTCGTTCAATAATCTCATAAGCAATATTATTCTGGATTTAACGAATTTTTTAATTGGGTGAAATAATTCATAATAAGCAAAAATAAATAATCTTTATTTCCCGAAAAATTTTTTCCATTGCTTTTCCTTTTACAAACTCATCAATGAGTTTGTACATCTGTCGGATCAAACGCATCTTGGGATCCGCTATCGTTTCCACGTAAACACCACAGACTGTCCCTTTGATTTTTTCGCAATTTGGGTGAATCCGGGGAAACTCCTCCAAAAATGTTTTATAATCTATATCCTTCTGTAACTGCTGTAACAACCCCGCTTCATCGTATCCTATAAACCAGCAAACAATTTTACTAGCTTCCTGTTTTGTACGGTTTTTCCGCTCTGCTTTCTAAACAAGCAGTAGATAAATTCTAGAAAATTTTATTGCAAACACTCTGTAAGTTTGCCGAGGACAGTATAGCCGAACACTATGCCATCCCCATGCAAATATCAATGACTGTTTTTTATTGTGTTTCCACTCGGACTTCAATCCGTCCCTCCTGTACATCTACCGCAATCCTTTTGGGAACTACAAAGGCTTCGCATAGAGCTGCAACAGCTCTGTCCTCAATTTCCCTTTGAATTACCCGACGTACATTTCTGGCACCATATTCAGCGCTGTAGGAAAGATCCGCCAACAGAGCAATAGCCTCATCTGAACAAGAAAATAGAATCTCCCGCTGAGCTAACCCATTCGCCAATTCGTTCAGAGAAATCCGAACGATGTCCGGAAATATAGATTTCGGCAGCGGAGAAAAGGTGATGATTTCATCCACTCGGTTAAGAAATTCCGGACGCAAAAATTCACCCAGTGCCTTTTTGGCCTTTTCTGAAGACAACTCCTCCGCCGTCCGATTAAATCCGGCAGCAGTACTCTTATTCCCGGACCCTGCATTGGAGGTCATAACAATAATTGAATGCTCAAATGAAACCGTTCGCCCATGGGCATCCGTCACACGGCCGTCGTCTAAAATTTGAAGTAAAATATTCAGCACATCAGGATGCGCTTTTTCGATTTCATCAAACAGAATTACAGAGTAAGGTTTACGGCGAATCTTTTCGGTTAACTGACCGGCTTCCTCATATCCAACATATCCGGGAGGCGAACCAATAATCCGGGAAACCGAATGTTTTTCCATAAACTCGCTCATATCCAAACGAATCAGCGTTTCAGGCGAATCAAACAATTCTCGAGCAAGAACCTTTACCAATTCAGTCTTTCCGACACCGGTAGGCCCGGTAAAAATAAAGGATACAGGGCGCTTGCGAGGAACCAACGAAACCCTGGAACGGCGAATTGCAGCACTGATGGCCGCGACCGCCTTATCCTGTCCTATAATATGCTGTTGCAGTACCTTGTCAAAAACAGCAAGCTTTCCGTACTCCGTTTCTTTGATTTTGGACGCCGGCACCCCGGTCCAAAGTTCAATCACCAAAGCAAGGTCTTCTAAAGACACCGCTGCCTGCTGCCGTGTTTTCTCCAACTCCCCGTACTGTGCCTCCTTGCGGCAAAGCTCCGCTTTGGCAGCGGCTATCGCTGCATAGTCCGCATCAGACGGCGATTCTTTTCCCTCCAATTCTTCCAAACTTTTTTTCAAAGTATCTATTTCCTTCCGGCAAAGGAACAGTTGTTCATACACTGGATTTTTCAGCGTCGCATTGGATGCTGCTTCGTCCAGCAGATCAATGGCTTTGTCCGGCAGGTACCGATCGGTCACATATCGTTCCGACATTTCCACTGCTTTGGGCAGAAGATACCCAGGAATAGAAATATTGTGAAAATTCTCATAATAGGCCTTCACTCCTTGGAGAATTTCCACCGTCTGCTCTACCGATGGTTCATTGACCATTACCGGCTGAAATCGACGTTCCAAAGCGGAATCCTTTTCAATATGCTTACGATACTCGTTCAGAGTTGTTGCACCAATGACCTGAATCTCTCCACGAGACAAGGCAGGTTTAAGCATATTCGCAGCATTCATCGCACCTTCCGCATCTCCCGCTGCAACCAAATTGTGTACCTCATCAATGACAAGAATAATATTTCCGCAACGTTTGACCTCTTCAATCAATCCCTTGATACGGCTTTCAAACTGTCCTCGGAACTGAGTTCCAGCTACCAGCGCCGTCAGGTCCAATAGCCAGATTTCTTTTTCTGCAATCTTAGCCGGAACCTTATTCTGGACAATCCGCAACGCAATTCCTTCCGCAATAGCGGTTTTTCCAACTCCTGGTTCCCCGATCAGACAAGGATTGTTTTTTGTCCTTCGATTCAGAATCTGCAGCACCCGTAAAATTTCTGAATCCCGCCCAATCACCGCATCAATTTTTCCCTGACGTGCTTTTGCCGTCAAATCCTGACAGTAAGCATCCAAATATTTCCGGGCCGCGGGTTGTTTTTTCGACTCTTTTTCTTTTTTATTCTTTTTCGGTTCTGCCGTTTTGGGCTCTTCTTCGGGAATTGATTCTTTATTTTCCGAAGATGTTTCCGACACGGACAGTCCCTGCATCAGCTTTCCGAACAGATTCATTGCCGCAGCTCCTCCTGGCTCAAATCCCTCTTCCCCTTCGGAACTGCCCATCATCTCGTCGAACTGGTCACTGACCTCTTCCAAATTCTCATCATTGATACCCATATTTTCCAGCATCTGAGAAATCGGCTTGATTCCCAGTTCTTTGGCACATTGCAGACAAAGACCCTCATTAACCGTTTCATTGTTTTCCATTCGTGTAATAAACACGACGGCCTGGCGCTTCTTACATCTACTGCAAAACATTTATTCACTCTTCACCTTTCAAAGACGGCTGTTCCATTTTTTTGCGGTAAGTCCGGAGTGCGCAAAGGGTATAATTTCCCGCAGCGAACACCATAACGGCAAAGGCACAGCAAAATAACATATGAACGACTATTTGCCATTCGCCTTTCAAGAAAAAGGCTGACACAAAAGCCGAAAAAATAAGCATTGACGCCAGTTTACCATACCAGCGTGCAGCAATAACACCTTTGGTTTTTGTATAAAACGCAGCGTAACCGATCAACATGAACAGAGCATAGCA
The DNA here is from genome assembly GCA_944386295.1 of uncultured Clostridia bacterium. Classification (GTDB taxonomy): domain Bacteria; phylum Bacillota; class Clostridia; order Oscillospirales; family UBA644; genus CALXAO01. Next base: position 2,248 of record CALXAO010000062.1, on the reverse strand, counting down.
AACCATAAAAATCAAAAACCATTTCGGGACAATCCCATCCACAGCAAAACATAACATCGTAGAAAACTGAAATAGTTTGTCTGCAATTGGGTCCAGCACTTTGCCCAGCTCCGTCGCCTGATGATATCGCCGAGCAATGAAACCATCCAGAAGATCACTTGCCCCGGACAGCAGCAAAATGATCAGGGAAACCAATCGCATCCCGGGGGTAAAAAACAGGACACAGAAAATGGGTACCAAAGCAATCCGGACAATTGATAAAATGTTTGGAATACTCACTTTTTACTTCCTCCAATAAGGTTTCTCCCACAGATGTTTATTTGTTTAAAATATTCTGCAAGGGATTGATGTCTTCAAAAACTTTATATAAAATCGTTCCCTGGGTAATCTGTTCTCGTTCTTCATCTGTTTTGCCCCGCAAAAAATATTTTGTCCCGGCACTAAATACCGAAACCAAAACAAATACCAAAAGCAATCCACTGAGCGCACCCAAAACTCCGCCACCGGTTTTATCTAAGTGCCGGATTACAGGCAGTTGTACTATCAGATGAATCAACAAAGAAAGAAGGAAAATTCCCAAAGAAGCGATAATAAAAATTAATGCAAAAGCAATTACTCGACTAGCAATGGAACTGATCGGATTCACCATAGCAGTAATCACCGCACTTTTTGCCTGGTCTTCGCCCTCAGTTTTCCAATTTTCATAATCACTCTGCAGCTGTTCCATATCTACGCCCAAAAACTCACAGACATTGACAAAAAAATCCGGCGTGTTCGCAAACAGGTCGTCAAGATCAACATCCGACGGAGCCGCTTCTTCTGAAGACGAGGTCAGCTGATTGACCAGCCAGCCACGCATGGAAGCGTTTACATAGTTGGTATCCAAATATTCGCCCAATCCGGCGGAAAATACAATCGCAAGAATCAAAGCTACAATATTGCCTACCAGGCCGATAATCGATTTCACCAATCCCCGACGCACCCCAAAGAAAATGCAAAACACAAAAATAAGAACAATTGCAATGTCTAATCCGGAACTAATCGCCAAATTCATATATACCATCCTTTCCATATCCACAGTCCTACAAGGCTGCCTGTTATGAATGTTGCTCGTTGAAGCATTAAATCCCATCTAAAATATTCAAGCGTTTTATGTACGTTTCCCCTACAAAAAATGCACTATCCGGTCCCGCTATAATTTTTCCGGACAATTCGGATACCATCTGCTCTGCCAAAACCTTTCCGGTCCTATCTAAAACAGAAAGCATCTCGTCGGTTAAAACCAAAAACACATTCCGGTAGCAGCACAAGGAACGAATTTTTTCAAATTCTAAAGAAAACAAAACCGTTCCATTGCTGTCAAAAGCTTCTACAAGCTGTTTCCCATTACCTAATTCATACGATAACATAGTACAAACAGCATCCTGATAATATATATAAGGAAGACGGCTGATGTATGTGTGAGAAACTGCAACAGAATCAGCAGAAAACACGATCGCTCTGGAATCGGACAGAATTTCCACCGTCCCGTTTTCCTTTGCCGCCATGGCCAAAGGCATTAGACCTTCGCAAACCTGCTGAGAAGTACTTTTTCCTTCTCGGTAATCCAGTACAGTAAGCACCGTATCCACCGATTCTCCCGACGAAGAAATGCTAAACACAGAAATGGCATCCTTTTCCCCAAAAAACAAGTCCAGAATATAAGAATCGGAATTCCAACGAGCAAGAGCCGTTCCTTCCAGATTATAAACCGTTGCCGCCCCCCGATATTCATACCGCTGTGTAGCCAGAGCTACATACCCACTGTCCGAAACAGAGGCGTTAATAATAGGATGATCCGTTTCCATCTGAAACAAAATCCGGAAACTGTCAGTTACACAAATCGAAGTTCCGCCCCGATCAAAACAGAGAACATACTGATCGGAGGTTTTTAGGACAGGGGCGGCGTAATGCAAAGTATGCGAGGAATACTCATTTCCTTCCCGGCCGCAAATCACTACGCGATTACTGTTAAGAATTGCATAACCGTCTTTAAAAAGACGGACAGACGTTTTCGTATCATCCTCCAAAGCTTTCATCCCGTCAGCAGACACTTCCGAACGAAAGGAATAAGTCAGGTCTGCGAAAAATCGCCGTAAATTATCTGCTGTCAGATATGGAGAATTAATTACAAAAAACACGGCAATATATAAAATCATTGTTACAAGGACCAGCCGTTTGGTCAGAATGAGCTGTTTTAGTTTTTTCT
>CALXAO010000061.1 GCA_944386295.1 uncultured Clostridia bacterium | reverse complement strand
TGTGGCCCTGTGCATCCTGTATCCGGCCTATTTTTTCACGGGACAGCTGGACTGGAACACCGCTGTCCTGATTCTGTTTCACGGGATTGTCGTATCCTTGGGGGCCAACGGCGGCTATGAGGGATTTTTGAAACTGTTTGGAAAAAAGGAATAAAAAAATACCGGGTGGAGGAATGAACCTCTACCCGGTTTTGTTTTCTGTGGTAAGGGCAAGAGACCCCGGCGCTTTCGCCACGCATACGAAATTAGACGGGGGGTGAATCTGCCCGTTTCGGATTTGGTCCGGTTTGAACGGAAAAACGGGAAGCCCCCAACCCTGTTATTCATTCAGCTCTTAAGCACCGAACAGTAACACGAGCATACGTGTCGACCGTACAGGTGAAAAGGGACAAATCCCATTCCTCGTTAAGCATATCCTCAACAGCGGTAGCTTCCAGCGTCTCCACCGCCGCAACCTCATAAAAAAAGCTTCGTCCCTTCACATCGGTAAAGATTATCTCTGTGCCGGTGGTAAGGTTCTTGAGCGTTCCAAAATGAGTACGATAATTGTGCGCGGCAATGACCAGGTTTCCCGTATAAGCCGAACCGCTGTAACGACAGGGGGAAATCTTCAGTCTTGGATAATTCCATTCGCTCATCACCGGAAGGGTTAGATCTAAGGAGGCGATTTCCAAAATTCCGATATAGCTGTTTCCCTCTATTTCCTTTGTGGGCATTTCCATATCCGGATTTACTATATAATCCGGCAGCTCTGGCTCGTCCGGCTGAGGAGCTTCAGAGGTAGGCGGCTCTTCCATCGGTACACTCGGTACACTCGGTACACTCGGTACGCTCGGTACGCTCGGTGTATGGGGCGTTTGCTGCATCAGCGCGTCCAGCACAGACCTTGCCTCTGCGCCCGCCCTATAATCGGCATACAGGTTGTAGGCGGTTATGCTGAGGGCTGCCGCAAGCAGCAGCCCTCCAGCCGTTATAAGTATTTTACTTTTTGTTTTATTTCTCATTTTTGTCCACCTGTTTTCGCCCCACGAAAAGGCCGATTACCACCAAAAGCAGGCCACCGCATACAAGCAGTGGAACCGGCCACCACAGCATACCTGTTTGAGGCAGTTTTGGCGGCGTTTCCGGCGGAAAGGTATTGGTCATGATAAAGGTTATTCCCTCCTGCGCTACAGTAACCGTATAGCCTTCCGGAGTCTCAGCCTCCGCAATCTGCCAAGTAGAGCTGCCGTTTAAATTATTCCAGGTGTACTCCCAGTTGTTTTCCTCGCTTAGGGTCACAGTAGCCACAACGGACCCGTTTTCCAACAGCTGAACGGAGATGGCTTCCGGGCGCTTATCTTCGTTTCCATCGTCTTTCCAGACCTTCTGCACCTTGCGTTCTACCAAAGCCGGTATGGTTCCGCTGTCGTATTTGCAGGACACCTCTACATCATAGTCCCATTCATCCCCTGCCGTAAGTCCGGGCAAAGAAACCAGCATCGGTTCCGGGGTATAGGTTGTTCCTTCTTTTGTATACATATCTCCTGTTACCAGATATAATCCGACCGTTAGTTCTGAAAAAGAGATTAGACCGTCAGAATTGGTTTTTCCTGTTCTCAGCGGCTGCAAATTATCCCGTTTTACGTAGGCGTACAGGGTTTGTGCCAGCGCCCTCCAGCCCGAGCTATCCAGATTCTCCAAGCTGACGGGGTAGGCATGAAAATCTCCCCACAAGGTAAAGCTGCCCGTGTCTGACATGTTTGCTACTCTGTAAAAACGAAAATCCACATTCGGAAAACCAGTGCCGTTTTCTCCGAAATATACGGTTAGGGAGGTCTTACGGCTGGTATCTATATTCCCGAGGGCGAAAACAGCTGTGGCAATACAGGACGTGCCGATGAAAACAGATAGCAATATTGTCACTGTGCGTTTTAAAATCGTTTTGACTTTCATGCATACATCACCTCATTTTATGCGTTATCTTTTTCGCAGCGATTGGAGCAGTACCAACAGCAAAAGGAGTAGTAGAATCGGAACCGCTATCACCGGAGCCACCAGTCTGGGGGAGATCAGTGCGGCGTCTGCCGTGATGCGAAGGGTTTTATCGGTCTCCGGATTCTCTATGCGGTGTCCCCGCACCAGAAGACGGTGGGAATTCACACCGTAAGGGGTACAGGTCATCAGCGTGCAAAGATCCTGGCCTTCTTCTATGGCCAACAGGGACACATCGTCCGGTTCCACAATATGGATTTGATCAACCTTATATGTCAGTGTTTCGTCCAGGATGCGGAGGATAAAAATATCTTCCTCTGCCAGCTGATCCAGATCGGTGAACAGCTTGGAGGAGGGAAGTCCGCGGTGCCCGGAGATGACGCAGTGGGTACCGTCTCCCCCCACCGGCAGAGAAGTTCCCTCAATATGCCCAATGGCAACCTGCAGGACCTCATCGTCGGTACCGTGATAAATTGGCAGCAGGACATCAATACTGGGAATTTCCACATAGCCGATAATGCCGCGCCCGGAGACATTTAGCAGCTTTTTGTAGGCCTCTTTCTCTTCTTCGTCTGGCTGGAAGCGATCCTGCTTTTTCTGCAGCGAGGCATTATATTCCTGCGCCTCTTCCCACAAGCTCTGATAGGAATTGTCATCCAGTTCGGCTACGGTTTCCATATAGGTGGCAATCACCTGGGACTGATGAAGGGAATTCCAGTAATCGCTGACGATGGGGTACAGCAGCAGGGACAGTCCTGCAAGAAGGGCAGTGAGCAGGATGATAAAAAAGATTTTGTTCTTCTTGCCGGTTTTATTTTTCATGCAGGGCTCTCCTTGCCGCTGTGCCGCCGGGAGAGGAAAGACCTCTCCCGGCCACAGCTGTACGCAATGCGCAAAATGGACTCTTATTCCTTATTTCCGGCTCTCATGCGAATCCGGACAACCAGCAGGACGCCTGCGCCAACCATCAGCGCACCGCCCAGGACAAAGAAGATGGTCGTGCCGATGCCGCCGGTTTCGGGAAGGGTTGAACCCTGATTGTTGACCACCGTCACAGAAAGCGAACCATTTTGCACGTCCGGCGTAAATTGGAGGTCACCTGTAGCGACCTGGCCAGTAAGGCCGGTCAGTTCCAGTGTCGCGTCATCATGTGTTGCGGTAACGGTAAACTCGATGGGATCAATCGTGTTATAGCCTGTGGGGGTCTTGGTTTCGGTCAACCGATAGACACCGTCGTCCAGGCCGGTGAAGCCAAATTCGGTCAAATTGCCCTCTGTGCCCATCACGTCCACAATTTCCCAGCGATCCCCGGCTTCCCCTGTAATTTTCTTTTCCAGGGTGAATTCCGCTCCGGACAAGGGTTCCTGTTTATTATTTACCTTATCCACATCCACCTTGTAGGTAAAGACGATAACGGTGTCCCTTGGGGTGCTGCCCGTGCCGATGCCGTTGGGGTTATTGGAAAAGGTAATGTACATATCATTGGGGTTTCCCACCGCGCCGATCTTGGCGGTATCGTTCAGGGTAGATTCATACTCCACGGTGATAACGCTCTCGTTCGTTGCTTTTGTGCCGTCCGCGGCGGTCACCGTTTTCAGATCGGCAAAACGGATCTCAAAGGTAACGTCCTCGGAAAGGCCTTCTGTAACAACCTCATATCCAGTATTGACCTGTTTGCTGTTGATATATACCTTCACGGAATCTTTGTCGAAGGTCAGACCTGCACTCTGGATATCGTGGAAGGTCAGAGTGTATGTTTCATAATCCGTATAGTTCTCAGGCAAAATAGCCTTCAGTTGGAAGGGGATGCGGTCCCCGATATCGTGGTCTGCCGTATCGGCCCACGCACCGTATGTAACTGTTAGGGAGTCGTTGATGTCCTTTACCTTTTTCTCAGAGCTGGGCACATCCGACTTCGGGTCGATCTCCACATTTCCGAGAACCTGGATAATATAGCGGGTGTAGCTGTCCTTGCTGCCTTCCGGAAGACTGTTGTCCTTGTCCTTGACCAAGTAATAACCGGTATCCAGACCGGAAATCGTGTATTTGCCTTCCGATGGCTCATTTGCAGTTCCTGTAGCGGTTTCCTTCAGGTGCTCTGCCGCGATCTTGGCAAAAGCCTTTATGTCGGCTGCCGTGGGACTTCCGCTCTCACCGCTCAGTGCTTTCGCTACATCGGCGGCCGTTGTACAGCTGCCGTACTTAGACGCATCGGCAAGTTGGAGCGCCGCAAGAAGATCCGTGCCCTTTACACCAGTTCCCCATTCAATATTGGAAAGAACGTTGTCATTGGACAGATCGCCGGAAAAAATCTGATACGCCTCATAGGTATGGCCTGGTTTGTTGTTGATAATGGAGATGGAACACTCGCCTGCAGCCAATGCCGATGCGGCCAATAGCAGGGTCATCAGCAGAGAAAGTGTTATGGTTGCTAACTGTTTGATAGATTTCATAAATATTTTCTCCTTTCGTTTTTCCTTTGGACGACTGAAACTCTTATGCCATCAGGTGGCTTCTCTCTCCTTCCGGCGTCTGTGCCTCATATATCCATATCCTACGCCAAACGCTCCAATGAGAAGCAGTCCAACGGTTGTAAAGAGGATTGTGCCAAGCCCTCCGGTTTCGGGCAGGACATACCCGTTTTGGGTATTGGTAATCTCAATGGTGCCGATTTGTATGCCCTCTTCGTTATTCTGAGAATAGGAAACTGCAAAGCCGGAAACCGACTCTTCCTCCACTGTATACCGGTAGGGGTTTCCGTTTCCGTCGGCCTTGGGAAGCTCTGTCCAGGTATACGACCAGCCGTTGGCAACGGTAAGCTCTGCTGTTTTGTATTCCGATTTCTGCCCATCGGTCCATTGGTAAAGTGTAATTAAAACTGAGTCTGTCGGCGGCTCGGAAAGCACCTCGCCGGTGTCTGTCCTCCATTTTTTGGAAACGGTCAGCCGGTCGGCCTCGTTGGGGACATATACGGCGTGGGCTGTGGAATAATCAACAAACTCCACCTGATTCGGAGAAACCGATCCGAAAGCGCCGCTGGCGAGCATTTGCGCAGTGGTGGATTCGGCAGTTGCCCCTTCCTCCATCCATACAAAGTAATAGATTTCATCGCTTTTCAAATACCCGTCCGGCGCCGCTGTTTCCTGAATGCGGTAAAGGGTATTGTACAGCGAGGATCCACCCTCATTTTCGCTCAGGAAGTTCAGCACAATCATGCCGCTGTCACCAACGACAAATTCACCATTTTCACTCTGGGCCGTTAATGAGGTCTGCGTCCAGGCATAGCTGTCTCCGTTTTGCCCATATCGCTCCAGCTTAAATCGGGCACCAGACAAAAGCTTTGCCATATTGCCGCTTTCGTATTTGTAAATCGTCATGGTCGCCTTATTGACGGTGGCGGAGGACTGCTCTTCCCTGATGATGATATCCGCTTCGGAGGAGACGGTGTCCCGTCCGATCAGCGACGCTTGGTTGGAAATCTCAATATTACCGGCCGCCGTCCCGCGGTCAATGGCAAAGTCATAAATCACCACGCAGGGAGTTCTGTCCGGTAGGGTAAAGGTCAGGTTTCCGGTTTCACTGTCGTACTGCACCGTATAGCTTGAACTGCCTATCGGCTCCCCGCAGAAATGATTGTCCTGCGCTGCCGGGTTATAGTGGTAAACGCCTACGCTGTCCGGCAGAAAGGTTACGCCGCTTCCGGCAGAAAAGCGAATTTGATCCTTCAACTGCAGGTCTTCGGAATAAGGATTCAGATCCTCCCCCTCCGGATTGATGGTAATATAGTACCGCAGACTGTCGCTGTAGATTGTATTATCCTGCTCGTCGGTCGCGGTAAGCTGTTCGCCGGTTTTCTCCAGCAGGGGAAGGGTGTGCCTGACCGTGGTGGTGGTGCTGTCGGTCAATCCGTCCCAGGTCACAGTATTTATGTAGGTTTTTTCCTCCAGCTGGGCCCAATCGGGATCGTTTGCCACCGAAACCTCGTAGTAGATGCCGAAAGTATATGGAAAAAAGTCTTTAATATGTCCTATGGTAAAGGTTACCGTTGTCGTTCCGTCGGGATTTTCCTGTGTGGAAACCTCATTCAGATACCAAGGGACGCTTGTTGACCAGTCGAACACATCGTCGCTGCCGCTGCTGTGCTGGCGGATAATGACAGTATCCGTCTTCAGCTCTGCACCCGCCGGAAGTATGTCTGTAACGGTAATGGAGTTTACCTCGGTGTATTTGCTGTAATCGTTGATCAGGATGCGGTAATGCAGGGTTCCGTTGTTTTCCCCGGTGGATACGGTCAGCGGATCGTCTGTATAGGAGCTGGAATCGTTGTTGTTTCCGACGCCGGTGGGGCTTGCCTGCTTATTCATCTTTTCGGTAAAGGTGTGGGTCACGACAGCATAGTCGTAATCCGTGGGAATTCTGGCCAGGTTCGACAGTGCCAGCAGGGTATCCAGGGGCAGATTATGGGTATCTACCTTGGTCTGGTATTGCAGCAGGATAGCCTGCCCGCTGAGCTTACTCAGTGCGCTTGGCATAAACTGGATCCGAATCAAGGCGATGGGCTCATTTGAGCTGCCCCATTCATGCACCTGCTCCAGCGTGTACCACGGGAATGTGCTTGTGATCTCAGAAAAATCGAGAGACAAAAAGGCATACGCCTGTGTGAAATTCTCAAATCCTTCCATGGCGGAATGGGGCGCCACATAGACCACATAATCCTCGCCATATACCAGCGGTGTTTTTTCGTCCGCGCTGGTGATGCGGGCGCTGTTCAGAAGATTGGCCGTTGTGTAATGAGTGGATTCTATAAAGGTTTGATCCTGGGGCATAATGTCCATTATCCAGTCGATATAGGTAAGACTGGCAAGATCAACCTCCGTATTCTGTGGATAGGTAATCAGCGAAGCCCAGTTGATGAGGGTGTTGCTCTCCTGTGAGCTAACAAAGAATTTTTCCACATCATAGTCAGGCTCGCCCGGCATTGTGAACGTAACTTCCGCGCTGTATTCAAATTCGCCGAAACTGGCCAGGTTGGAAAACAACAGCGCTGTCTGTTCAGGCACGCCCTCGGGAAGCGGGGTGGAATATGTCACAAGATACTGATAGGTTTTCTCCTGCTCCGTAAGCCCGGTAAATCTATAGGGTAGGGAGACTGTCTGGCTTTCGCCTACGGGAATGCCGTTGGAATAAGGAGTGATGGTAACCTGGTCCGGCATGGATACCAAATAGGTATCCCCTGAAACTTTATTTTTGCAGGTCACGGTATCCGTCAAAGTGTAACCGCTGATATCCCGCATGTCCTCATTGAGAAAAATCTTCCAGTCAACCATTCTGGAAATGGCGTTATAGCTGCCCTCCTTGTAGACCATAGACCGGGCGACAACGATATTCGCCTGGGCCTGCGCTTCGTCCTTGCCGTCACTGGCAACCGCCTGGTTGCTGTACTGAAGATATCCGTCCGGCTGCATATCTTCCATCCTCGGAATTGCCGCGTAGGTGAGGGTATAGGTTTCTCCCGCCTCAAGCGCCGGCAGTCCCGTAACGGTAAACGAGGCGGGCTGACTGTCATGGACGGTCAGCTGATAGCCGGTTACTTCCTGTCCCTGTTCGTCGGTGATTTTAAAGGGGTAAGATGCAAAATCCATATCGTAGGAAATATTGCCTGCAAGAAACGTGTCGGTGATCGTTATATCGCCGTCGGTTCCGGCAGTGGTGGAAACCTCTATGAAATAGCCTACCGCTTTGTAGTCAGGATCATAATAGCCTGTTTTTCTTATTGTGAGGTCGCTTTCCTCCTCCTTGGGCACAACGAAAATTGTCTCGCCGTCGCCGCCGAAAACAATTTCATTCTCGCCCTCTCCACCGGAGAAGCTCACTTTTCCCTGGAACTCCAAATCGCCCGTGAAAGCCGTATTGTCCGCAAAACTCTCATCGAATGTTATGCTGATCAGACCGTTAGTGCCTATGGTATAGATCCCGGCGCGGCTGTTATCTATTGTGACGACGCCACTTGTTTCATTTTCCAGGCCGATTCCCTCCGGAAGCTGGTAGTGAATGCTTCTTGTGTTAGGACCGACTACATTTTCTGGAATGGAATAGGTGATAAGCACCTTGATGGGATCCCCGCTGGTAACCTCACCCTGTAACGGAACCCACTCTCCGTCTACGATTGTGGATACCGTGACCTCTGTGATATACGGTTCAAAGTTGATACTTCCTTCCAGAGTAATGGCAGGCAAGACCATCAAAGCTGTCGTGACAATCACCGCCAATACTGCCAGGACGGCGGTAATTTTCATCCATCGCTTTCGCAGCTTATGCTCCTGTATATATTCCCGTAATTTACTCTTTCCGTTTCGCGGTTTCATGGAAAGCCTCCTTTCCGAATGTTAATCAATCGTCCCAAGATCGCCGAACGGCCAGATGCGGAAGACCAGTTTGCCAACGATCTGCTCCTCCGCCACGCAGCCCACGGAGCTGCTCCGCGAATCGCTGGAAACACTGCGAGCGTCCCCCATAACAAAATACCGTCCGTCCGGGACCTGGTAGGGGAATTCAATGTCGCAGTCCCCCAAAGCCTTGTCCTCCAGATAGGGTTCTTCCAGAGGTTTTCCATCAACACTTACGTTGCCCTTTTCATCGATATCCACCCATTCTCCCGGCAGCCCAATGACGCGCTTGACCAGGATTTTGTTGTTGTAATAAAAAGCAATCACGTCACTGCGGTCATACAGGCCGTTCCTTACCGCCACGACAATATTTCCGTTGACTAGCGTCGGCATCATAGAAGAGCCGTAAATTCTCAGGATGGGCAGCAACAGATTGGATATCAGCACGGCGACGGCAGCTACAACGAGCAGCGTGGAAACAGTGCTGCGCAGTGTCTTCCAATATCTTTTTCGGTGCTTTTCCCGTTTCAGCTCCGCTTCCAGCTGCTGTAAGGTAGGAGGGGAAGTGTTTTGCCTGTGTTTCATATTGACTCTCTACTTATATCTGTACGCCCGGGGCGCCGAAATTTAACAGCTTTTTCAGTTCCTGATGGTTTTCATAAAAGGATTGCAGGCGTTTGGAAACCTCCTCCCAATAGGCTTCTGACCTCATCTTTGCATTCGCTTCCATTGCTATGCATTTTTCCCTGCAGGCTGTTTCCATGGCCTCGCATTTTTCCGACGCCTCTTTGATCCGCCGGTCAGCTTCGGCTTTGCTGTCCGCATCCCGCTGGGCACAGAGATCGTCCTGCCGGGCGTTGAGGCTGCGGATATTCTCTATATATTGCTGGCTGGCCGCCTGGGCGGCTTCAAATATCCCGTTGATCTGCAGCGCAGCCACCGCGATGGAGCCTGCATTGTTGATCGCGATCTCCCGATTCTGTACAGCTTTTTTTGCCTCTTCCAATTCTTTTTTCAATGCATCTGTTTCTTTCACATGTTCTGCTTTCAGAAATTCCAAATCCTTTTCATATTCAGCTTTCAGGAATTCCAGTTCCTTCCCCTGTTCAATCAGCATTTCCAAAAGCTCTTTCCTGCCCAGACTGCGCAGTTCCTGTTCCGTCATATGCTTACCGCCTCTCTTTGACATAAGGCAGAGGAGATAGTCAGCGGATGGCTGATTATTCACGTTGTGTAAATCATCTTCGGAATAATTGATGGTATCCTCTGCATATTGCTTTTTCACCACAAGCGTCCCCTTTTTTTCTAATATAGGAAAAAGGGGTATCTCCTCATCCTTTAAAAGAATATGACATTCTGCCTGAGGGCAGAACCAGCAGATTTTTTTTATCAGCTCCTCGCCAGACATATCCGCTAAAACGGAACGGGTAAAGACAATATCCACGCTGTGATGCATCGCAAATTTTATCGTATCGTCAGCGCTACTGTTCAGAAAAACGATCGCGGCTGATTGCTGGTTCGCCAGACGTGCCGCTTCCCGGTCCAACGCTTTCTTGTCGCTGTCAACGAGTAGGACGGTCATAACATCCTCCTCTCTGCTTATCAATACGGACTTATTATATCAGATGGACCGTTACAAAAGCGTTACAAATAAAGGGGGCAGCAATAAATAAATTTCGAATTTTTAATTCGGGGCAGCGCAATCTCAGTCTAGCATATGGCGCGCAAGCGGAGCGTTTCCTAAGGGAATTTCGGAATCTAAATGCTTTGCATATACAGCACGACAGGTTGTGATAAAAATAGCACCTGATTGACGGACCTGCGTGGTAGCCGATGGGAGGGTACAAAACACCGTGAACAGGCAAGAGAATGATTGATGACGGGAGAATCCCCGAAGAAAGGCTTTTTCCCGTTTTATGAATAAAATTTCAACGGTACGCCAGATCCCCCATACCGAGACAGCAATTCAATACTGCATAGTTTGTTTTTAAAAATTATAGCCCTGAATTTCGCTTGGAATTCAGGGCGATTCGACAGATTGTTAATCCTTTTGCTGTTTTTCAAAATAAAGCTCCGCGTTGTGTATTTCCCCCCAGCTGTACAAGGGCATATAGTCATTTCGGTAGGCGTTAACCGCTATGGGATCTCCCCGTAAAAAACGGTAATAATCGCAGTCAAATTTATCCGGCAAAACAGCGTAGCTGTTAAAGCTTTTTGCCAATATCTCCTCTGCGCCCGCTTTTTTTAGCGTGTTTTTCAGGTCGTACACCAGTTGACGAAAATACCCCTTGGTCGCCGCGGTGTCTTGCGCTTCTTCAAACAAAGCGGCGCAGGCCTCCGCCATCGTAACAGTTGCGCCCCGGCGATCCACCAAATACGCCAGCAGCTCCTTGGATTTGGCTCGTCCGAACCGGACCGGCTGACCGGCCACAAACAGCTCAAAGCCGCCAAAGGTTTGTACGGTTATGCGCTTTTTTTTCGGAGTTTCATCATAAATAAAAGTAAGCTCCCGCTTTACATCCTCTATATCCACCGGCTTAAGCAGATATCCGGTTGCTCGCAGCCGGAACGCGTCCACCGCGTACTCCTGGTAACCTGTGACAAAGATGATATGGATATCTGGCTTGATCTTTTTCAGCCTTGCAGCCAGCTCCAGTCCAGACATCCTTCTCATCTTAACATCCAAAAACGCCACATCTGCAGGAAACTCCTTCGCCGCCTCAAACGCCTTTTCCGGACAGTCAAAGGTAAATATCTCCCCGTCCGGATACAGAGTGCCGAGTATTTTTTTCATTTCCTCCAGCATAAATACTTCGTCATCTACCGTAAAAAAACGCATCATACTACCTCACTCCCAAGCATCCGCCCGCGGTATCCGTATCGTGACGATGGTTCCCTGATCACTGCTTTCTATTTCCATTTGGCCGTTTACCATTTCCTTCAGATGACTGCGCACGTTATGAATTCCGATGCAGGAATGTTGCCCGTAATGCGGATATTGCTTTGCTTTTTCCATGCCGACTCCGTTGTCCGCAACGGTTACGACAGCATATTTCTCCGTCTCAAATGTACTGATGACGATTGTCCCGCCTTCATCCTTGTTGAATAATCCGTGCTGTACGGCGTTTTCCACCAAAGGCTGTAAGGTAAGCGGAGGAATATAAAAATCATATGTCTGGATCTTGCATACCACCTGCAGCCGCTCCCGAAGCCGCTCCTGCTCCAGATGAAGATAATTCATCGCATGGTTCAATTCCCTTTCAAAAGGAATCGGTTCGCGGGTTTTTAGGCTGTTCATGTTCCCGTGCAGAAATTCCGAAAATTCTTTCAGCATTTTTTTCGCTTTTTTCGGATCCTCTTCGCACAGATGATGGATAACGCCAAGGGAATTGAACAGAAAATGCGGCTGTATCTGGCTGAGCATAATGTCGATGCGCTGTTCAGCCAGCACCTTTTCCTGTTCTCTCAGGGCCATTTCATGCGCAAACTGAATATTGACAAGAACAAACAGCAGGGCAAGCGACATACCGGCGTTCACCACAGCGATCCCACGAAAGAGTATCTGGGCTGTACCGCCCGCCAGGGGCACAAAGATGAAAAACAGAAAGAGCGCAATTTCCCGCCCTTTCAGCGTCTTACGGCGGAGAATCACCAAAGCCATAAACAACAGATAGCAAAATAAGGGGAGGAGCTGGGAAATGAGAAACAGAGGTCCCCGCTGATAGCCGTTATCGGTCACATAGAAAACGGAGCCTGTAAATGGACTGATTCCTGCGAAAAAAATCTGCATCGCGCAGGCGGTTGTCACAAAAACAAGGTAAAATTTTCTCAGTTTTCCCGCAAGCTGTACGTATGCGGCGATATACTGTGCGAAAAAGAATACCACAAAAGCGGAAGAGACGTAGTACAGGACGGTAAATACCAATAGAGTTGTCTTTTGCCATGGTTCCACGGGCTTCTGAAGCAGCCAATCCGCCAGATCACCGATAATCATGCATATGTTGGACACGGCAATGCCCAAAAAGTACCGGTTGATCTGCTGCTGGTACCGTTTGCCGCTGAGTACATAAACAATAGGTATTAGCGACAAAATTATGTCAAACAAATCCAGTGATATGTTGGAAAGAACAAGCATCTCCATTTTCATATACCTCACCTCCGCTTGCAAATACAAAAAGGCGCGTTTCGCCTGTAATCAAACAGGTAAAACGGGCCTTTAAAATTTGTGTGATTTCACAATTGACAAAAAGGACCGAGAAGATAAAATTCTGCTTCCCTCCATTTTTGTCAAGCCCTTTCTCAAAAAACTGCTTATTTTTCAAGAGGCAAAACGGGGCTTCTTCCTGGAATACGGCTTTTGAACAAAGTTTGAAAACAACGGCATGCGATAGCTCGGCTCTGTCAAACGGTCTTCTGCCATGTCCGTTTCTTGATTCGAGGCAAAACCAGTAATACCGCCATACAACCTGTCATCACAACGGCAAATACTGCGGGAAGCTCATCTCCAGTATCGGGGTTTTCCTCGCTCGTCTCATCCTTATCTTCCACAGGATCACAGCTTCCGTCAGACAAAAAGGTCAGGGTTACCGGTGTGCGGTACTGATCTTCCACAATTCCGAAGCCGGAATAATTGTCAATATAAACCTCCTGCTGCGTATCGGCAAGCCTTACGCCGTGAGCCCCGTCTGTAAGGGTAATCCGGAGCATTCCGTTTTCGTCCGTCGTTCCATTCTGGCGGGCTCCACCGTCAATCCGGTAGGACAGCGGCTTGTTCGGCAAGGGCTGTCCTTCTTCGTCGGTGATCAAAACAGATACGGTGTAATCCTTCGGTACATACCCCTCGCTTCTCATTTGTATACGGTTTTTGGTCCCAGCATATCCCTGCAGGGTACCGTTTTCAAGACAGCTTTCCATATAAGATTGTATTGTCTCAAGCTCTCCGCCTGCTTCGGCATACTTGGGCAGCTCGCCTAGCATGGTATAATCGCTTCCGCCGCTCATGATATAGTTGTTGCCGATCATCATAATTTCTGTGGTCGTATCATCGCGTCTCAGAGGTTCCCTTTGACCGTCCAGCGTGATGGAAACTACTTTTTGTCCCTCGGCGCCGTCCGGGTCATAGACTACCGTAAACCCGGAAATCTGCAAAAATCCTCCGGAATTGGTCTCCTGCAGCAGCATTCCCGTTTCTTTGTCCTGCCCGTCCAGTTTTTTTCCGGAAACTTCCATTACCTCGTAAAGGATTGACGGTGTCACCTTTTTCAAATACAGGGGGTTGGAAAAGGGAAACGCGGAAATCAGATCACCCATCGTGATGGTGCCATTGCCTGCTCCGGCCCGGATCCCACCCCCGTTTTCCACCGCGATAATGGGAAGGCCCGCGTCTTCACCATCTGAATTCTGCATCATGGCTTCCGCCGCGTTGCGGAAAGCGTCCGCAACAAAATCGCCGTAATTGGTCTCAACAAGCCGGGGAATGGCAACTCCTCCACCAATATTCCCGGCCCACAGCGTGGTTTCCGTATCGGCAACGGATTCTTTTAAAAGCTCAGCGCTGGAGGCATCGATTTCATCCAGCTTGGCAGCCACCTCCGTGTCCGGCGTAATGAGCGCCACATCGTTCCATGTTAGGAGTTCTTCCTCTGCCGTTACCTCATCGCCATTGATCGTCAGAGTCAGCTTTCCGAGGGCAGCCATCCCAGACCCTGTCTGGACAATGAGGGTTCCGGTGCTGTCATCGTTTTCCGTCGTATGGCTGTGTCCGTCTATGATAACATGGATCTTGCCTTCCGTGGCTTCCGCCAGCTTTGTACTGGTACAGGATGCGTCGGTGGTTCCCAAATGGCACACGGCAATGATGACATCTGCGCCTTTTTCTTCCAACTCGGCAATTTCTCTCTTCGCAACTTCTATTTCATTCATGAATGTCAGGTCGGCAATCCCCGCCGGGTTCGCCGAAGTGGCAGTATCCGCGGTCGTCAGCCCGAAGAATCCAATTTTTACTCCATTCCGCTCGATTATGGTGTGGTTGCCGTTATTGCCATTCTGCACGCCCTTTAAAAGAGGCTGACCGTTACGCAGCACATTTGCAGCAAGGATAGGAAATTTCGCCGCCGCGGCGTTGGCAAGGAACTGTTCGGTACCGAAATCAAATTCATGATTTCCGGCTGTCATCAGATCATAGCCTGCCAAATTCATAAGTTCAATCACATCAGCACCTTTTGTCAGGGAGGCCAGCGGCAGCCCTTACGTTGCGTCACCGGCATCTATCAGAATTGAGCCTGGCGTCGTTTTCTTTAACGCTGCTACCGTGTCGATTCCGATAATGCTTTCCCCGTCGCCGTAAAGGTAACCGTGGGTATCGTTGGTGTGGTAGATGATCATTTCCTGGGACGCCCCGGTAGCATCCGCCCGGACGGTTAATACCGTGGACGAGAACACGAGGCACACTGCCACAAACAATATAAAAATTCTTTTTTTTATTGAAAGCTCCTTCTTTCCAATATTATGTTCCATGGTGTTTTCCTATGGAAAGGTTGCATAAAAAAGATATTGTTGGAATTTTGGCAAAGGAATTCGAACTCTCGCAAGGAGATTAGCGTTGCCTTTATAAAATAGTCCCTCAGATGAGCAGAAAGGATAAATCCATCCTGTATATATGAATGGATAATCTTTTGATATTATACACTTCTCTTGGCCAATTCTATTTTACCGTCAAAATAACTTCCATAATTTAAATTAAATTTTTTTATTTTTTCATAACAATGAAGTGCTAATTTGAATTCTTTGGCATTTATTAGTTGAATAATATAATTATTAATTGCACATGTCGCTTGATTATATTGCGAACGAGGTTGATTTAATTGATCCCAAGAACCCAATAAGTGTGATTTTCCATCTGCATACCCCGAATGATTCTCAGTATTTAAGTACGGCAATATCCTTTCAAAACTATCATTTGCACGGTCTAGTAACAACTTAAAATTTTCCTTAAAAAAATTATAGCAAGCAATAACTTGTGTATAATAAGTAAGTTCATAAAACCGTTCATTTGAACTACCTTTCAGTTCTTCCAATGAGTTCTTTAAATTTTCAAGTGAGAACATGGCATGATTTTTGTCAGCCTGGTATTCCACCGCCATTGGAATTGGAACACTGGCCCTATGTGATTCAAATCTGATAATAGAATTTTCATTGATTTTTGAAGAATTCTCACACGCATAGTTATATAAATCGTTCCAATATTTTTCATATCCTCCCACAATCAGCGTAAGCTTTTGTGTTCCATCACTAACTATCCAATGTAGATATTTCGGCTCCATATTTAATAACTGCTTTTCAAACTGCTTATGATTTAACAGCTCCCGATCCGGATCCCTTAACATAGCAAATCTGTCGGAGATATTCCAAATTGCCCAACATTTTTCTTCATCTGTTAATATATCTTCATGATTTAAGCACTCCTGAAGTAGTGTAATAACTTCCTGATGTTTATTAACTTTAATATAGGCATTAAATAAAGCAACGACCTCATTGTGGATCATAATAGACCACTCCTCTGAGTAATATGACGTTGAAAGCGAATGACCATCGATTTTTTAGGGTTTTGTATATTTACATGACCAGTCATATAGTTCTTCAGCATAAATATCACAATATTTATCATACGCTGAATCTGTTTTAGCAAAATCAAAAATCTATATCTTATCAATCAAAATATTAGTTCATTTTTATTATATCATATAAAATTCAAAAAGCACAACACAAGAGTTCAACTCTACAATGTTGTGCTTTTCTTGGTGGGAGAGGGTGGATTCGGACCACCGAAGTCGAAACAACAGATTTACAGTCTGCCCCCTTTGGCCACTCGGGAACTCTCCCCTATTGGAGCTGGTGATCGGAGTCGAACCAACAACCTGCTGATTACAAATCAGCTGCTCTGCCATTGAGCCACACCAGCATATCACACAGCTTATATATTATAGCATACTGCAGATAAAATTGCAATAGTTTTTTTGTTTCTTTTTTGTAAATTTTCTGAAGTTGTTTGCCTTAGAAATGCACTTGACAAGTTGCAGGCAATTTGTTATAATGATAACAACTTTATATATTTCTTGGTTGCTTTCTATTGTTTTTTTGTAGTTCTGAAAGAATGGAGGAGGAGATTGTGGCAAAATATTTTACATTAAGCTACGACGATGGTGTTACATAGGATGTCCGTTTGTTGAACATTTTTATTAAATATGGCTTGAAATGTACGTTTAATCTAAATTCTGGGGAATTGGGTCGAGGCGATTGCAGTATTTGAAACGACATTCGTGTGACCCGTTATAAGATTAAGCCTGAAGAAGTGCAAAGTATTTATGCTGGACATGAGGTTGCTTGCCATACGGTGAATCATCCGGTGCTGAAGGATTGTACGGATGAGGAGATTGTTTGGCAGATTAACGAGGATATCCATGTACTTTGAGTGGGACAAGGGTCGTTGGAATGGCCTATCCTTACGGAACGTCAGCCCGAGATGAGCGGGTAATGTTTGTAATAGAGCGGAAAACGCCGGTCCGTTATGCCCGAAATACGGTATCTACTTATGAATTTGCCCTGCAGGAGCGTTTTTTGGATTGGTGCCTGACTGCCTATCATCGGGAGGATCTGTTTTCGTTAGCAGATCGCTTTTTGACGTTAGATGCAGAAGCCGACAGCCTGTTTTATGTCTGGGGGCATAGTTATGAGTTTGATATGTATGATGACTGGGGGCGGTTTGAGGAGTTTTGCCAAAAAATTGCAGGGAAACCAGACATTCAGTATGTAACGAATTAAAGAAATCTGGCAAAAATTTGGTGAAAATACAGAAATGGAGGAAATAAAATGAATCAATCAATTATTCGGGGGCTTCCGACGGAAACAGAGACTGCGCTGCGGGAACTAATGCAGGAAGTGGGGCTTTCTGCTGTCAATTTGCGTTTTGAGGTTGGGGATGTCTTTCAGCTGGAACGAGACGGCGATTGTGTGCGGGTTTTGTATACCCGACGCTGTCAGTTAGGGAGAGCAATTTCCCTGCTTCCCGGTTTTTTGGAGTCTGGAGAAACGGTTCTCACCCAGAAGGCGGGTGCCAACATGCTTTGCTATATGGCGGATATGTCCCGCAATGCAGTATTTAATATTTCCTCTGCTAAACAAATGCTCCGCGATCTGGCGAAAATGGGCTACGATTCTATGATGCTTTATACAGAAGACACTTATCGTCTTCCGGATTATCCCTACTTTGGGCATATGCGGGGGGCGTTTACAGAGGAAGAGCTGCGGACTCTGGATGACTATGCCGATGCGCTGGGCATTGAATTGATTCCCTGTGTGCAGGCCCTGGCGCATTTGGCCACGGCACTGCAATGGCCTGGGCTGAAAGAATGTTCCGATACTAATGATATTTTACTGGTTGGCGAAGAAAAGACCTATCAGTTTATCCGTGACGTGTTCGCATTCTGCCGTCGAAACTTTCGCAGCTGCCGAATTAATATCGGTATGGACGAGGCGCATATGCTAGGACGGGGCCGTTATTTGGATCGGAACGGATATCTTCCCAAGCCGGAGATTATGCTCCGTCACCTGGAGCGGGTGACTCAGCTGGCTGAGGAAGCCCAACTTTGGCCCATGATGTGGAGTGACATGTTTTTCCGCATGGCTTTTGACGGGAAATATTATATCCGGAGCGGTACGGTGCCTCAGGATGTTATTGACAGGGTACCGGAGCGACTTTCGCTGATTTACTGGGATTATTATTCTTTGGACCGTGATTTGTTTTCCCATATGGTGGACTGTCATCAGCAATTTTCCAATCCTGTGGTGTTTGCCGGCGGCGCGTGGAAATGGGCGGGATTTGCACCCCATAACCGTTGGTCCCTGTTATCTTCTGCCATGCAGTTGGAGGTTTGTCAGGAAAAGCAGTTGAAGGATATTATTGTAACCGGATGGGGGGACGATGGGGGAGAGGCTTCTCAATTTTCCGTACTTCCTACACTATTGTATTTTGCCGAAACACTGTATACCGGCAGCGTGGAGCCGGAATCTCTGGAAACTCGCAGCCAGGCTTGCTTTGGTATTGGATTTGAAGAACTGCTGACCTTAGACGCTCCCAACGAAATGCCTGGGGTGACGCCACAGCTTGGCCGGCATATCAATCCCAGCCGTTATCTGTTGTATAATGATCCATTGGAGGGCTTGACGGACAGACACACTGTTCCTGAAAAAGACCCTGCGGCGTTTGCTGCCAATGCGAAGCGGCTGTCTGCATTGGCCGGACATCCTCGATTTGGCGAGCTGTTTGAGACCCTGGCTTGCCTCTGTCTGGTTTTGGAGCGGAAGTGCGACCTGGGTGTGCGGATTCGGCACGCCTATCAGGCAAAGGATACGGATACGCTGCGTAAAATCGCGCAAACCGAAATTCCAGATATTATCCGGCTTCTGGATCGTTTTATTGATGTGTACCGCAAGCAATGGTATCATGAAAATAAAACGTTTGGTTTTTCGGCTCAAGAGCAGCGGTTGGGCGGTCTGCGGCTGCGGCTGGAGTCTACTTCCCGCCGATTGACCGATTGGCTGGATGGACGGTGGGTCCGGATTGAAGAACTGGAACAACCGGTTCTATCCTACAATGGAGCTGTTTATCAGGAAGGAGAGCTTCCTTATATTTGCCTGCAGTCCTGGCGACGGACTGTTGCTCCCGGATTATTGTAATTGGTTTGGAGGTTTTTTTCCTGGAAGAAAATATAATTGTTGCAAATGCAACCGAATTCCAAAGAGAAATCTGCTATAATAAACCTATGAAATACAAAACAGGAAGGGACCGATAAAAATTGAATTGCACACAAAAAATTACTGAGGATTTATTTTGGATCGGCGGCAGCGACCGAAGGCTAGCCCTGTTTGAAAACATTTATCCCATTCCGGAAGGCGTCAGTTATAATTCTTATTTGCTTCGGGATGAAAAAAATGTTCTTTTTGACACCGTGGACAAGTCCGTGGAGCGAGCATTTTTTGAAAATCTGGAAGCTGTGCTGAATGGACAGGCGCCGGATTATCTGGTGGTCAGCCATATGGAACCGGACCATGCTGCTGTATTACAGCGGACTGTGGAAAAATTTCCAGAAATTCGGTTGGTTTGCAACCGGAAAACGTTGGCTATGATTGGGCAGTTTTTCCAGCCTCTGCCGGAGGAACGGGTCTTGCTTGTTCAGGAAGGGGATACCCTTTCTGTGGGACGACATACGCTGCATTTTGTTATGGCGCCTATGGTTCATTGGCCGGAGGTTATGGTTACCTACGACAGCACAGATAAAGTTCTGTTTTCCGCCGACGCGTTCGGCGCATTTGGAGCATTCCATGGAACAGTTCTTTCTGATGATACCGGAATCGATCGGGATGAAATGCGCCGATATTACACAAATATTGTAGGGAAATACGGTTCCCAGGTGCAGGCGCTACTGAACAAGGCACAGTCGTTGGAAATTGAAACGGTTTGCCCTCTTCACGGCCCTGTTCTTCGGTCCGGATTGGAGGATATTTTCGGCTTGTACCGGAAATGGAGTTCCTATATGCCAGAAGAAAACGGTGTGCTGATTGCCTATGCCTCAGTTTACGGAGGTACAGAACGGGCCGCAGAGATGCTGGCCGGGCAACTGGCAGAACGGGGTGTTCGCAATCTCCGAATGTATGATGTTTCGGTCACCCATCCGTCCTATCTGCTGGCCCAAGCATTCCGGTACAGTCATGTTGTTTTGGCCGGGATGACTTACAATGCGGGGGTGTTCCCTCCAATGGAGACCTTTTTGAGGGAAATGATTTCTCACAATCTGCAAAACCGAACCTTTGCTGTACTGGAAAATGGAACGTGGGCACCTACTGTTGGAAAACAGATGCGGGAACTGCTGTCTGCTCTGAAGAATGTCCAGATTTTAGATGAAACTGTGTCTTTCCGTTCGGTTCCGAAGTCGGAACATGCAGAAGCCCTCGGGCAACTGGCTCAGGCAATTGCCGATTCTTTGGAGAAGCCTGAATCTTCATTCTCTTCTTCCGCAGTGGATTCTGCTGCACTGTTTCGTCTTAGTTACGGACTGTTTGTTCTTACGGCTAAAAACGGCGAAAAGGACAACGGGTGCATTATTAATACCGCTATGCAGATTACAAGCCAGCCGCAGCAGATTTTGATTGCTGTCAACAAACAGAATTATACCCATGATATGATCAAAAAGACGGGGGTTTTCAATCTTTCGGTGCTGTCAACCTCGGTGCCTTTCCGATTGTTCCAGCATTTCGGATTTCAAAGTGGACGGACGGCGGATAAATTTGCGGAGTTCCGGCACACGGAGCGCAGTGAAAACGGGTTGTTGTATCTGAATAAATATGCCAACGCACTGCTGAGCGGAAAGGTGGTTTCCAGTATAGACGCAGGAAGTCATACTATGTTTTTGGCAGAAGTGACCCAGGCTAAAATCCTTTCGGAAGAGCCGTCAGTGACCTATGAATATTATTTTACCCATATTAAGCCTGCGCCGGCGGTAGCGTCTGCAAGAAAAAAGGGATATGTATGTAAGATTTGCGGTTATGTTTATGAAGGCGATTCTCTGCCGCAGGATTTTGTCTGTCCTCTATGTAAACATGGGACGGAAGATTTTGAGCCGTTGTCTTAGAATGAAACAACAGAAAGGAAACAGTGTATGGTTGATGTTATTGCTCCGGAAGAAATTACTCGCTTGAAAGGATTAGGATTTTTGCGGGATAAGACCTGCCTCGGACATTTTAACGGCAGAGTCATTACTGGAAACGGAAAGATATCCGCCCAGAAACTGGCGGCGATTGCTGAGGCCGCACGGCGGTTTGGAAGTGGTGAAGCCGCTATGACCACTCGTCTGACGGTGGAAATCCAAGGGATTCCGTATGAGAATATTCCTGCTTTGATTGAGTTTTTGGCGCAGGAAGGGCTTGAAACCGGAGGCACTGGAGCAAAGGTTCGTCCGGTTGTCAGCTGTAAGGGAACCACCTGTCAGTACGGTTTGATTGATACGTTTGGGTTATCGGAAGAGATTCACCGCCGGTTTTATCAAGGGTACCATGATATGAAATTACCCCACAAATTTAAAATTGCCGTGGGTGGTTGTCCCAACAACTGTGTGAAGCCGGAGCTGAACGATCTGGGCATTATTGGCCAGCGGATTCCTCAGCCCGACGAAGCTTTGTGCAGAAATTGTAAGAAATGTGCGCCTCAGGAGGCTTGTCCTCTGCATGTGATTGTCGAACGGGATGGGAAAAAGCTTCCCGATTCAGAAGAATGCAATCACTGTGGTCGTTGCGTTTCCAAATGTCCTTTTGGTGTCTATCAGAAGGCGAGAGTCGGTTATCGGGTTGTTTTGGGCGGTCGGTGGGGAAAAAAGACGGCGGTCGCTCAGTCTTTGGACCGGATTTTTACGGAGCCAGAAGAAGTTTTGGAACTTGTGGAACGGGTGATCCTTTTTTATCGGGATCATGGACAGCCGGGAGAACGGTTTGCCGATACGATTGCCCGCCTCGGGTTTTCTTCGGTGCAGCAGACTTTGCTTTCTCCGGAGCTTGACCGATGAAGCGAGTGTTTTGTTTTGCTGTTTGCTGTTTGCTTCTTTTTTCGTCCTGCGGAAAGGTTTCGCAGGACGAAACCCATAACATTGTTTTTACGGACAGTTTGGGAGAGCGGATTGTGTTGTCCTCCCGTCCTCAGAAGACTGCAGTGCTTTTTTCTTCCTTTGCAGAGCTGTGGCAGGAGGCTGGAGGAACCGTTGCGGTAACTGTTGGGGAGACGGTGGAGCGTGGTATTGTTTCGTCGGAGGTTCCTCTAGTGGATACGGGGGCGGGGAAAACGGTGGACACGGAACTGCTGTTGTCTTTGCAGCCGGATTTTGTTCTTTGTTCTGCGGATATTCCTGCCCAGGTTGCGACTGCTGCATTTTTGCGTCGACAGGGGATTCCCTCCGCCTGTTTCCGGGTGGAATGTTTTGAGGATTATCTGAAGGTTCTGGAAATCCTGACTGGAATTACTGGTGACGCAGAGGCGTATATCCGGGAGGGGGTAGAACAGAAAGAAAAAATTGACGCACTTTTGGCCCGAACGGCTCTGTACTCCGGACCGGCTCCGGAATATCTGTTTCTGCGGGCCGGAACTTCCGCAGCTTCCACCAAAGTCAAGACGGCGGAAGATAATTTTGTCTGTGCTATGCTGGATCAGCTGGGTGCGGTCAACATTGCTGGGACACAGTCGCTGACAGGGACCCTTTCGACGGAACAGATTCTTCTGCGGGATCCCGATCGGATTTTTTTGTCCCTAATGGGAAAGGAAGACGCGGCGACCGCCTGGACGGAGGAAATGCTGGCACAGGACGGTTGGAAGGAATTAAGCGCGGTCCAGAATGGTCGATATACGTATTTACCTAAGGAGCTGTTCCATTTTAAACCCAACCACCGGTGGTATGAGGCGTATGAAATACTGGCGGAACTCCTTTATCCGCAGCTGTGGGAATGAGCCGGAAACGAATTTTTGGGGCATGTTTGGGGGCCGGTTTGCTGCTGATTTTTTTGACAGCAGTTTCCTTCCGGGTTGGCAGTGCTCCGCTGGATTGGACGCAGTTTCTTATGGGATTGCTACGCCGGGAAGGGTATGAGACGTTTACGACGATTTTGTATGCGCTACGGCTTCCCCGGATTCTCGCCTGCCTTCTGACCGGAATCGGCCTTTCCTCTGCCGGGATTCTTTTGCAGAGTGTTACTGAAAATCCTATGGCTAGCCCCAATATTATCGGTGTCAATTCCGGCGCGGGACTGGGATTGGTGCTTGCGCTTCTTCTGTTTCCTTCCGGGGCTGTCTGGCTTCCGGCCGCAGCGTTTGCCGGAGCGTTGGCCGCTGCCTTTTTGCTGCTTGGGTTGGCTGGGAAAAAGGATCTCTCCGGCTTGACAGTCATTCTTGCCGGGATTGCATGCAATGCCCTGCTCAATGCCGGGATTTCCCTGCTTTGTCAGCTGGAAAATGACCTGATCCCTTCCTATGCCGCCTTTTCCGCTGGCAGTTTTGCCGGAATTACAGCCGACCGGCTTCCCTTGCCTGCAGCGGGTATTTTAATTAGTTTTGCTGTTAGCCTTTTTCTTTCCAGACGGGTTGATTTGCTTTGTCTTGGTGACAGCTGCGCCGGAGCGTTGGGGGTTCGTGTCCGGGGGCTTCGGGCGGTTTGTGTTGTATTGGCGGCAGCGGCGGCGGCCTGCGTGGTCAGCTTTGCCGGTTTGATCGGATTTGTGGGATTGATTGTGCCGCACATCGGCCGGAAAATTGTGGGAGCGCGGACCGGACCTCTGCTGCTTTTTTCCGCGTTAGCCGGCGGCTGTCTGGTGTTGGCGGCCGATGTAGCCGGTCGGGTTTTGTTTTCTCCGTCTGAACTTCCGGCGGGTATTCTTCTGGCATTTTTGGGAGCGCCGTTTTTTTGGGTTCTTTTATTGCGGAAACGAGGTGGACTGCTGTGAGATTTCAGGCGGAACAGCTTTTCTGCCGTTACGGCCGCCACACGGTACTGGAGCAGATCAGCTTTTCTTTGCCGGAGGGGTCCTTTACCGTATTGGTGGGGCCGAACGGTTCTGGAAAGTCCACCCTGCTTTCCTGTCTGGCGGGACAACTGCCGTATCAGGGGCAGATTTG
>CALXAO010000060.1 GCA_944386295.1 uncultured Clostridia bacterium | reverse complement strand
AACTTAAAATGCGTTTCCTGTGATTTATGGGTTACAGATTAACTCAATGATGTTTCCCATATTTCTTTGCATTTGCTAATACCCTGCTAAAAGGAAGGCAAAAAACCACGAAAAATTAGCAGGTTTTGGACGAGAATTTATTGACAGCAAAACCTCGGAAAAGCCAGTAAAATCAAGGACTTTCGGGGATTTGTAGGGAGTCGAAAATGCCCCTCGGGGGCTTCTCCTAAGCGAAACGCCCCCGGTTCGAATCCGGGCAGGGACGCCATGAACAACGCTGGAAGCATTGTAAAATCAATTTTTTCCAGCGTTTCTTACTTTTGTTGGAATTTAGAAAAAACAAAAAACTTGCGAATTTGTTAAGTGAGCGTTTCAATATTCGATTTCTATTATCCGATTCGCCTAATTTGTTAAAATCCTGAACAAACAGGAACATTCTCTACAGCATGGGGGGGTCAATGTCGTTCAATATACTTAAATAGAAGTGGCAAAAACCGTCACAACAAGCTTGGTTATAGAATCTAATATCCTAAAATACCTTTACAGTTTTGCCGGTCGAACCAATGATTTAATTTTTGCATTATATAAAATTTTGGCCAAAAATTCTTCTTCAAATTTTGTCAGTTTGCAGAAATTATATATGGGAAAAACATATTGACAATTCTTTCTTTTTCTGATAAAATAAAAATATTCATTTGTTTTTTGTTATCGAACATTAGGCATAATTACACCGCAAGCAATTTTTTCTCCGGCATTACCGGATGGCTGAGTAGTAAAATCGTCGAAAGATGAATGAATTATAACTGTTTTTCCGATAATTTCGGACACACGAAACCGGTCAGTCAGAAATGCGGAAAAAGCATTGCCGTTTGCTCCAAACAATGGAAGTAAATCACCTGCATGATACGGGTGTGGACAGTTTTGCGGGTTATAATGCCCGGCGGCATTTGCAAACGCATCGTTTTCATTTCCGTCGCACCGTCCACCACTGTGAATATGAAACGCGAATATAGGACTGCCGCAAGGTTTAGTACCTTTTGGCAAGCCTGTGATGATTGATCGAACGATTACGCCAACGCGAACTGTATAAAACAGCACTTTCCCATGGATATTTTGATACATTTCACTGCCGTTAATTCTTGCTACGGCATCCGCCCGGCGACGAAAAACAGAACTAAATTCGCTGAAATAATTCATTACTGTGTACCTCGTTTCTTTGTTGTTACTAGTATATGTATACATTTCGGGCAAGGTTAATTTATTCACGCCTGCGATATAAATGGTTCATTTAACCGAAAAAACAGCCATAATAAATAGGCATGCAATATTTGAAATGCTAAAACTGTCCAATAAGAAAAACAGCTTGCTCTATTGATAAAAACACCGTCTTTGTACACAATAAAAAATAGTATTTGAATTTTTACTATTGAAAAGTCTTGAACTGCGAAAGTCCGTGTAAATACTGACTTTTTGCAGATTAAGACATTCAAAACGACAACGATTTTTGACGCTTGGTGCCCAAATGGTGCCCAGATTCCCTGTGGCAATATAAAACGATATGGGCAGATATAAGAAAAAACATATTATACGGGGGCGAAAGCACTCATTACTTTCGTTCCGCTGTTTGTCCACATAAGCAGAGATAGGCGCCGTTTATCTTGACTGTTGATGAGGATGGCAGGCTCTATGCTACTTCGTACAAATGAGTAATAGAAAAATCTATATATGGATGCTATAATATAAAAATTTAGTAGAGTAAGAGAATGAAAAAACTGATTATACTTAGAGGAAATTCGGGTAGTGGAAAAACTACTATTGCAAAAGAATTGCAAAAGAGATTTGGTAGAAATACAATGCTTATCTCACAGGATATGATTAGAAGAGATATGTTGAAGGTTAAAGATGGGAAAAACACATTAGCAATACCACTCATGAAAGAGCTTCTGTCATATGGCAATAAACATAGCGAAGTAGTTATTTTAGAAGGAATTATGTATGCAGATTGGTATCAATCATTATTTCAATTGGCAGTTCAATTATATGATACAAGAGTATATGCTTACTATTTTGATTTGCCATTTGAGGAAACCTTAAAGCGTCATCAAACAAAGCCTAACCGTAGTGATTTTGGCGAGGAAGAAATGCGTAGATGGTGGCGAGAAAAAGACTTTTCGAATATATTAAATGAAGTTTGTATTACATTTGATAAAGATAAAGAAAGCATTGTGAATGAGATTTATGATTTTGTTATCAACGCATAAATTCCAGTTTGGTGCGGATTTTGGATATTCCCAACAAGCACCTTTCTCTTTCTTTTATAGACGGAAACGAGTGATTTTACGGAAAGAGTACCCTTTTCTTATGCTTGCTACGGAGCTTTTCGCAAAGGAATAATTTAAACAAATAGTAGATTAATTTGAAATGCTATGCAGTTAAAGAACGTTTTCGTTGGAAAAGATATAAATAATACTAGTTTTATGCCTGTAAAACCTTTATTTGCAGGTCTATGCGTAAAATAAGGAGACGTTTTTAACAGCCTTTGTGAACATAATGACACTGCGCAACGGCGATATCAGAATTACAAGTAGAAATGGGAAAACCTTGAAAATATAGTTTTTTCTCGCTTCTATAAACACCTGCAAGAAGGTAAAAGAAGATTTCCGTCTATCAAATCAATAAAAAATTTACTTAACATAAAACGATAAGGAGAAATGTATTTGCCTCAATACGTAACCGGAATACATTTAGAAAAAACGCTTCCAGAAGATTCCTATTTTGCAAAGCTTCCGGTTGTCCAAAACCTGCAAAAGCAGGGGTCGCTGGAATTTACTGAGGATATAACCTTTCTGGTGGGAGAAAACAGTACAGGGAAATCAACTCTGCTGGAAGGGATTGCGATAGCTCTCGGATTCAATCCGGAGGGCGAAACCAAGAATTTCTGTTTTTCTACGGAAGACACCCACGCCTCCCTCTATCAATATTTGCGGGTTCCTCGCCGGCAACATTTTCAAGACGGATTTTTTTTGCGTGCAGAAAGCTTTTATAATGTTGCAACAAATATTGACCAGATGGACAGAGAACCGTCTTTTGCTCCAAAGGTTATTCAGAGTTACGGTGGCGTTTCCCTTCACAGGCAATCCCATGGGGAAAGTTTTTTGGCACTGATACAAAACCGATTTGGAGGAAACGGACTGTATCTGCTGGACGAGCCGGAAGCAGCCCTCTCACCGGATAATCTATTAGTTCTCATGCGACAAATACATCTGCTACTTCAAAAAAAGTCCCAGTTTATTATTGCAACTCATTCCCCGATGCTGTTAACCTTTCCTGGCGCACAAGTAATTGAATTGACAGAAGACGCTATCCAAACAAAAGATTACCGGGAAACCCGACATTATCAGTTGGTCAAAGCATTTTTAGAACAACCGGAAACCTATTTTCATCATCTATTTTCAGATTTATAAAGGAGACAAAAAATGAAACAGTTTACACCGCTGAAAAAAGTCAAACAGGACATTTTTTTGGATACCGATATTGGCCCCGACTGTGACGATGTTGGAGCTATCGCTGTTTTGGCCGATTATGTTCAAAGGCTGGGAGCAACAGTTCGGGCTATTGTCAACTGCACATCAAATCCCTACGGAACAATTGCCGCAAAGCTCCTGGCCGAACATCGAGGATTGACCGGGATTCAATATGGTGAGAATAAACAGAAAGGTATTCTCTGCGGCGAAGAAACCAAACGGTACAATTTTCGCCTGGCTGAAAAATTTGCACCCGAAATTCGTCCTGGGACCTTTCCCGACGCAGTTACTGTATACAGAAGAGTGCTGACGCAGTGTTGCAATAAAGGAGCGATATTCATTACCATCGGCACATATTCTACACTGGCACAGCTGTTGCAAAGTCAACCAGACGAAATTATTCCGCAAAGCGGAATAGCGCTGTTTAAGCAAAAAGTCTCAGCAGTCGTTTCCATGGCATGTAAGTATCCTCAGGGACGCGAATTTAATATTTACGGAGATACCGCTGCGGCAACCGTTTTTTTTCGGCTTTGCCCGGTTCCGATATTTCTTTCAGACTATGATGTTGGAAATACAATTATTTCCGGTTATGATGCGCCAGTCCGTCAGACTCAGCAGGATCCTTATTGGGAAGCATATCAGCTATATTTAACAGCAGGACAGACAAATTGTACAAAATCGCTCCGGCGTGCATCCTTTGACTTAACAGCAGTCCAGTTTGCGTTCGAGGGAGAAGGAGAATGGTTCTCTCTGTCTCAACCAGAGACTGTGGTTATTGGGGAAGACGGAACCAATTGTTTTTTGCCGGATCCAGATGGAAACTGTCGTAGAATCCAAAAAGAAAAACCAGACGAGGCTTTTGCCCAATTCTATAATCAAATTTTACAAAATTCGGATTTCCTTTCATAAATTTCCCTTTATAGAATATACTACACCAAGAAGAATTTTTTCTTCGGAGGTGATAAAATGAAGCGAATTGAATGGAAACCACTTTGCATCAGTCTTTTAATCCCCCTGTGTGTCGGAGGGGCAGCAGCATTGGCTATTATGAACAGCATGGATCAATATGCCAGGTTAACAAAACCGCCACTGTCGCCGCCATCTTGGCTGTTCCCAGTGGTTTGGTCGGTACTGTATCTACTCATGGGAATTTCCTGCTATCGGGTTGTTGTATCCGGTGCAAAGTCAAGAAAAACAGCTTTGACCGTGTACGGAATTCAGCTGGCAGTAAATTTCCTCTGGCCAATTTTCTTTTTTCGAACGGAAGACTTCCTGTTCTCTTTCATCTGGCTGATCCTGCTTTGGATTCTGATTGCCGTTATGCTCTCGCAGTTCAAAACGATAGATAAAACTGCGGCTTTGCTACAGATTCCTTATCTTTTGTGGGTCACATTTGCCGGGTATCTAAATCTTGGTATTGCATTGCTAAATTAAATGGACAGCACTGTCAAAAGGCAGTGCTGTCCATTTATCTCTATTGCATTAACCAAATTACGGAAAGTTTATGTGTCACATAGTGTTGCTTAATCGTGGAAAAACATTTCGTGAATGCACTGAACCGCCTGTTTGCTGTATTCCCGATCAATCAAAACAGAAATTTTAATGTCACTGGTAGAAATCATATTAATGTTGATTCCAGCGTTATAAAGCGCTTCAAACATTTTCGCCGCCACACCGGCATTGGATTGCATTCCACCGCCGACAATAGAAACCTTGGATACGTTATCGTTAAACTCTATCGTTTTGTCAGGATATTTTTCCTTCAACAATTGCATAGCATCTTCCAGATTATCCGAAGAGACCGTAAAAGAAATATCCTTTGTTCCATCCCGACCAACCGACTGAAGAATTAAGTCAACATTAATATTCTTTTTTCCCAAAAGTCCAAACAACTTAAATGCGATTCCAGGAACATCCGGTAAACCGATCAAAGAAATACGGGCCACATGGTCATCCTTTG
Source organism: uncultured Clostridia bacterium (assembly GCA_944386295.1). GTDB lineage: Bacteria > Bacillota > Clostridia > Oscillospirales > UBA644 > CALXAO01. Next base: position 13,839 of record CALXAO010000060.1, on the reverse strand, counting down.
CAACACCACTGATTAACATTTTTTCCATAACGATAACTTCCTCCTTCACCGTAGTCCCAGGCAAATCCCGAAAACTCGATACAACTTCCAGATTGACATTATATTTTTTCGCCATTTCAACCGAACGGTTATGTAACACTTGCGCACCTAAAGTTGCAAGTTCCAGCATTTCATCATAGGAAATCTCAGGCAACTTTTTTGCGTTCGGAACAATCCGGGGATCCGCAGTATAAACGCCATCTACATCGGTAAAAATTTGACACAGATCAGCTTTCAGTGTTGCTGCAAGAGCCACCGCCGTCGTATCAGAGCCTCCCCGTCCGAGCGTAGCAATGTCATCGTATTTATTAATTCCCTGAAACCCGGCTACTACCACAATTTTTCGCTGATCCAATTCACGGTTTAGCCGTTCGGCAGAAATCTTTTTAATTCGAGCATTGGAATAATTACTGTCCGAGGAAATCGGAATCTGCCAAGCCGTCAGGGAAATGGAAGGATACCCAAGTTCCTGAATGGTCATAGCCAACAGTGAACAGGAAATTTGCTCTCCTGTAGTTAACAGCATATCCATTTCACGGCGAGAAGGTGAGGAGGTAATCTCTCTTGCTTTTTCAATCAAGTCATCAGTGGTATCCCCTTGTGCGGAAACAACGACAACTACATTGTTTCCCTGATCGTAGGTTCGGGTTATAATACGGGCAACACGGAACAGGCCTTCTTTATCCGCAACCGACGATCCTCCAAATTTTTGAACAATCGTTCCCATGGTTTTGCATCCTCATTTCTTTCCATCACAGTTCTAATATCTATTATATCGACATTACGATCGGAATGTTCGTACCCTCCAAATATTCAAACCGACCGGGCGCTGGGGAACGAACAAAATCATTGTCGGTCACATCCCAAAGAATACTTTCACATAACGGCTTAGAACATTCGATAATATCGGAACAAACCGCACTGGCCGTTGGCATTTTTCCTGCGCCCTTGCCGTAAAAAAGAACATCACCGGTAGCATCGCCGGACACAAGAATTCCATTGAACACATCTTCAATATTGGCCAGGGGATGACTTGCGGGAACCGCCGCGGGCCCGACAAACATTTCTACGATACCATCCGGCAACCGCTGTGCGCTGCCAATAAGTTTGATTCGATACCCCTGCTGTTCCGCAAGAGTCATTAACTCCGGCGTCACCCCGCGAATACCTTCGGGCCTGACACGGTCAGCATGCACATATTTTCCAAAGGATAAAGAAGCTAAAATGCAAAGTTTCCGGCAAGTATCCAAACCGTCTATATCAGCGGATGGATTTGCTTCCGCATAGCCAAACTGTTGTGCTCTCCCCAAAGCGTCTTCAAAAGACATTCCGTCATTTTTCATTTTTGTTAAAATATAATTAGTCGTCCCGTTAAGGATTCCCACGATCCGGTGAATCTCATTCGCCCCCAACCCAGACATCATTGGAAGAATCACCGGAATTCCTCCACCGACGGAAGCTTCAAATAAGTACCGAACCCCGTTTTCCCGAGCCAGCGCAAGAAGTTCAGGTCCTTTTTCATTTACCAGCTCCTTGTTCGAGGTTACAACATTCTTTCCTGCCTGCAGAGCCCGTCGGGTAAATTCATAAGCAACCCCGGCACCGCCAATAGTTTCTACCACCACGTTAATTTCCGGATCCCGTAAAACCGTCTCAATATCCCGTACTAAAAGGGACTCATACCGATCGCCCGGAAAGGAACGGATATCTAGAATATATTTCACAGCTACCGGTTGCCCGGTTTTTGAAGCAAAAAGACGATTGTTTTTAAACAACAATTCCACTACACCGGATCCAACGGTCCCATAGCCTAAAACCGCTACGTTGATCATTTTCCGTTTCACTCTCCCTTAATTTCCCCTAATTTTCCTGCTGCGGATGCGCATCCAAATATTCCTGCAATAGAACCGCTGCAGCAGCGGCATCAATTTTTCCACGCTGCTTCCGGGTGTTTTGCCCACCTTCGTGCAGCAAACGGGAAGCAAGAACCGTAGTATATTTTTCATCCCAAAACACCGGTCGTATTCCGGAACGCTCAAAAATAAGATCGCCAAAAGCATTTACCCGTTGACACATTAAACTGGACTGTCCGTCGGTTCGGGAGGGATATCCCAAAAGAACACGTTCCGGTGCATAATTCCGAATGAGCTCGAGAAGCTCGTTCAAAAGCTGCTCCGGATTCCGGGACCCCAAAACCGCTACCGGTGACGCTATCCGTCCTGTCGGATCAGAAACTGCAACACCGGTCCGCGCCAGACCGTAATCAATTGCAAGAATGCGCATATAGGCTCCTTTTGGAAAATAAAATCCCGTCCTCCGGACTGCGGCGGACGGGCAGCACTGATCATTCAGGCTTTTCCCTCAATTTTCTTGCGCAGTTCGGCCAACACGGCCTCGTCAACATTTCGGGACAGATACTCTGCAATATCTCCAAGTGTCTTAAATTCCTGTGCCACATCATCCGGAAATGTCATATCAAACTCATCCTCAATATACATCAAAAGCTCCAAAATTTCCAAAGAATCAGTACACAGGTCGGTAATCAGGCTATCTTCAGTCAGTTCCTCTTTTGACACCCCATAACGATTGGAAAAAATCATTTTTACCGTATCCAATGCCATATTGTTTCACCTCAAAACACATTATCACGCTAAAATCATATTGATTATTATACTATATAAAATAGGGTTCTGTCAATAGGTTTCATAATATTGTCATTTTTATCCATCAAATCGTAGTACTTATCTCACTGCGAAATTCCGGCATATGTCCCGTCAGTGTGTAAACAGCGCGTTCAATAGCATCTTTGCTGTTCTTCCAGTCCTCTTTAGCAAACCGATAATCAAACTTTTTGCAAAACCAATCAATATCGCCGCTGAGAGTTTCCAGATAACTGGTTTCGATGCTCCAGACCTCCGCGCAAAATATTCGATAGTCTTTTTTTGAAAGATGCTTCTGTCCGTAAAAAAGCAGTTCCCGATAATGGGGAAAACAGAAATACGGTTGTGCACGAAACCTTTCCTGGAAAGCGCGGTCGTTGCTCCATAACCAAAACAAATTTCCGTACAGACTGTCCATCTGTTCCTGAATTCGACCGCATACATAACAAGAATTCTCCAGCTCCTGAAGATATTTCCCCTGTCCCTCTGGCTTCTTCCGCTCTAACTCCCCACGGATAATCTCGAAATGGGATTGAAGAATTAAAGCCACCGGCAGACGCTTTCCCACTAGAAGCATTTTTCCAAAATGCCGCTCACAAAATCCGAATCGATTCGTCTGAATTCTGACATCCGGTTCCATCATCGCAGCCCCGGTAATCCGTTCAATTTCATTCCGTTCCAGCATATTAAAAAGAGAACACAACGCGCACCCATCAGCTTTTCCAAAATGATCATTGATGGGAATCGTATAAATATGCTCACTCATGCAATGCTTCCTCCTGAATTTTTTTCAGTTCTTTCATCACATTATTCTGTCCGGTTCCAAAATAATCATACAGTTTCCGATATTCATTATAAAGGCGGTTATATTGGACCGCACGGCGCGGGTCAGGCAGATACGTTACGGAAGACAGACGCCCCAAAGCGGCAGCGGCAGTTTCAATGCTCTCATATCCGCCGTTATCCCGTCCGGCAGCAACAGCAGCAAAAACAGCCGCACCCAAGGCCGGAGCTTGATGGGAACCGGCAATCTGAACAGGACGATTGACAACGTCCGCCAAAATCTGCATCATCATTTCGTCCTTTCGAGCAATTCCACCGGCGGCACATAGGCATTCGATCTCTACACCATGTTCTGTCAAAGCGTCGACAATCCGTCTTGTACCAAACACAGAGGCTTCCACCAATGCTCGGTAAATTTCCTCAGGGAGTGTCGTCAAAGTACAACCAAGAATCAAACCACTGAGATTGGAATCCAAAAGAATGCTCCGATTTCCATTGAACCAGTCTAAAGCCAATAGGCCGGACTGTCCAGGCTGTTGACCAATTACCTTGTCACGCAGCAACTGATGCACCGAAATTCCCCGGCGGGAGGCTTCCTGCTTATACGCCTCAGGAATGCAGGTATTCACAAACCAATCCAGGTGATCTCCCCCACTAGTTTGTCCACCTTCATAGCAATAATATCCCTGAATTAAGCCATCTCGGATAATTCCCATCATTCCAGGAACTGAACAGAATTTTTCAGAAAGCATAATATGACAAAAAGAAGTTCCCATAATCAGCATTAATTTTCCTGGCTGGGTAATTCCAGCCCCGGGTAGGGCTGCGTGGGCATCCGTCAGAGGAATCGCCACCGGTGTACCAGGACAAAGCCCAACCAATGCCGCCCCGGCTTCAGACAACACGCCGGCTCGAATGCTCTCTTGATAGACAATGTCAGCACCGCCCAGTTTTTCGTTTACAAAATCTGCCATCCGAGGATCCAAAGCACGAAAAAAAGCATTCGACGGATATCCTCGTCCCGGCTGCCACATAGCCTTAAAAGATGCAGTGTAAGGGCTAACAACCTCCCGGCCGGTCAACAGATAAATCAACCAGTTTCCGGCTTCCATAATCCGCCAGGCAGCGTCATAAATTTCTGGATCTTCCTGCAATATTCCGTAACATTTTGGAATCATCCATTCCTCAAACATCCGTCCCCCATAAGGAATGAGGCAATCTGGATCGGTTTCTTCTGCAATCTTCTGAATTTTTTCAGTGTAACGGCGTGCCGTATGATCTTTCCAAAGAGAAACATATGCATGCGAACGGGAAGCAAATTCCGGACGGAAACACAGTGGCTGCCCCTGTCGGTCTACAGGAAGAAGCGTACAGGCCGTAAAATCCATACCAATCCCTATAATCTGCTCCGGCTGAATCCCCGATTCGTCCAGCACACGGCGAACCACTTGGCCCAGCACCTCCAGATAATCGCCCGGATGTTGTAATGCGCATTCTGGCGGAAGCACGGTTCCGTCAGGCAAAGTCTGGCAAAGCACTCCGTGGGCATAATTTTCCACTCCACAGGAAACTTCCTCCCCGGTAGCCACATCTACCAGCAGCGCGCGCCCCGACAAAGTTCCGAAATCCAAGCCTAAAACATAGCGATTCATTTTACCATATCCTCTTTTCCAAAAATCCGCTGATACCGGGCCAGGTTTTCCTCAATTACAGCAATAGCGACATCCCGACCACAAATTTCCTCCACAGTAGTTACCTTTCCCTCCAGATATTTGTAAACTTCAAAAAAGTGTTTAATTTCGTGGAACTGGTGGGCTGGAAGCATAGAAATATCTGTATACATATTCAGCGAAGGATCTCCGAAAGGAATAGCAATAATTTTTTCGTCTACCTCATTGTCGTCTACCATTTTTAGAACGCCGATAGGATAGCAGTTTACTGTAGTCATCGGATCCAAACATTCCTGACAAAGCACAAGAACGTCCAGTGGATCCTGGTCCTGGGACAGAGTCAAAGGAATAAAGCCGTAATTAGCCGGATAATGAGTAGAGGTAAAGAGAACTCTATCCAGAATCAACAGTCCGGTTTTCTTGTCCAGCTCGTATTTTTTCTTTCCGCCTTTGGGAATTTCAATTACAGCGACAAATTTTTCGCTGGTAATCCGTTCCTGATCGTAATTATGCCAGGGATTCATTGAAACACACTCCATTTCCAAATATCAATTTCGGTTTCATTATACTATACGGGAAGGAAATTGTCAAGAGTTCAAAACGCCGCTACCGTCAAATTTTGGGGTCATTTTCAGGGACGCCGACGCCCGGTCCTGCAGGTATCCCTCAAAACCCAACCGAACAGCTGCCGCTGCAACTGTCTGATACTCTGCAGTCCAGAGTTTTCGGTTGATTTCGGGAAAATTCGAAGCATGGTAACAAGGCGTATATTGAGCCATCAGGCTGAGCCGGATTTCTTTCGTCGGAAACAGCCGTGCTAAATGTTCCAAAAGCGCAACACTATCCCACCGACACCCGGGCAGCACCAAATGGCGAACCAGAACGCCCTGACACAGCATTCCATTTTCGTTAAAGACAACAGATCCAGTTTGACGATACATTTCCCTCAGTGCGAGAATCGCATGGGTAAAATAATCTGCAGCCCCGGAATACCGGGCGGAAAGTGCGGTACTGAAATATTTCAGATCTGGAAGATATACCTGTACCAATCCATCCAGCTTTCGCAGGGATTCCACCCGTTCGTACCCTCCGGTATTGTAAACCACCGGAATCCGCAATCGGGAATGGACTGCAGACAAAGCATCCACAATATGTGGCAGGAAGTGAGATGGCGTTACTAAATTAATATTGTGGGCTCCCTGTGTCTGCAATTCCAGAAAAATTTCGGAAAGCCTATCTGTTGGAATTCTAATTCCCCGCTCTCCGCAACTGACAGGCGCATTCTGACAAAAACAGCATCCAAGAGAACAACCGGAAAAAAACACAGTCCCGGATCCCTGCGTGCCGCTGATACAGGGTTCTTCCCCAAAATGCAGACCAGCCCGAGCGACCCGGAGATCTACACCGCAGCCGCAAGCCCCTTTTCCTTTCGTTCGATCCACACCGCATTCCCTGGGACAAAACCGACAAGACGTCCAATCCATTTTATGTCCTTCTTTAGCAGTAGTTAATGTAAGTTTATCATAATTCTTTCCTCTTGTCAAGAGGAGCGCGCTTTACAAAAGTTCACAGAAAAATTGAATATTTTTTATTGAAAAAAAGAAAGAACATGAGTTATACTTCAAATATAAATATATTAATGAGTATTTCTTAACAACTAAGAAGTTTACACGGAAAACAACGCATTGTATGAAATCCCAAAAAACTATTTTTCGATGTCTGTAACCGAAAAGAGGCTGGCGTATCATTAATTTTGCAAGCCGCATGGGATTCGACGGTTACACGCCACTTAAAATTAAAATTGCCCAGGCAATGAACGGATATAACCAGCAACAGCGCAATGCAAAAGGTAATGGAAAATACCATTTCCTCCTTTCAGGCTACTGCGGACAGCCCCTTAGCCAAAATCAGCGATGTGAGAAAATATTTAGGAGATAAGTGCTTTCGCGGCACATACGAAATCAGAAACGGGGGTTCAAATCTGCCCGTTTTATTTTTTTGCTGATTTAAGAATTGAAAAATGAAAAAATCGCAAATCCGCATGAATACTGGCTTTATAGCAAAATACCATTGTTGTCCAAACCTTAGAGATTCAGCTAATGGTATTTCCAACAAATAACCTCACCACTTTTCCTGTACTTGCATACGTTGGAAAAGAGGTGATATCTTGAAAGCAAAATTTATTCTTTCAATTTGTCTGGGAGGACTGTAGCTTGCCGTTTCAGTATTCTTTGCAATCGGCTGGGCACAGGAAATTTCTTATATTTTCCCAGACATTTACGTTTGGTGGGTAATTATTGGCATTGCCTTGCTACCGGGATTTTTGATGAGCACAATGTTTTTTTCCAATCTGCTGCACTGGAAATTAAAAGAATATCCCGACACACAAGAAGCTACCACCATTATTATGTGTGCGCATAACGAAGAAAAAACTATTGCCCAATCCATTCAATCGATAGCGAGCCAGGAGTACAAGGGGCCTATCCGCCTGCTTGTTGTGGACAATGCATCCAACGACTGCACCAAACAGGAAATTATGAGGATGCAAGCGGCCGGATTCGCAAACTGTTCGGTAGAATACATTTATTGCGGTCAACCAGGTAAGGCTCATGCTCTGAATGCGGGCTTAGAGTTGGTTTGCACACCTCATTTTATCACAGTAGATGCGGATACCTGCCTGGATAAGCAAGCCGTGCAAAAAATCATGAATCACATTGTTTCATGTAGAAGCGCTTGTGTTGCTGGGAACCTGTTTGTTCAGAATGCAAAAGCTTCTCTGACTGCCAAGATGCAAAACTATGATTACCTGCTCAGCATCGCCGCCATCAAACGCTTTCAGGGCAGCTGCCGTTCCACATTGGTGGCCCAGGGGGCGTTCAGCGCATATCAGACGGAGGAGGTTCGAAAAATCGGCGGTTGGAAAGATACGTTAGGCGAAGACATTGTATTAACCTATCAGCTGCTCCAGCAAGGACTTCCCTCCTCCTATGAGCCGGGAGCCGTGGGCTATACTACAGTTCCGGAAACGTTGGACGGTTTATATAGCCAACGAAAACGTTGGGCAATCGGAATGCTGGAAGGATTGTCGGCGGTTCCTCCCTGGAAGCAGGGCACCGCTTTTTCCCGGTATTTTACTTTTTTGAATCTTTCCATTATTTATATCGACCTTGCTTTTTTGTTTGGATTCATTCCGGGAGTTATCTTTGCGTTAGCAGGGTATTATTATCTGGCGGGATTTCTTACCCTTTTTACGGTGGCCGTTTGTGTCCTGCTTTTTTCAGTATGTACCTCTATCAGAAAAAGCTGAAAATACCATTTCAAAACAGCGCTTGGGGATTTTTGTGTTTCCTTTTGTTTTTCCAAACGATTCAGAGCACCGCGGCTTTGCATGGCTATTTGACCGGTCTGCTGCATAGAAAAGAGGGGTGGAAATGAAGCGCAAAAATTTATTGTTCAGCATATGTATAGGTTTCACAATCGCATTGGTTGTTGCCGGACTTTTAACCGGAATTTATCACCGTGTCTACAGAAAAGCGATACCGGTACAAATAGACCGTACACGGCCTGCCGTCGCCATAACTTTTGATGACGGCCCGAATCCCGACCATACTCCGCAAGTGCTGGATATTTTATACGAACAGCAGGTCCCTGCCACCTTCTTCCTGATTGGGGAAAAGTTTGACGGAAATGAGCTGCTGATTAAAGAGATTGCGGCCAGCGGGCATGAAATTGGAAGCCACACTTTCTCTCATCCCGATCTCACAAGACTGGACAGAGGGCAAATACAAGTGGAAATCACAAAAACAGAAGCAGAACTGCAAAAGATTCTGCCGGACTATTCCATCAAATATGTCCGTCCTCCTTATGGCAGATATACAGAAGAAGTTGAGGGCGCCATCGACCTTCCTCTTATGTTGTGGACACTTGACAGCGGAGACTGGGAAAATCCGAATTCGGAAAAAATATACGCCACCGTTGTCAACAATATACAAGACGGAGATATTATTGTTTTCCATGACGACAACGCGCAAACAGTGAAGGCACTGAAAAGGATCATTGTTGAGCTTAAAGCCAGAGGCTTTTATTTTGTTACAGTATCACAGCTTGAAACAATCAACTGCGATGACTGAAAAGGCTTTTTATTAAGGCGGATCGTTAGAGCAGACCATCTACACCGTGTCTGTTCCCACAAAGGTTATTGGCAATACAGCAAAAGGCCATCTTCGTGGAGCTCCGAAAAGAGCAAAACCATTACCTGGATACTAAAAAACAAGGATAGAGCCACAGTCATAATGACGGTGGCTCTATCCTTGTTTTTACCGCAAATACATTCCTTACAATATAACAGTTTGACGGCGCGCTCTCCGGAGTACAGCGGATGCTATATCCTATGGCGCCCTGCCGACCGGAAAAATCCAGCCAGATATGTTTCTGGCAGACTGGGCCATAAAAGAATGCCCCATCACCTCACGACAGCCTATACCGGTTCCTTGTCGCGTATATGGAGCGGGAGGAGCAGATGCCGGAAGCGTTCTGTGAAAAAGACAGCGGCGTTTACCGTTGGACGGAATATCAGGAATATGCTCCCGTTCCGCTAAAGGTAAAGCCGCACTGGACGCACCGGCTTGACGAAAAGAAAAATTTGTTTTCCAATATTCTTAAAAGCCGATCAATATCAAAAACTGAACAAAAGATGATTGATGACTCTTTTTCCTATCAGACACAGCAGATAAATAGACATTGGATGAGTTTGAGACAAGCGATGGCTCGCTCAAACACAGACACCTATTTCCGAACGGAGAAAGGCTTTCTTTCACCGCTATCCCCTGCGGCAAACATATGTGGAAAAAGCTGAGCAAAAAGTGTGAGGAAATATAAAATGTGCTTCTATACCAAGCGATTGACACGGGACAGCGTATCAGACGGCTCAAGTTTGTAAATACGGCATTCAGACTGAAATAAAAAGCTGTTATTACTGATCGTATGTTGGGGACAGCACTCTCTTTTTAGCCGAAAAACAAGCATTGTTAAATTTTCTATTCGGTTTTCTCCCCTAAGAACATCACATGTTGCGCTTTGGGAATTTTTTCAGCGCTTCTTTTCCAGACATGGATTTTTGCAGGTGCTAAACGTCACAGTAGGTTCCAAGAACGACTTTTTACATTCATTCCTGCCACACGTCACATATCCATTATTCAGACTGCCAAACCTGTTAAATTGCTACTCTCAAATTAAAAAGAGGCAAATTATAAAACCGATCTAGAAAGTAAAATTGGCTTAATTTAATTCGTCAAAAATTTCATAAATGATCCAGTCAACAGCACATAAAATTTTTGTAAGAATTCCTAATCTGAAAAACATTCTAAAATAATATCTAATGCTTAAAGATTAAATCCCATATTTTACCTGAATTCGTTCCAGCTTTTCGCCAAACGGTTTTGCCATAAACCAAAGAAAAATAAAGTTGGAAGCCGCATAGAGCAAAATATGAGGCAACGCCGAAACAATTGCAGATAAATAAAGCGCTAAATGAAATTTTCCATCATACCAAAGCACGGTCCAGACATCCATAATAAACGAGTAAACAACGCCTGACAATACTCCAAACATCAAAAGAAATATATGATTTTTTTTCAACAGAGACGAAAAATAGCCCGCAAAAAGGCCAATAAGCCCCCAGGCAAGCATCTGAAAGGGCGTCCATGGCCCTTGCCCAAAATAGAAATTGGAAAGCAAGGCTGCAAACGAACCGACCATAAATCCCGACTCCCCGCCAAGATAAACGGCAGTTAAAATTGTAATTGCAGTAATTGGCTTAAAAAAAGGAATAAAACGACCTGCAATACAGAGAGCAATCATTACAGATACAATGACCATTCGACGGGTTCCAACTTCCCTCGTTTCAAAACCGGAAAGAAATAAAACAACAGTGAGTATTGCTACAAAAAAAGAAACAAATAAATATGCACGGGTCGTAAACAGTTTTGTTCCAAAAACAGCGGCAATCGGTATGAAAAAAAAAGGAATAAGATATTTCAAAACAGTCCGGAGGCTGCGATTCTTAATGACAATCATAAGTAGCGCTCCTTTTTGCCATTTTGTAAGCACATAGATGCGACCTGTTCTACCGTAACGGTATTATGAAAAACACCTTTGGTCATACGGGCAGCAGTAGTTGTATAAAAACAGTTCTCCGAAAAAAATTCATTGGGTACCCCAACAGATACCACTTCTCCTCGAAAAAATAACGCGCACCGATCAGCAACCGCTGCGGCAAATTCCACGTCGTGGGTCACAATTACAATCGTTATACCGTTTTTCTTTAAGGCATGGAGTACTCTTAACATTTCTGTCTTTTTTTCGGCATCAAGCCCCTTTGTAGGCTCGTCCATCAAAAGGAGCTTCGGCTTTGCAGCTATGACCTTGGCAAGCGCCAGAAGCTGCTGTTCTCCTCCCGATAAATCATAAGGGTGCTTATCCAGCAAATAAGATAAATCAAACGGAAAATCCGACATTTCAATATCCGTTCCCGCAAGTTCTTCAAAAACTGTATGGCAAAGAAATATAGAAGTGATATCCTGTGGCAATAAGGAAATACAATTCCGATACAGACTTTGATTCTTATACTCCTGGAGCTTTGTACCAAAAATACGAATTTGCCCGCTATACGGCTTAAGAATTCCCGCAGCACACGAAAGCGAAGTCGTTTTCCCGGAACCGTTTCCGCCAAGAATACAAAAAATTTCATTCTCGAAAATGTTAAGATCGAGGCTCTTCAACACATCAGGCAGATGCTTTGCATAACGGAAATATACATTTTTAAACTCCAACGCAGATTTATCGCTATGCTTATAGACAGGTATTTTTAAACCCTTACATTCCGTGGAATAATTTCTTTTAATCCATCGGCGGCCCTCCCTTGCCGTCAAAGGACAGTCGCCTGTTCCTCCTAACATGCGATACAGCTTGGCCGCTGTAGGAATAGAATGAATCAATCCACTATCTGCCGTCATCTTTGACAAAACTTCTTTTGGCCCCCCGTTTTGTAATAACGAACCGTTTTCCATAACCAACAATCTATCGCAGATAGGAATTAATTCTTCAAGTCTATGTTCTATTATAATAATTGTAATACCAAAATCAAGATTAATTTTTTTGAGGGTAGAAATAAAATAAGAAGCGGCAATAGGATCCAGTTGACTTGTAGGCTCGTCTAATATCAACAGCATCGGATCCATTACCATAACGGCAGCAAGATTCAAAAGCTGCTTTTGGCCGCCTGAAAGTGTGGAGGTATCCCGATCATACCAATGCTCTATTCCAAAATAGGAAGCCATTTCCGCAACTCGTTTCGCAATGCTATTTTGAGAAACGCCCATATTCTCCAAACCGAAAGCAAGCTCGTGCCATACTTTATCCGTAACAATCTGCATATCAGGATTCTGCATTACAAAACCGACCTTTTCGCATGCAACACCTGATATATCCTCACCAAAAAACAAAATAGTCCCATTCTTCTCTCCATGAGGTGCAATTTCATGCTTTAGAAGACGCAAAAGTGTTGTCTTTCCGCTGCCCGTAGCACCGCAAAGCACTGTAAAATCTCCGTCCTCAATCGAAAATGAAACATCACGAAGAGAGGGGGCGGTACATTTCGGATAAGTAAAATTCAAATTTTTGATATTAAGTATTTCCATTTCATCCTGTCCCCTGTTTCAATTAACGTTGGGAGTCCGGCCAATGCTCCGTAAAAAATATAGGATAGTATTCCGAAAATATTTACATCTTCCCAAGCCATCCCGGGATAAAAAACAAACCCAATATTTCCGATCCCAATACCAAGCAAAGTAAACACAAGCATTACAGCAACCAGCAGCAATAACGTATAATCGCATGAATGAAATTTATAAATCGAAAAATGCGTCCGTTTGCCTTTGCCGTAGCCTCTCGCACGCATGCTGTCGGAGGTAATAATTCCAGTTTCAAGCGCCCAGGTAAGCAGAATGGAAAATACGCGCAGATCCCCCCTACACTTATCCAAAATATTGTCTTCTTTGTAAAGCCCGAGTGCCTTTTGCGCATTTTTAATTCGCATTGTCTTGTCCGCAAAAAGAGGAACATAACGAAGACCCATGGACAGCACAAGGGATAACTTGGGAGACAGCTTACCAAATACATATAACAGCTTATCCCTTGTCATAATTTTGGTAAAAGAATAAAACCAATACAAAACGGTTATCACACATCCTGCGCTTACCAGCCCATAAACAACAGCTTCAAGCGTAATCAACGTATCATTTATAACAAATAGAACGGTTTTTCCATTGTGCGAAAATAACGGATTCAAGATAGCAAAAAGCAAAAACAACAGAAAATAATGTAAATGCAGCTTGCCGTTCTCTCCCTGGTTTCGTATCAAAACATACAACAACGCGCCCAAAAAAGAAAGAAGGAGGAAAATCGGATTTTGACAAAACATTAAAACAAGCGTTACAGATAGAAAATACGCGGTAAGCACAATTGGGTTATACGCCTCAAAGGATTTCATTTTTCCGCCTTTCCCACATCATTTCAAATCCTCACCAAGATTGCAGGTATACTTCCATTCAATGATATCTCCGTCTTTTAAGACATATTCACCGCAGCCAACAGACGTACGTTCTCCATTGACAAAATATACCCATCCT
>CALXAO010000059.1 GCA_944386295.1 uncultured Clostridia bacterium | reverse complement strand
ATCCGCTCATTTATGTCACCGTGACTCCCATTGATGACGAAACGTATTACGAAGATTAAACTATCTATAATCATAAAAAAGGAAGGCGGCGGCCTTCCTTTTTTATTGTATATTTGTCATTTTCCCTGTCGGACGTGCATATTTTATAATAGAAAAATATTTTCCGAAAAATTTTATTTTTCAATTTATCGAAAATATATTTTTTATATTTTTGATCGCCATAAACGTATTCTGTATTTCTCCGCTATACGGCATATCTTGTTTTTTAGATATGGAATATCCGTCTGTTTTCGTGTCATTTTCGCGATGAATATTCACACATTTTTTACAAAAAAAGTATGAAAAGGCATAAATTTATCGAAAATCAAACGGTTTTTTAGGCACTATTTTTTTATAGGTATTGACAAAATTCAAGTTTGGTGATACAATAACAGTAATCACGGTGCGAGGTATTTTCAGACGATATCTTGTACGGTAAGAAAAATCTTTAATTTTAAAAAAGGAGATTCTATTTTTATGAAGAGACTTTTATCACTCTTGCTGGTAGCTGTTATGCTCTTCGCTGTACTTGCTATGGTCGGCTGTGACGGAGACGACGAAACCACCACTGCAGCTCCTGGCAGCTCAGAAACGACCTCTGCCACGGGAACAACAGCTTCCTCAGGAACAACAGGAACAACAGGAACGACTGGTACTACCGGAACGACGGGAACTACTGGAACAACAGGAACGACCGCTACAACCGGAACAACTGCTACAACAGCTGGTGGAACGGAAAGTGAAACAACAATTCCGACCGGAACCACATTAGGTGTGTTTGCACGTTTTGACTTCGGTACCAACACCAAAGCGGAAGCTGAAGGAAAAACCTCTCACGAATATCTGACCAGTATTCTTGAATACGATTCCACCGCTCTTTCTATTGAATACACAGATGATACCATCATCATTTGGGCAACTAAGGATTATGATGACAGCATGAAGAGTTCTGCGAACACAGCATTTGCACTCTGCTTCCAGGATCTTATTACATACGAGTTCGACGATATGCTTAAACCGGGCTGGGGTACATGGAACGGATATCCGCTCTACACCGGCAACATCGGAAAATCCTGGATCGGTCAGTATCAGTACATGAAGATTCGTATTCTGAATCCGACAAGCAACAACATGATTTCTTTCGACTTCAAGAATCCTACGAACCCTGGCTATGCCACCACACAGAAAGTTACTTATATGTATCTGCAGGGCGGCGCGCCTTCTACGAAAGATGAAACCAATCTCACGACAACCCCGACAAATGAGTGGAAGACTTACACATATGACATTATGTTCCTCGCCGGCGCAGGTCGTGATGTTGCCCAGGGCTTTGCTTCCAACTATATCGGTTGCGTAGATCTTGCCAGAAACAATGGCGCTGTCAGCGGAAGCAACTGGGCATGGTCTGCAAGTTCTCAGATTTCTGCACTCCAGTTCCACCTACTTGGTGCGTCCGGTCCTAAGGGAGCTGATACCAACGGAGACACGAGAATTAACATCAAACGCGGCGACCATGTAGAAGTTGACTATATCGTCTTCGGATGCACAATTGAGCAGCTCGAAGGCTATACCAGCTATCTTGAGGATTCCTCTCTCGCAGGTTAATTTTCAAAAACTAAAAAAGACGCTTCTTATTGAAGCGTCTTTTCTTTTTGAAAACATTTACAATCGTTTTAAAGGTATAACATCTGAAGCAATTGCAAAAACTCAAATTGCGGAACAGCAAAACAAACCATTGCTTTGCGATTTTTTACAGAATCAACTTCATTTTAATTGATAAGCACTAAAAAACAATCCAGGTCAAAAGCATAAAGCTACCTGATTGTTGAATCCGCATGATATTTATTTTAGCAATGTCGTCCTTTTTATGTGACGACGGAATGGAACCAATATGATAAAAAAATTTCTGATTGTTACCCTTAGTCTGCTTATATTGTGTCTTTCTCTGACCGGCTGTTCCGGTAATTTAAATGAAACAACTTCCACGACACAGATAAGTAGCACCGATACAGCGTCAGAAAGCCCCGGTACGTCAAGTTCCTCTCGTGATGAAAGCACTTCAGACATCATAACTGGAAACGATACCTCATCCTCGGAAATTATCACAGGCAATCCGGAAGATACGTCCGGCGCCGAACCGATGGAATCTAACACCTCCGTTTTTTCCACAACACTTCCCCTTTTTGCAAGACTGGACTTTGGAACCAAGACATATGCGGAAGATAAGAATATGACTACCCATGATTATATCGTTGGAATTATGACATACAACGACGAATTTTTGAATGTGGAATTTACAGAAGATTCTCTGAAGCTTACGGCAAAAAAAGACGGTACGTTCCAATCAGCGGGAGAATTTGCTACCCTTGATGATGCACAATATTTCCAACGTGGAACAAACACATGTTATTATGCTTTAAATGATTTTGCAGTTAACTTCGACGATTTAATTTCCTATGATTTTGAAGAAGAACTTCGTTCAGGTTATGGAACATGGGCGGGCTTTCCCTTCACCTTTAACGGAGTCGGAAAAGAATCGGAGTGGCGCGGTTATCATCAGTATATGAAAATCCGCATTCTGAATCCAACAGAGAATGATAAAATCGCTGTACAATTCAATAACGCTACAGCGTACGCTTCCACACAGTTTATGGTCATGTCGATTGGTAAACAAAAAAACACATATGAAACCTATATCTATGACCTTTGCTATGCGGCAACGTATCCCTCTGGGAAAGGCGTTCTTCTTCCTGGTCAGGGACCTGGGAACAACTGGACATGGAAACAAAACGCCAATGTGTTCGGCTTAAGATTTCATCTTCTCGGCTCTACCTGTTCTTATGCCAACGCTTATTTAAATAATAAATTTGAAGAAGGCGAAACTGCGGCAGATTATGATGCATATGCCGAATACTTCAATCGATTGGACAGCAGAGCATTGATTAAAGCAGGCAATACCGTTGAAATCGACTATATTGTGTTCGGTTCGACTCCCGGTCAGCTTCAAAATTATCACAGTTATATAGAATCCTCTTCATTGGCTGAAACGGAGTGACTGTCGATACCCCCTGTCTATCGGCGGAACAGCGACCTTCTTATCAGTTCGTTGCTCCGCCGGTAATTCATAGCATTTCATTATGCTACAAACCAATTGACTGATCGAGCAAAAATTGTGCCTTTTTTTAGAGATAATCACGAAAATCTATCAGAAACAGCCGATAAGTATTGACAAAATAAATATATAATGCTATACTATTTGGTAGAAACGCTCGTCTCATGTTTTTTACTGATTTTTTTCGAGCGATTTAAAAATTCAAGCAAAAAGGAGATTTTTTTATGAAGAGAATTTTAGCAATTGTTTTGTCTCTTGCAATGATTCTCGTCGTATTTCTGATGGCAGGCTGTGGCGGAGATCCTGATGAAACCACCGGTTCCACCGGAACTTCGACTTCCAGCACTTCCGGAACATCAGATACGACAAATTCGACAGAACCCAGTGAAACCACTGGAAGCAGCGGAGAAACAACAGACAGTTCCTCTGACACTGAACCTACATCTATAACCTATACCGGATTTGAAAAGCCCTATGGTTTTGAAGATGTTGACTTTGGCGGAGATACTTTTGTTATCGTTGCCGATGACGCTTCCAAGGATGGTTGGGATGCTTCCAAAGAAATCTATTCAGACGGTACCGATCCTATCAGCGTAGCAGTGCGTCTGCGCAACGATACCATGGCGGAACTGTATAATTGTACCATTCGTGTAGAAGCCACCCCTACCGATAACGTTGGTACTTTGATCAGTGCAGACGTAACGGGAAATCAGCACAACTACGATATGTATACCATAAAATACGGTTCCAAATCCACATCAGAAGCTGGAAATGTATACAATCTTTACAATCTCGGAATCAACTTCGAAAATGAGTGGTGGGATCAGAACTGGGTAGATACTTATAGTATCAAGAAAAGTGACGGAACACTGACACTGTATACGGTTCTCGGCGATTTCGCCCTTTCTTCTTTCAGTGCAACTCATGCTATCATGATGAACAAAACCGTATATGACAATGCAGGTTTCTCTGAAGATGTTTATCAGCTTGTCAGAGACCAAAAGTGGACAATGGACAAATTTGTTGAAATGGCAAAAGCTGCCGCACATGAAAACAGCGGTAACTCTGAACTCCATTATTCCGAAGGCGATATCATGGGCTGGGTAAGAACCGGTCATGCAACACATGGTTTGCATGCTGCATCTGGACTTTCTATGGTTACCAATGATAACGGTGCATTTGTTTTTGAACTCGCTAATAACACAACTGCGTGGAGCGATGTTGTCACAAAAGCAATCGAGGTTTGGGCAATAGAAGAAGCTGAAACCATTGGATATTGTGATGTTCAAACAGCAGTGTCAAGCGGAAAAACGCTTTTTGGTTCTGAAGTTTTGGATGTTTTGGAAAGAATGAAAGATGTCGAAGGTTTGTCCGTCGGACTCCTTCCGTATCCGCTTTACAGCGAAACACAGGAAAACTATGCTCACTATGTTGACAACCATGTTTACTGCTATGCGGTTCCTACCTCCGTTCCCCACATCGAAACGATGGGTGAGTTCATGGAGCTCTTCGGTTTCCATTCTCAGTATATCGTACGTACAGCATGGATCGAGACGTACAGCTATGAATACTGCAACGATATAGATTCTGCTGAAATGCTTGAGATTATTCTGAATACCCGCACCTATGATCCGGGATATCTCTATTTCAACTGGGAAGGCGAAATTTCCAACATGATCGATACAGGCAAAAACAATGTTGTGAAATTCACAGGACGTTATGAATCCATTGCAGCAACCGCTTTCGAAACCTACGTTAACAATATCAGCAAGAACGAAGCTTAAGTTTATGTAATAAAAAAACAGCACCAGCTTACAAGCTGGTGCTGTTTTTTTTATTTTTAACCTTCTAAAAAGAACATGCAAATTTCCTTTGTTCACTCGGCAACGATTCCTTGCCAAAAGTGAACCCGTCAGGCCGCAATAGCACTTTCATTCTTTTTTCTCTTTAATTGAACAAAAGAAAACCCACCCAGCCGTGTACGTCAAAATTAATGCCCTGCATTATGCAAGGTAGGGTGCCCGCTCCGATACTTTGTGCTCCCAGCATCCGGGATCGGTCGTGACATAAGCCGGACCGGTCGGGAGGTCTGCATACCCATATCAGGTAAAGGCTCCAAGAATTGGTTGTAGGTTTAATTTATGACATATCACGCGAGGGGCAGGATTTTTTCTTTATTTCAGTGCTTTCTCTTTTTTTAAAGGGAAGCTATCCATAATATATGCAGATCGCTACCGATTATTCTTCCTCATCGTAATCAATTTTTGAGAAAATTTCATCGTCGAACACATCTGCAACACGTTCATATTCATCGTCATCATCAATGGTGGAAAGAATTTCGTCTCCGTTTTCATCTTCTTCCAGCTTTAAGATAACACAATCTCCGTTTTCATTATCCTCAACCGGCATAAGTGCATAATAAAGATTGCCGTCAATTTCAAGAGAAGC
>CALXAO010000058.1 GCA_944386295.1 uncultured Clostridia bacterium | reverse complement strand
TTCGCATTACATAGAAAGGGCTTTAGCTAAGATTTTAAAGGAAAAAACAGTGTGCTGTGCCGCATTTGAGGATGCGGAATACTGGTCTGTACGAATAATGAACAGGCGGTTAAGTGTTGCGGAGCTTAAAACGCTGCTTGAATTTGTTAAGGCGGACGACAAAACGACCGAGGACAGCATACCCGAAGACAGCGACAGTGCGAAATTTATAGGTATGCGTTTATCTTCAATGCTGCTCGGCATTGCGTTAGGCGCACACTGGCAGGAATGCTACGCTACCAAAAACGCGCTTTGGCTTATGGGGATAAGTTTTGATTCTGATGCTAAATCGGATGTTTTAAAAGAAACTGATAGGAGTAATTAAAAATGAGAAGAAAGAAAACTAAAGGCGTACTGAAAAGCGGGAAGATATACAGCGCGCAGGCGTATCTTGAATTGGTGCTCGGTGAGTGCTATATACTTGATTGCTTGAAACCGCTGTTGCCGCAGATTGAAAGAGCACTTTATCTTAACCGCAGACCGTATGGCAGCTTTAAACTCCAAGAAACGGAAAAGGCGCTTTCACATAAGGGAAATTATGTGCTTGTGAGCTGCTGTGATGTTTCAAAGGATTTAGTACCTTATGAAGAATACCGCTGGTTCAGAGTGCCGGATAATTTTAATGAATAGGTTGTGTTTATATGGAAAAACAAAATGCTGCCAATGTTACATACAATAAAAAAGCAACATCGACGGCAGAAGATGAATTTATCTATGGCGGTTATCATTTCACTCCATACGGTTTATTTTCCGAAAAGGAGAACAGTGATTTTAAATATCTAACACGAAAGCTCTGTACAGATACGGAAATCGGCTTTTTTACTGCTGATAACATAGCGGGCAGAACACGAAAATACCGTTACAATTATAAAGCATTTTATGCGGCTGCCGGCAACAGTACATTTGATATTTTCAAGTGCTCGGAAAACGGGAAACTGTATGTTCCCGGTGCGTTTGAGTTGTTTTGCTATATGGAAGATAATTAAAATGGAAAAGTTATAAATATGGTGGGGGGAAATTTTAGATTTTCTCCCTGCCTGATTTGGAGGAAAAATATGAGAAGAAAAATAATCGCATTGATTGAAGTGGATGATGATACAGCATTTCAAAAAAATGACGATGGCCCGATTTCCTATCTTGAAAATGAAATGGGATGGCTGGAGCAAAGCCGGATTTTTTTAGAAGATGCTTTTATTGCCGATGAAGATGAAACCGACGCTGAACAGGCATATCTGAATTACCTTGCAGATTGGATTTTTAATCATCAGGGCGGTGAATTATGCGAAAGCGGACCTGCCGGTTTTTCGGAATGGAAACAGCAAAACAGAATGTAAAAAAGAAAGACTAACTATAAAAAGTCAAGTCTAAATTTCAGTAAAGGGGTGTGAATTGGAATTAATTAAAAATGGGTATAGCAAAGCTGACGTCAAAGACGCCGAGTTTTAAAAAGTAAATAAGGTAATTAATTCAATCTGTAAGATTGACCTGATTTCTGCATAGCAAAAATCAAACGGACTAATTTCTTGGCAGCATGAGAAATAGCAACATTGTAATGCTTGCCTTCGGAACGCTTTTTATCAAGATACTCAGCAAAAACAGGATTCCAATTGCAAACGGATTTTGTTGCATTGAAAAAGGCATAACGAAGATAACGAGAGCCACGCTTTTCCATATGAGCATAACAATTGTTAAGCTGACCGGATTGATATGTAGAGGGCGAAAGACCTGCAAAAGCTAAAATTTTATCGGGAGAATCAAAATTATTGAAATCTCCAATTTCAGCAATAATCATAGCACTTGTGTCTTGCCCCAAACCTTTAATTGTAGGAATAGGTGAATTAATAACATCCATTATGTTTTTAATGGCAAACTCAATCTCATCAATTTCTTTGGTTAATTCTTGTATTAAGCAAATAGTATGTTTGAGTTCCAAGGCTTTAGCCGGCATAAATACACCAATTGAATTTTTGGCAGCATTACGAATTAAAATAGCTTTATCACGATTATATCTGCCTTTGGAGGCTGAAGAAAGTAAGTTTGTTAATTTGGTAAGATGTGCTTCGGCAATATGCTTAGCACTTGGAAATTCGTTCAATAAGGCATAAATGGAAACCATATGTAATGTTGGAACAAGTTTCTCTAATTCGGGGAAAAGGATATTTACTAATCTTGAAATAGAACTTTTGAGCTTGGCTCTTTCTTTAACCTTGTCAAATCTGTATCTTGTTAGTGATTTTAACTCGGAACTGTGGTATGCTATGTTTGTGTAGGGCTTGAGGCTCACATCA
Organism: uncultured Clostridia bacterium; assembly: GCA_944386295.1. Taxonomy (GTDB): domain Bacteria; phylum Bacillota; class Clostridia; order Oscillospirales; family UBA644; genus CALXAO01. The sequence goes on along the minus strand of CALXAO010000058.1, from coordinate 714 downwards.
GACATTAGCATAGAAGCAATTGTTTTTGCATCCACACGGTCGGTTTTAGTTTTACGCAGGCTAAGACTTTTCCGGTAAAGATTTGTATGCAAGGGATTAATGACATAGGTGGGAAGACCATTGTCTAAAAGAAATCCTAAGAGATTGTAATTGTAATGTCCGGTTGCCTCAAGTCCTACCTTTATTTTTTCGCCGACACCTGTACAGGTGTTAATGCTTTGAAGTAGTAATTCAAAACCTTGTTTACTGTTCTCAATGGTAAAAACATCTTTGAGAACCTCACCTTCGGAATTAATGATGAAACAGTCGTGCTTGTCTTTTGCAACATCAATTCCAACAAACACCATAAAAATACCCCCAATAAGTTTATTGTGATGCTATGTATCCACAGAACACTTTACTCTTGTAACCTCGTTCTAAATAAACCGTCGGGCGGTATCTAACTGATTAACAATACCGTAAAGAGCTGCGGTTGGAGCCTTTCTTTAACCGTCAAGCGGTAGGAAATTCAAACCAATCCACAGCATCTTCTACAGTATAGCATAGTTCTTGGAGAGGAACTCTAAAAACCACTACTTTATTATACGAGGAAATTCCTAATGACTGACACAGAAAGAGAATTGCGAAGAGCAATAAACGAACTCTTACACATTGTTCGTATGAATGATTTTATGAAAAAAGCAAATTCCGAATTTAACGGACTGCTTGATACAT
>CALXAO010000057.1 GCA_944386295.1 uncultured Clostridia bacterium | reverse complement strand
ACCGAAGCACGTCCGTAACGAGGTGTGCGAGAAAGGCTGCCGCAACAAGCCCTTGACCGAGGAACAGAAAGAGAATAACCGTCGTAAGTCAAAAATTCGCTGTCGTATCGAACACGTGTTTGCTTTCATGACCATGTCCATGCATGGTATTACGGTGCGCTCCATAGGCATTGAGCGAGCCGCGTTCAATATCGGGCTGACAAACTTGGTTTACAACCTTTGTCGCTACTCCTTTTTAAGCCGAAAGGCGGCTGTCACGGGATAACTGTACCCTTTTGCGGGAAACGCCCGCAATTTTGGGGCTTCCAGCCCCATAAATATATGAAATTTGAGGCAGGAATGCGATTCGCCGCTCTGATTTCATTTTTTTTTCGCCGTTGAATCGCAAAATATAATGCTGGGAATTAATTTTTAGAGATTTCCTACTGCAAGAATATGGAAGGGATTCGTGATGAGGTCGGCAATAAAGCAATGGATTTTATTAAGAAGTACATTGTTTCTTATATTGATAGGAGCGCTCTGTTTCGCAGTACAGGAAGAGTATATATTCAGCTTGCGAAAGAAGAATCTCATATTTTGAAAATCTTTATTTTGCAGGAATGAAGAAACATATCTCTTCCCTAAAGGATAGATAGAAACGGAAACAAATCCGCAAATAACGGATATCCATATCGAAACCGCGAGACAGCTTCATTAAATATGTTTAATCTATGATTGGTCTTGGTACGATTTTTTCAGTATCCTTGCCGGGAATACTAATAGATGAGATTTTTTTTGCAGCAAGAACAGGAGCATCAGGCTTTTTTAAATGATGTTTTAAGAAAGAGGGATTAAAACCATGAAAACAGCCGTAATTTATAACTCACAGACTGGTTTTACAAAGAAGTACGCCGAATGGATATCAAAAGCAGTAGGTGCAGATTGCTTTGAACTCGGAACCGCTAAAAGGCATAATTTTGATAGATACGACACTATTGTTTTTGGCGGCTGGGCGTGTGCAGGCAAGATCCATAAAATATCGTGGTTCAAGTCTAATATGGATAAATGGTCCGGCAAAATGTTAATTGTTTTCTGCACAGGCGGCAGTCCAGCAGAAACCCCCGAAATCAAAACTTTTTTCAGCAACAATTTCAGCGAAGCAGAACAGAAAATAGTTCATGCTTTCTACTGTCCCGGTGGTTTTTGTTATGAAAAAATGCCAGCAGGCTCAAAGCTGATGATGAAGATGTTTCAAAAAATAGTTGGTGCAAAAAAAGATAAAACGGTAGCAGATATTGAAATGTTGAAAATGATTTCCCACTCATACGATATTTCTGACAAGAAATATATTGAACCAATTATAGAATTACTTCATAATACAGGGGAAGGTGTGTAAATATTACATACCGTAACAAGCAGGGAAACTGTATTGACAGTTTCCAAAAAAAGAAAACGGTGCAACACATTTTACTGAGTTGCACCGTTTTCTTTAAATAAAAGCTTCCCTATAAGGCGTTTGCAAAGTCGGCTCCATGTTTTTCAGAATTGTTTCTTCTGTAAAAGAATTTATTGGAATGTCACTGAAACGCCGTTCACGGTTACTTTCGCTTGGTCAGAGCCGGTTTTGGTTTGACAGACCAGGCCCTTATCATCCGTCTTAATTGTTACCTGTCCGCTTTGAATATCAATAAGGTTTTCGGATTTCAAACCGTTGTTGCGAGTGTTAATGTTCAGGGTTCCTCCGGTTATGAGAATTTTGGTTACGGCGGAAATACCGTCGTCTCCACACACAATATCTATGCTGCCGCCTCGAAGTTCCACTTTGCCTTTATCGGAGTCTTTTACATTGGTTGCTTTCATTCCGTCTACTGTAGCTGTAATCTGAAAAACTCCGCCGTTGACATACAGCCGGTCTTTGCCCTTGATTCCGTGGGTTGCGGCCCGAATAGTGTAGGTGCCGCTTTCAAAAGTTAAGTCGTCTTTTGTCATAATTCCCTGGGCGTGATTTGCGTTTACCGTCAAGGTGCCGGTCCCGGTAAAAATCAGGTCGCATTCCGAAAAAATGGCAGCGTCCGGTTCTGTTTGACCATCGGGGTAGGTGTACTGGTCCCCATCGGTCACGGTGTTTTCGGTTCCTTCCTTCAACACAAAAGTTACAAGGTCGGCCTGTTTAACGTAAATCGGGGCGCTGTGGGCGCAGTTCAGCATCACACCGGCTAGAATCAACGTGACATTTCCGGCAGTTTCTACTGTAATTTGGCCATCGTTGAGAGTTCCGGATAGTACGTAGGTTCCCGCCTGGTGAATCTTCAGGTTGCTGCCTTCTGCGGTTGCACCTTTGCCCTGAACGGCAATGCTGTCTCCGGAAAACGTCACAGTGTTTTCCTCTGGCTGACAGGCGGTCAGGCCGGTGAGCAGCAGGACTAAAATCAAAAAAAGAGAAAATAAGTTCCGTTTCATGAAAGAGCCTCCTTTTTTAAATACTTAACATAGGTACCCTGTTTATCCGTCCCGGGCAGAGTCTGCAGGTGCAGATAGCACAGGCCGAAGGGTGGCAAATCAGTTATTTCGGTTTGGGAATGAAATTTTCCGTTCCACAGAACCTGGACAGCACGGGCGTCGGTGTCAAATTCCATTGTCAAATCTCCGTATCCGTCCCGAACACCGGGTAAGGTTTCCGGTTCCAACGGCAGGGTGACAGGTGCGTGAAGAGCTGCATATTCATCGATGGGGTTGAACCAATGATCGGACAGACTGAGCCGCAGCCCTTTTCCGGGGATAAATAGCCGCACTGTTACCTTCCCTTTCCGGGACAGGGGAAAGTTCCATACTGCGCCCTGGGTGTCGGAGACCAAGCGGGGGTCGGGAATCCGGCAGAAAAACAGTGCTTCCTGCCGGAACGCCAGCGGATCGGGCAGAAGAACTGCGCCGCTGCGGCGGTTCCAGGAGCAATGGCCGGCTGAGGGTGCCCGGTAGCCGCCGGAAACGCTTTTATAATAGGTATGGGTAGAAATTCCGGTAAGCCCGGCCTGAAATTCTTCCTTCCGGTCGGTTTCATACAACCATTCGGGGTCAAAGATAACCATAATTCGGGAGGATTGATGTTGTCCCAGAGCCAGAAGAACTTTTCCCAGAGGAAGTTCCAGGGCTTGAAATTGATGAACGCTTTTATCCCGGGAAGAAAAGGCACCGCCGACAGCTCGGTAATCCTCGTCGTTACGTAGATGGGACAAATAAATTTCCCGAAACCCAATCCAGGTTTTTCCATCATCCTCCGAAATAGCAGCGTGGCAGACGTCTCGGTTGGTAAATACATCTTCTGATTTTCCCGTCTGTTCCGCAGCTCCCAGCTCGCCTTTTTCCAACCGATCCGTAATATCTTCCTCCGGCAGTGGGGAGGTGTTGCACCAGAACAGCAGCAGCCGTCCGTCGGACAAAGGGAATAGGGTTGGCATAGTCAGCGTTCCATGAAAGGGAGAGGGGGTCAGCTTTGTCCAGGTTTCTCCGCCGTCAAAGGAACGGGACATATAATGGAAATCCTGAGAGGTACGAGCCAGCAGGAGAAGGCTGCCGTCCTTCTGTTCTGCAATAGTGGCTTCCACGCCGGTGTTTTGCCACCGGACATGGCAGTGGGGCGGGATCGCCTCATGGGGCGGGACTGGGTCCAGCATGGCGCACTCCCAAGATCTTCCTCCATCATCAGAACGGTATACCACGGGAAATCCTCCGGTATTGTCGTCACACTGGGCGGGAAGGAGTACCCTGTCTCTATTCCGGAGGAATAGCGGGGTCCGTTGGTTAACTACCGGCCAACTGCAGGGACTTTTCATGGGAAAGGCGTCGTATTCAGTATCTCCCGGACCGTGGGCAGAAACAAGGCAGTATAGGGTGCGGAAATCCTTTTGAGGCGGTTGGGGGAAATGATTCGGTCCTACAATTGAAATCCAAGTTCCTCGCCGAGGATCCTGCACCGCGGTTTCAATTTCTCGGTCACTGCCCTTCCGGTGCAGTTTCCAGGACAGTCCGCAGTCTTCCGAGGCCAGATAGCAACGTTCCCCTTGCTGGTCTACCGATGGTTTGTGCATGGACCCGTAGTGACGGATTTGTCCCGATTCCGTAACGCAAAGTCCCTGCCAGGTATCTTCCGGTTGAATTGCTACTGGGATGGGGGCATAAATATCTTCCAAAAAGGATTTATCTTCTGGTGTCAGGCGCTGTTCCATATTTTTCATGCAAAGGTCCTCCTTGTACGGTTTCCAAATACCGTTCCGCCTGGGTCAGGAACAACTGGGCATATTTGCCGCCTAGGTCCATAAGTTGACGGTGGTTTCCTTCTTCAATGATCCGACCATGTTCCAGTACAAAAATCCGATCTGCGATGGTGGCGCTGGAGAGCCTGTGTGAAACAAAAATGGTGATTTTGTCCTGGCCCCGGAGACGGTCAAACTGTTGGAAAATCTCCTGTTCAGCCATCGGGTCCAGTGAGGCGGTAGGCTCGTCAAGAATAATAATATCTGATTCCCGAAAAAAAGCCCGGGCCACGGAAATTTTCTGCCACTGGCCAATGGAAAGCTCTGTGCCTGTTTCTTCAAAAGTTCGGGTTAGGGGAGTGTCATAACCCTGAGATAGCCCCCCAATAAAAGCGTCAGCGGTACTTTGCTGGGCAGCTTCGGTGATGGCGTTCCGATCTTCTACCCGTTCTACCTGACCAAAGCCAATGTTTTCCGCTACGGTAAATGCGTATTTTCCAAAGTCCTGGAAAATAATCCCGTACAGTCTGTACAGAGAGTCCACGTCGTATTCCCGGATGTCCCGTCCGTCCAAGGTCACTTTTCCCTCCGTCGGATCGTATAGCCGGGTGAGCAGTTTAAGTAGAGTGGTTTTCCCTGCGCCGTTGAGCCCAACCAGAACCACCGTTTCTCCCGAACGAATTGTTAAATTAATATCAGACAGCACCGGTTTGTCAAAGCCGGGGTAGCAGAAGCTGACGTGTTGGAAGCAGATTTCATGGGGCGCGTGAAGCGCTGCCTGCCGGGGTTCCGGCAGAGAAGGAGCAATTTTGGGCTCCTCTTCCATGAACGTAATCATATTGTCAATAAACAAAGTTCCTTCGTAAATACCCGCGGTGGTGTTGACCAGATTGGTAACACCGTTGGAAATGGAAAAAAGAGCATTTGAATACAGCGTATAATCACCTACGGTCAGGATGCGGTCAAAAACCCTCCGGGAAATGGTCAGAAAAATGCTGGCGTTGGCTGCCGTTTGTAGCACATTCAGAACAATGCCCCACACCCCTTCTTTGACGATCAGTTCCCGTACTCCCTGGTAGTATTTCCGGAACACTTCCTTATAGTGATCGATAAGGATTCCGGCCAGATGGAACAACTTTAGCTCCTTGACCATATCCTTGTTGGTCAGCAGATTAGAAAAATAGTTCATCTGCCGGCGTTCTTTCGACTTCCTGCGGACATAGTAGAACATCCGGGTCCGGTACCGGTAATGAATTACCGCGGAGGGAATGGCCATGGCTATAATTAAAGGCGGTGCCCAGGGAATGATGGTTCCCAGTAAAATAATAAAGGAAACCATGCTAATGACGGTGCTGAAAATGGAAAAGGCATTGTTAAGCAGCTGCAGGGGGCGGTTGCCTGCTTCCCGGTTGGCGTTTTCCAACTTGGAATAAAATTCCGGTAAATCAAAACTGGCAAGGTCAATTGTTGCGGATTTTTTCATCAGCTTCAGCCGAATGCTGTAGGAAACGACTTCATTGGACAGTCGGGTTACCATATTGTTGATGGAATAAACTACTTTGACAAAAAGTTGAAAAGCCAGTTGAAGCAACAACAGTCCGCCCAACTGCCAGAAACCTCCCTCCAGGCCCTCTTGTGCCGCCTGTACCAGCCGGTCCAAAAGCAGTTTCGCAATATAGCTGCCCGCAATCGGTTGAAGTCCGGTAAAGACGGACATAAAGGTCATTAGGAAAATAATCCAAGGCCGGGCTTCCCAAACCAGCTGGATGACATAGAACATCCGTTGGCAAAGCAGTTTTCCGGCCCGAAAAAAATATCGTGGCCATTGCCACAGGGTCTGGGGCCGTGGGTTGCGGGGATCTTCTTCTTTTACCCGATCCTGTCGGGGAGAATTGATCATAACATCACCGCCTTGATTTTTTTTTCATTGTAACATTCTTTCTGGCTACCGTCAAGTTATTCTTCCGAAAAGTCACATTTTTTTTGTAAAGACCGGTTTGGGATCCGGCAAAATGTGAGAAAATGTCTTCAAATAGTAATAAAATGGTCACAGCGCCGTTTTTTAACGGCGCTGTTCAATCGGTTTTTCGTCTGACCTGGATACGAATACTGCCGTTCGGTGTGTGAAAGCGAAAAAACAAGGTTTTTCCGCTTCTGTCCCTCTGAGATGGCAAAAGCGAGTCTCCGGCGAAAATTTCGGCGGGAAAAGGCGCATAAATCCGGCAGATACCTTCAATTTCAGGGGGGAGAAAGGCAGTGAAGGAAAGACCGGTTTCGCTGAGGCTGACTTGGGTAATCCGGGCTGAGGCCGCCAGAATTTCCATTGTTTTGTCCTTTTTTCGAGACAAATCGTATAGAAATAAGGTCTCCCCGGGGCCTGCTACAAAAAAGCTTTCAATTTCGTATTCGGGGTCGGCCAGGTTCAAAAACTTTCCCCGTACCGTACTGTGCTGCTTTGAATCTTCTGATACGTGCAGAATTTGGTATGCGCCTTTCCTCCGGCGGAAAATCCCGTCCGGAGACAGGGGAATGCCTGCTTTTTTGGCTGCTTTGGTGACCATATAGCACAACTCTGCGGCCGCGTCCTCATCGGCTATACACTGTTCCGGAGACAGATTCAGCCAGGCGCATAGCCCCTCTTCCACCTCAAACAGGGCTTCTCCCGAATTCCGATTTTTCTGCCGCAGTGTTTTCATCCGGGGGGTAATACCCAGGGCCTCTTCCAGGTGTGCTGCCGGTGTTGGCCAGTGCCCCATGCCGGTATTGCACCAGGAGGGAAACGTGTGATACGGATCCGTTCCGTCTCCTGCGTAAATCAGCGTCCCCCCTTGTCGAACCCATTCGCAGAGCTGGAAATGAACCGAGGGCGATGCCGGCTTCATAAATTCGTAACTGACTACCAGTATTCTAAGGTCTGCCAGAAGATGCTCCAAGGCCGTGGGGGTATCTGCGCAGATGGGAAGTACCGGAAGTCCCTGCTGGAGCAGGGGCATGCAAAGGCCGTAAAAGGCGGCAAAACTTTCACTGGAAAGTTCCGGAGCCGTATCTGTTTTTTGGAGCAACGCGGAATCGGAGAGCAGTAAGCCTACCGGTTCCATGCCCTCCTGTAAGGTAATACCTGTGTAAGTTAATTCCGGCAGACAGTTTATTACGGTTAGCGGCAGAAGGGCCTGAGAAATGGCTTTCCGAAACAGATAACTTTTCCCTCCGGCCTGCAGTAAGGTCGCTGCCAATACAGGCAGACCGCCGTTTCGGTCCGGTCCAAATTCTGGGTCGGTAAGAACCATCAGCTTTTTTCCGTTTCCCCAGGCCAATTGTTCAAAGTATGCGTATTCCATCCAGGCCGCTTCAAAGGGATGAGGCTTCTGTTTTCCGCCCAAGAAAAAAGAGACCTGTAAATCGGCGGGCTCAATCATAGCCAGAATTCCATTAATATAAGGAGAGGCTGCGATTTCCGACAAAGGGCAGCTTTCGTTGTGCCGTCGGCAGTGTACTAGACTGTGGAGAGCGACCCAGACGGTCAGGTTGCGGTTGTAGGTTGTCCGGGCATAGGCTTTCAGACGTTCCGCCAGAAATTCCACCGCCCGCAGCATCAGCCGGGACTTAAGCTTCTGGGTTTTGTGGTAGGACTGTCGGGACAGGTGTGCTTGTTGATAAGGTTCACCGTAGAACAACTCCCATTCGGTTTGAAATGCCGGACTGTAGCCGGAATTGGCCCGAAATTCCGCGTCTTCCAGACAGATTTCCCCAATGCCGCAGTCTACCGCCCGTTTCAAGCGACTGAAAAGAAATTCAAGAAAGGACAGGGTTGGCACCATGTAGGGGCTTTTGGGCCCCCGCAAAATCGGATTACCGTTCCGATCGGTTTGAACCTCATCCCAATGAAAGAATCGGTCAAAGTCTCCGTCCAGGTAGTCCTGGAAACTGCCGTTATTGATCCGGAAGGAATACAGCACCTCCACGCCCTGCTTTTTCCAGGATAGGGCGACGGTTTCCAAAGAATCTACGGGGCAGTCCAACAGTACAAAATCCGGCTGTATATCTCGGTTTTTCCGGTATTCTCCATTTCTGCGAATTCCATAAATACGGGTGGCGGAAATCCCCGGTCGGTTCATAGACATGCTCCTTTCCGGCAGGCAGTATTATCCTACAGGCGTGGTTCGTTTACTGGAAACAAAAGTAAAAGACCCTTGGGTGTTCTTTTTCAACACAGTTTCGTATTTGTTGCCGCTGTCTGGGTCGTTGGGATCGGGAGCATCCTGATAGGAGATAATAATCTGTCCGTTTTCTACCCGAGCGTCTAGGAACATATAGCTCCAATCTACCGATAAGGGCTCAGGCAGTCGGAATGTTTGTGTTTCTTCATCGTAAAGGCGAACGTCTTCCGGGCGGAATTCAGCTCCTTCAAAAAAGAGGGCTGCTTTGGCCATGGCATCTTCCCGGGTGCGGGTTTGGTCGGAAGTGTCATTATAAAGAACCAGGTTCAGGTACTGAATGGTGTTCCACATAGAATTGGAAGACAACTGCGCCGTGGAGTCAAACAGTCCGAAAGAGCAGGTCACATAGGTCGCACACAAATATTCTCCCAGCTGTCTGACTTCCTCCGCGGTCAGTTCTTCCAGCGGAAGGGTCTGAATGTCCCGGGGTGCCATGACCGTTAAATTCAGCTGCAGGCTAATGACGCCCATGCTGCCGGCTCCGGTCAGGTGAACAACATATTCTCCGGCTTCCGGCAGGATACCGGCCAGAGAAAAGGTTAACGTTGCCTGTTTTTCGGCGGGAACTGTGACAGATTCTATTTGTCCCTGTCCCTTTTCCACGCCGTTTTTGTCGGTCAAATGGAAAGAGCTTTCGGTAAGAAATTCCTGGTCTGTGTCATTAATCAGGGTAATCTGGAATTCTCCTCCACGTTCCGCTGTGACAGTGTTATTGGAAAAATAAACTGTTTTTTCAGCTGGCAGGGTGGTGGAATCCGTTCCGCTGTCGGTATTTGTGTCGGTAATTTCGTCGTCGGTGTCGGTGGGATTCGGGCCGTCAGGGGTACATCCGCCTAGCAGCAGACAGGCCAAAAGCAAGCAGGCAATCCATTTTTTTTTCATTGCAGGAAACCTTCCTTTCAAGAATAAAAACAACAGGGTTTTTTTCTTTTATTATACATGATTCAACGAATTTTGTCAAGCATGTATATTCGGGAATTTTGTGGGAAGAATGATAACTGGAAATATCCAAAGAAAGGAATTGTTCTTTATGCGCGTAATTGACAAAATTGCTCTTCTGCTGCTGATCATCGGCGGAATCAACTGGGGAAGCATTGGGATTTTTGGTTTCGATTTCGTTTCCTGGTTGTTCGGCGGCGCAGGATCGGTGCTGAGCCGCATTATCTTTACGCTGGTAGGAATTGCCGGCGTGTGGGCCATTTCTCTGCTGTTCCGGGAGGAACCGGAGGAAGTGTCCGACGGGATGACGCGATAATAAAGTCTTTTGTCAAAGCAAAAGGCTTAAAAAAGCAGGGGTGGCCGGAATGCCACCCCTGCTTTTTTTCTATTGTTTAAAATGTAGAATTGACAAATGGTTTTTCTTGTGTTATAATTTTTGAAAAAAGGAGGAATGAAATTTTGGATATGACGTTTGCTGTCTTGGACCTTTTGGCCGGCGGCATCTGTGACGTGGATAGCCTGAAGAAAGCGCTGCTGCGGCATGGGTTTGTGCTGGACGGTTTAAATTCGCTACTTTCGGATTTTACGGAAAAGGACTGGATTGAAGTGTCCGCCCGTACCCGCCCTCTGCAGCAGGAGGGTGACCGAATTCTTTCCTTTGAGGGTGCCTCTATCCATTTGACCCCCGCTGGGATCCGTCGCTGGATGGATTTTTGAATAATTCCTTTTTGTGTCTCTGTCATTTGGCGGGGGCAATTTTATTTCGTTGCAATACACAAAAATCCAGCTTGTTTTTCGTTTATATTGACAAATAATGTGGCAAAAGATTTACGTTTCGTTCATATCCTTGACTTTTTAACGCCAACATGGTATACTTTAGGCACTTCCATTTTGGATAAAAAAAGAAAAGGAGAAATGTAACATGAAGAAAACAATATTACTTCTTCTGGCCGTTGCTCTGGTTGTCTGCTCGGCGGTTGTCCTGATGGTTACAACCTCTGCGGACGCGGCGTTGGCAAGCGAAGTGGTTGTCACTTCTCTGGAAGGAGAAGCGATTACCCTGAATGCGGGAACCACCTCTGCTTTGGGCGGTGCTGTGGCGTTTGAGGCGGCGACCGGGACATTGACGCTGACCGACGCGTCCTTGAAGTCCGTGAGGTCATATGGCGGAAGCCTGATTGTCAATGTGGTGGGAACCAATGCGATCACATTTGCCAATGGGGAGAACATACTTGCTGTAGAGGCTGGTGAAGGCGGCGACCTGACCATTTGCGGCGAAGCCGGCAGCAAGCTGTCTCTTTCTGCGAAGAAATGGGTTCTGATGGTTCGGGACGGAAAGCTGAATATTAAAGGTGGGGTTGATTTGGATGTAACCACCGCGACCTCAGATGGGCCCGCGATCCAGCTTGCCGTTGGTGAGAACAAAAGACCTCACGTTATGACTGTGGCCGAAACTGCTTCTGTCACGGTAAAATCCGGAGCCGTCGGAATTGATATTGTATCCGATAGCGGGAACACCGCCGGCCTGTATCTGGAGGACTCGGCCAAGGTTACGGTGGAAGCTGCGGGGCAGTGTTTTCAGATCAGAAAAAACAAGCCGACAAATGCGGATAACGCCCAGGAAACTGTTTCTGTAATTGGAAACGCAGAGTTGAGGTTGACTACGGTTGACGGAGTTGGTTGGGCGGATCGTCTTTCCACCAGTTCCGAGACAACGCCGAAGGTTTCGTTTGTGCTTTCTGACAATGCAAAATTGCTGGTCGATGCTTGGGACGGTTCAAGTGCGACGATGCGGATTCTGGGGGATGAAGTAAAGGCAGAAATTACGGATAACGCCGTTCTGGACATGAAAATAGCTGTTGGCCAGGGCCTTTATGTGAACGGGAAAGTCAGTGATATGGAAATTTCCGATCATGCGTCGGTTACCATAAACCGGCCGAAGGATGCGGCGAAAACTTGGGGATTTTTGCAGGTGAATAACAGCAGAAATGTAAATATTACTACAGACAAGGAAATGAAATTTACCGGTTATTCGGCGGACTGGAACGGCGTATTGATTCTTGGCGGAAACAAAGATGTTCCATCAAAAATTGTAATTAAGGATACTCCCATTACAATTGATGTTTCTTCGGCTATGCATCAGGTTGTAGAGGGGATCAATTTCTCCGACTATGCCAACGTTTCCATTGAAGGCGGCGCCAAAATTGATATAACTGCTGCATATACCGGGGAGGCCGAAAGCCGGGCGTTTGCGTTTTTCCTGAACCCAAATGCCAATGTAACCCTGAAAGACGATGCCGTTGTGAATGCTGTTGTAAGGAGTTCAACTGCGGCCTCCGACGGCGGTGCGGTCGGAATTAAGGGAACCGCGGCTGTTGCCGGAACTCTGACGGTAAAAGGCAATGCGGTTTTGAACGCGACAGCCAAAGACTGCGATCTTGCCGCGGTTCGGATGGGTGTGACCAATCGGGGCGGTACATTGAATGTTTTGGAAAACGGTACCCTGATTGCTTCCAGTGATAAGGGTGTAGGCCTGAATTTCAGACAGACGGAAGCCGGATATGCCAGCGTTCTGAATGTAGATACTGCTGGAAAAGTGATTTTTGAAAGTAAAGCGGGGAAAGCTGCCATTGCCCAAAATACGGCAGCGGATACCACCACGATTACCACAACCGGAATGAAAGTTTATGCCGGAACCTCCCGGGATACCTGGCAGACAGTTGCCGATCAGAGCTATGTTTCTACGGCGGCGGTCGGTGAGGAATTTACGGTCAATGCGGTTCTGTTCCAGAAGATTTATGATGTGACTCTGCCTGAGGTGCAGGGCGCGACAGTTGCCGCGGTTGAGGGTTATACCACAGCGGTGGAACACGGTAAGAAATTCAAATTCACGGTGACACTGGATGACGAGTATAATCAGTCTGTGATTACGGTCAAAGCTGGCGATGCTGTACTGACAGCTGAGAAAGGTGTTTATACGATTGAAAACATTACTGGCGATGTGACTGTAACGCTGGAAGGCGTTGTTGTCAATCCTGCGGTGGAAACCTTTACCGTCACCTTCAAAGCCGACGGAAAAGTTGTAAAAGAAGTGGAAGTGGTCAAGGGCGAAGACCTGACCGCCTTCCCTGAAGTTCCCGCCAAGACCGGATATACCGGCAAGTGGGATAAGACGGAGATCAAGAATGTGACTGCCGACCTTACGGTCAACGCAGTTTACACGGCCAACAAAGCGGACTACTCCAAGCTGGATGCCCTGCTGAAGGAAGTGCCTTCCGACGAGAAGCTGGCGGAGTACACCGACGAGACGGTCAAGGCGCTGAAGGACGTCATTGCTTCTATTGACCGGAACCTGACCGTAGAGGATCAGGCCAAGGTGGACGGATATGTGAAGGCTCTGGAAACGGCTCTGGCTGCCCTGAACCCGAAGACGGTGGATGTGACTGCGGTGGTTGCGGTTCTGGCGGTTTGCAGCCTGGCTGCCGGCGCTGCGGTTGTGCTTCGTAAGAAGGTCAACGGCTGATTAAAAAAACAAGGACCCTGCCCGATAGCAGGGTCCTTTTGTTATGCTGCCGCCAGCATGTTTTCAATAAAAATACCGTAACCTTCGGTGGGATTATTAATCAGCACATGGGTAACTGCGCCCACCAGTTTTCCGTCTTGAAGAATGGGGCTGCCCGACACGAGTGTGTCAATATAGGACCAGCATATTTTTATACCGATTATTTTTTAATTTTTCCTCAAACGCAAAGAAACCGCACCAATTAGGCACGATTTCTTTGTATGATAGGTAATTAACTTTTCAAGGTATGTGTTATATTAGGACCAACAATTTTTGGCTATTAACTAATCTCAAACCCAAACAAACGGAATGTATCGCATCCGTGGGTGGAGATTGGTAAAAAGCGTATCTCCTTCACAAACCAATCAACGGTGTGCTTAACAAAGCGTTGATGGTTATTATTCACTTTCAAAACAAACTTTTCGCCATTTTCCCGAACACCCTCTATACAATACTCCTTTATAAGTGTTTCGGGCAATTTTATCACTTTTTCTTCCAAAGGATAATTGCACGGCATATTCCGATAATTACGGTTGAGATCACTATCAAATACCAGTCGAATCTCCTTTATATCTGTATCTGTTTCAAACGAATAGATAATACAATCTCCAACCGTGCCTTGCCAAAGATTTTCCTCACCGCGATACTTGGCGTTGCGAACGATTTCATCGGTGCATTTTGCCGATTTCGTCAACTCTGAAAGTAAGCGTTCATGCCACGGAATATAGCAATCATCATCCATAAGAGTTTTTTGTAATGAGAGAATATTGATATCACGCACATCGACATTAGTGGTGACTGCTTGGGCAATTGCGGTGCCCAACGCCTGCCCCAAAATGGCACAGGTAGCCATTACCCGTGATGAACTCAAAGCGGCGTGTGTAACACTTATATTTCGTCCCGCAAAGGTCAGATTACGAATATTTTTAGAAATCATACAGCGAAGCGGTAATCCCCATGGTGTGGGCGCAGGATGATAAATTGTCGGATGTCCTTCTGTATAATAAAATCCTGCAGGAAAATGATCATCCATAGTCCAGCCGGCATAAGCCACTATATCTTCGAATTTTCCTTCTGCCTCCACATCGTTTTGTGTGACGGTATATTCGCCCACATACCTGCGGCTCTCCCGCTTGCCCGGAAGAAACCCAATCCACTCCAATTCCCAGTTTTCAACTTGATGATCGCCTTGATTTTTCATATGATCCCATACACCGTACGCAATCTTGAGCAATTCGTCACGGCATCGGTCGGTATCGTGGATGCAATCCCATTCCCCGCCAATTTCGATCCACCAAAAGTTGGCAAGTGCGTTATTATGATGATCTTTATAGGGCAGATCGGCATCGGTTTTGTATGTATACGCCCATTCGGGCTTGATAAATTCCACCGGATGATCAGTTTCTCGAATCTGGAATAAACAACTCATACCCATAGTCTTTTTATCCGCAACAACGGGCGGAATCGTTTCATTAAATTCTTCCCTAGCTTCACGACCGTAACGAAATTCCGCACCGGAAAGCGGTGCAAGAATACTATCCCCCGAACAATCAGCAAAATATGTTGCTTCAACCACATGGAATGTTTCGGCATTGGATTGCCAAGCTTTAATACTGTGGATACGGTCACCGTCCATAACCGCATCCAGACAACTGCTGTTCAGAAGCAGTGAGAGATTTGGCTCATTTATTGCCTTCTCGTACAAAACACTGTCCCAAATCGGGAATTTAAGCCCCTTGTTTTGATAAAAGTTTTCCAGTACGATTTCTTCTATGATGCCGGTCTCGCGATTGTCTTTACCGCGCGAGCCGCATACCCACATTCTGATTTCGCTGGATGCGTTACCACCTAGTACTGCTCGATCATGCACTAAAACCGTTTGAATACCATGCCTAGCCGCTGCAATGGCACAACAAAGTCCGGACAACCCGCCTCCCACCACACAAAGATCGGTCTTATGAGTGATTGTTTTCATTTTGTACCCCCTTGATAATTAATAACTTTAATGTTATAATAAAACAAATTTACACTAATTTCATTTATTTTTGTTCCTAATTTATATGTTTTTGTTTTATATGGTGATTGTATGTACAATTTTTCTGCTATTATTAATTACATTGAATACCTTAGACATAAATGCGGTTTGTTTGTATCCATACACCCGATATTTGAAAAAGGTTACACTGTTGTTAACGAAAAACTAAGGATATTTAATTTTCACGAAAATCGGTATTGTGCTTTTATAAAACATAATCCGAAAGCGAATAAACATTGTATTCAATGTCAAACAAAGGTGGCGAAGCAATGCGAAATCGGTACTTTTAACGGTGTTTGTTTTGCGGGGGTAAAAGAGCGGGTATATCCCATAACAAACGAAACAGAAGTTGTCGGATTTATTTCAGTAAGCGGTTATAAAACAGTTAACGCCGACTCATACTTGAAACGCATTTCACATATATACGGATTTGATTATACCGATTTAAAGAAAAAGTATGAATTTTTAAACCCCACCTTTCCGGAGCCAGACCTATTAGATACTCTTTTGTTGCCATTATGCCAAATGTTAGAGCTTGCTTATCTGAAAAGCGACATATTGCTTCAAGATGAATCGTTAATAGATAAAGTTATACAGTTTGTCAAACAAAATTACCATGAACATATTACATCGGAAGATATTTGCAAACGATTTTTTTGCAGTCGCTCGTTTATGAGTACACAGTTTAATAAAGCAACTGCAAAAAGCATACGGGAATATATCAACGAACTTCGTATAGCAGATGCAAAAAGGTTATTAAAAGAATCTTCTTTATCCGTTACAGAAATCGCCTTTTTGATTGGCTTTGACAGTTCAAATTACTTTTCCGAAATTTTCAAAAAACAGGTCGGCATTTCTCCGCTGAAATATAGAAAAGCATCCCGAAATTAAACGGGATGCTTTTGTTTTACGATGCTTCTTTTAATTTTTCCTCTGCCACGCTTTGAGCTGTTTCTAACATATTTTCTACAAAGATAGCGTATCCCTTGGTTGGATCATCTACTAACACATGCGTAACTGCTCCTATTAGTTTACCGTTTTGCAAAATCGGGCTTCCGCTCATTCCCTGAACAATGCCGCCGGTTTTCTCCAGCAATACTGGATCCGTGACCCGGATCAGCATATTTTTTGTTTTAGTTTGGGCACTGTAAATTCTTACAATTTCAATGGAATATTCTTTGATTCCTTCCTCGTCCACTGTACAGCGGATGGTGGCCGGACCGGTATGAATTTCCTTGCGAGACGCTGCGTGTACCGCTTCTCGTCCGGTAATCTCCAGGCCGTTGCCGATGCCGAACAGTCCTTCCTCAAGGTTTGCTGTCAGGCCACCCAGCGTGGACCCGATTCGGAAATATCCCTTTAGTTCTCCAGGGTCGCCGGCTTTTCCTTTTCGAACTGAGGTAATGGAAACCGGTTCCAGAGTCCCGCGTCCCAGGGGCAGAATTTCGCCTGTGTCCGCGTCTCCGATTCCGTGACCCAGACTGCCAAAGCTGCCGTCTGTGGGATCATAATAGGTCAGTGTTCCGATTCCTGCCGTGCTGTCCCGGACCATAAGTCCCAGGCGAAGTGTTCCGGTAACGCTGTCCCGCACTGGCGTTACCTTTATCGTTAGAGTATTTCCTTTTCGCCGGACGCTCAGTTCCACTGGTTGTTCTCCCGCCTGTTCCGTTTGGGCTGCCAGTTCTTCGTTAGAGTTGACCTCCGTGCCGTTAACGGCAAGAATGACATCCCCCTTCCGGACACCGGCTTTCAGCGCTGGATTTTTGATCCCGGATGTGTTGAGTTCACTGAAACCGACAACCATAACGCCTTTTGTATAAAGCTTGATGCCGACGGCTTCTCCTCCGGGAACAAGAATAGTTCCCTGGGTCAGTTGCTTTGTCGTTTTCCTTGCGGTTGGCGTTGCCGGCAGTTCTTTGGTTCGGGTGATTTCCATTTGTTCTGATACGGTTTCCAGGGAAATTTCCGCTTGAGATACCGCATTTCCCGAAAAAAGAATGCCCGCCAGCAATCCGCACAGGAGAACAAATCGAAAGCCGTGTCTTTTTTTCACAATACGTTCTCCTTCCGAAAAAAATTTGTCCGTTTATACTCTTTCCGTCTGGCTTCAGAATATGCCGCGAAATAATTGACATAGTATTTTTTTACAGAAAAGAAGCAGGGATTATTTTGTTTTTTGTATTTTTTTCTTGTTGACATTTTGGAAAAAGGAGTGTATAATATAAATGAGTAATTGTATCTTGTAAAATTTATTTCTTATACAGGAGAGAATTTCATGCTAAACAAAACTGTAAAAATTACAAATGCCGTAGGACTTCATGCCCGCCCTGCTACTTTTTTTATTCAGAAGGCGAATGAGTACAAAGCTTCTGTCTGGGTGGAAAAAGATGAGCGTCGGGTAAACGCCAAGAGCTTGTTGGGAATTCTGTCTCTGGGTGTGACCAAGGATATGGAAATTGAACTGATTGCCGACGGCCCTGATGAAGCTTTAGCTATCGAGGGTCTTTGTGACCTGATTCAAAGTGATTTTGCCGGAGCAAAATGACCAAAGCTGAATTACTGAAAAAAGCAAATGAATTGCCTGAACGTCCCGGGGTATATACAATGTATGATTCCTCGGGTCAGGTTATTTATGTAGGAAAAGCCGTTAGTCTTAAAAATCGGGTGACTGGTTATTTTCGTAACACGGCGCATGATCCCAAAACGACAGCCATGGTAGCATCGGTGGACCATTTTTCCGTTATTCTCTGTTCCAATGAGCTGGATGCTTTGATTACGGAATGCAGTTTAATCAAGCTGCATAATCCTTTTTTTAACATTAAATTAAAAGAGGGACATGGATATCCGTTTATTCACGTGTTTTTGGAAGACGGCTGTCCTCAGGTCCGGACCGAGTATACCCGGACGGGAAAGGGGCGGTATTTTGGCCCCTATGCTTATTTTCAAAATGTGCAAAATTTGGTGGCTTTGCTTCGCAGGGCTTTCCGACTTCCCACCTGCAAGTACAGAAAACGGTCGAAACCCTGCCTGGAATATGATATGAAACGCTGTGTGGGCAGCTGCGCGGGAAAAACTTCTTTGGAAGAGTTGAAACAAAGCTATGAGAAAATCTGCGCAATTCTAGAGGGAAAAACCGATGAAATTTCCGGGGAACTGACTGCCGAAATGGAAAAAGCTGCCCAACGGCTGGATTTTGAAGAGGCTATTCTGCTGCGGGACCGACTGAAGGCTTTGGAAATGATTTCCACCCGACAGCGTCCGGTTGTGCGCCAAAACCGACATGCCGATTATATCGGCTTCCGGTCTTTTCCCGACCGATGCTGTATTTTTATGCTTCGGCTCCGGAATGGCTATGTCGTAGGGGAGCGGTGCGATATTTTTGAGGAACCTTTTAGCGATTCTCTGTTGCGGGAATACGTGGAGCGATTTTATACCGATGATCAGCTTCCCCCGGGACGAATTTATTTAAAAGAAGATTACGATTGGGTTCCTCTGATGAATCAATGGTTGAAGGGAAAAGTGGGCTGTCCTGTTTATGGACAGGATAAGCAGCTGTTGGAGCTGGCTGACCGGAATGCTTCGGAACGGATGTTGCAATATGAGGGGAAAACCCAGAAGATACAGCGGCAGCTCAACGCTTTTTGTGAACTTGTGGAGCTGCCTTCGGCTGCCCGAATAGAAGTTTACGATATTAGCCAAACAGCGGGAGCTGATGTTGTTTGCGGCATGGTTTCTTATTTGGATGGGCAGCCGGACAAGCGTCAGTACAAACGATTTCGGATCCGGCAAGTGCTGGGGATGGGAGATACTGATTACATGAAAGAGGCGGTGGGCCGGCGACTGGATCGTTTTCGGGAAGAAGACGAAAAATTTATGCCTCTTCCGGACCTAATTGTCTGTGACGGTGGTTTGGGGCAGGTGCATGCCGTTCAGCAGGCCTTGGAAGTGGCCAATGTGGTTCTCCCTGTGGTTGGATTAAAAAAAGACAGCCGGCACCGGACCCGGGCACTGGTTTTTGGTGATGGGAGGGAAAAGCTTTTGACAGTCAATCCGGAAGCTTTTTCCTTTTGCGGTCGGATGCAGGAAGAGGTCCATCGTTTTGCTATCAGCTATCATAAGGCTTTGCGGGACAAATCTGTCCAGCAATCCCGATTGATGTCACTCAAAGGCGTCGGCAAGGTGCGGGCCCGTGCTTTGTTTTTAAAGTTTAAGTCTGTGGATCGGATCCGAAATGCTACAGAAGAGGAACTTTGTTCTGTGGAGGGAATTTCGCCCACTCTGGCCCATTCTATTTTGCAGCAGCTGCAGGAAGATGAGCTATAATTAAAAAAGGATGTGTTGTTATGATTCGTGTTACTGTTTGGAATGAAAATTACCATGAACAGAAATATGAGGATGTTCGGGCGATTTATCCGGAAGGCATCCACGGGTGTATTGCGTCATTTTTAGGCAAGAATGAGCAATATCAGGTGCAAACTGCAACTCTGGATCAGCCCCATTGCGGGTTGCCCGATGATGTGCTGGAGCAGACAGATGTGCTGATTTGGTGGGGCCACTGCCGTCATGCTTACGTGCCTGATGAGCTTGCTGAAAAGGTGCATCAGCGGGTGCTGCGGGGAATGGGACTGATTGTACTCCATTCCGGGCACAATTCAAAGCCTTTCAAACTTCTGATGGGAACCTCTTGTAGCCTGCAATGGCGAGAGGGGGATCGGGAACGGGTCTGGAATATTATGCCCACCCATCCCATTGCTCAAGGCATCGGAGATTATTTTGAACTGCCAGTGGAGGAGATGTACGGGGAACGGTTTGACATCCCTCAACCGGACGGAACCCTGTTTTTGGGCTGGTTTGCTGGCGGTGAAGTATTCCGGTCTGGCTGTATCTGGTACCGGGGCCTGGGACGGGTGTTTTATTTCCAGCCCGGCCATGAGCGGAATCCGACCTTCTGGCACCCGGATGTCCAGCGGATTATTTACAACGCAGTGGAATGGGCGGCTCCATCCCGTATTGCGGACAGCCTGGACTGTCCCCATGCCAAGGTGTCTCCTGAAGAAAAATTACAGATGAAATAACAGAAACAGCTCAGACCAATAAGGTCTGAGCTGTTTTATCTTCTCAAAAAAACATTTTGGCTTGATTATTTTCAGCGATTGCTTTTTTATAAGACGATTATATTGTTATTTTTTTGAGTTCTATGTCATATAAAAGCCTCTTCAGTTTTCTCCGATCATAAAGGTAAGTTCAAAAATCCATTCTTTTTCGCAAATTCTCCGCAGGGAAGGATATCATTGCTGTAAAAATGCCTTGCATTTTTGTTTGTTGGGATAAACTCGAACCTATGTAAATTCGAAATTTGTAATTAACCATTATTACTATCAAAGAATCTCTTTAGGGATTCTTTTACTTCTTTCATATCACGAATTTGATATGAATTCCCAAACTCATCACAACTAAAAATATTTTTAAAAACATCAGGCATATCATTATATTGTTTTTCTAATTGTTTATTAAAGTTCTTAAAACATTGATAATTATATTTTTCTAGTAAGTATGGCATTAAAAATTTTGAACGCATTATTTCATATTCTTGATAGTTATAAGGAGTATGCTCTGGTCTTTTCTTTAGCAAGTCTAATAGTTTAGACATCAAAATTTCTACTTCATCTTCACTTGAATAAAAAGCATATCCTCTAACTGCTGTAAGTTTCATATCTAAATATCTTTCCTTTTTAAAGGCTTTATAGAAAAAATCTTTTGCATTTTTAGGATAGTCAAATACTAACTCTTTTAATATCTTATTTCTTTTTGATACATCTTTCAAATTAAAATACTCATTTATTTTTTTTTCAACATTTTCTATCATAGCAAAACTCACTTTCATATTGTAATTTGTCTATCCAATCTTCAAAAACCATTGATTTTTCAAGGCTTCACGCCTGTTTTTCATTCAAACCTTATCTGTTTGCCCTTGTTTTGCCCTTACGAGCCGAAACAAGGGCAACTTTTTATTCCCCGCCGACCACCTTATCCAGCAGCCTTGCGGAAGTACGCTTCGCTTCCCTTGTAGAGTGAGCGTAGATGTTCATTGTGGTACTGAC
>CALXAO010000056.1 GCA_944386295.1 uncultured Clostridia bacterium | reverse complement strand
AATTTGTACATGTAAAAGTCAGGGGAACTGTGGGATGGATGTCAGAAAGTTATGTCAAATATGATACCGCGAAACCATCGACCCCATCTGAGGCCGGCAATCCCATCGTGCGTGACGGTCAGATCCATGCAAATAACTTCTGTGGCGCAGGCATCGAGACAGACGGCATCCGCGGAAACAATACAAAAAAAGCAGGCATCAAGGTGCTGCAGGTGGCACTTAACCATGACTATAATGCCGGGCTGACAGTAGACGGTATCAGAGGAGCTAAGACGGATGCAGCTCTTGGCAACCACTATGTCAAGTATGGAGAAACTCAGTATCTCGTGACAGCAGTGGAAATCCTCTTGATGCTGAAAGGCTACAATCCTGGCGGTGTAGAGTGTCCTGGCCAGTACGGCAGCGGCTTGAAAGCAGCAGTAACACAGTACCAGCGTGATCACGGTCTGACAGCAGACGGCGTGGCCGGCAGAAATACAATCCTCAGCCTGATTGCTTGATGGACGGAGGACAATCTGATACAATAACGATGATGCCACCACAGGGCGCCAGGGCAATGGGTCGCCTGGCGCTGGGTCGGGCATGAGCCACCGGAACGGCCGATACATAGTAGTTCCGGGTACATGATTTCAGTCCCGGGGAATAAACCCTCGGGGCTGCTTTACAGAGAATCCATATAGTTTTTCGACCAAAAGTCGAAAGTGGATAACTCCAAGATGTTAGATGTTTTGTTAGATGACGTGATGAAAACCTCAGTATTTACGGGCATTTCCGGTAAAAGATTATTTGACTTTTAATCAAGTTGTCCGGGGTTCGAATCCCCGATGCTTCATTATTGAGAAACGCCGCAAACCCGCATAAATAAAGGGTTTACGGCGTTTTTGCTATAATAAAAACTTTCTATTTTGAGGAATGTTTTTGTTAGATTTTGGTTAGATTTCAAGCGTTTTTTACACCAGATGTTAGATTTTTGTTAGATGGTGCGAGGGCATTTTCAATAGCTGATGCAGCATCTTCTTTCTCCAGAATCATATGGTTATAAACCTTCAGGACTACTGCTTCGGTGTCTCCCATGAGCTGGGCGATCTTCTTGATGCTGACTGCAGGGATCTGGTAACAGAGGTTGGAGCAATAATTATGCCTGAAGACATGAGCCGTCAGTTCTCTGATTCTGAGATTTTCTTTGTCCACTTCGGACAGTGCATTCACGATTCTTTTCCACATTTTTGTATAGCTGCTCTTGGTAATGTGGATATTTCCGCGGCTGTAAAAGAGATTGGTGCCATTGATCCATTTCGTATAGTATTTGAGGTATTCGGTCAGAAATCCAGGCATAGGCACGCTACGGACGCTGTTTTCGGTCTTTGTGCCTTTTAGTACAGGATTATTACCATCGAAGACCAAAGCCTTGTTTACGGTCAAAATAGAGCGGTTCAGGTCGATGTCAAATATTGTCAAAGCCAGTGCTTCTTCACGCCGGAGACCGCAGCCATAAATAATCCACAGGAAGGCTTTTTCCATAGGAGCAAGATCAGCCGTGAAGAGAGCCTGTTTTTCTGATTCCAGCAGTGCGCGTTTTTCCTTGGGAGCTGGCTTGGGCGGTTTGGTATCAGCAAAGATATCATTCAAGGCGCTTTCGGGCAGATAGCGGTCCAGGATGGCTGATTTTATCACCTGTTTAAAGGTAAGGTAGATTTGTCGGCCGGTGGCGTCAGGAATGTCGTTGAGGAGCAGGTGCAGGTGGATCCGCCGCACATCAGAGAGCTTTACGTCTTTGAGACGGGCAAAATGCTTGTCAACGATATTTTGGTACATTGCCAGGGTGTTTAATTCTTTTCCGGATTTATATACCTTGATCCATTCCTGTGCGTAAGCCTGCACGGTATATGTACTTTTTACGGTAAGCTCGCGGCTTTCGACTAGAGTTCGGAATTCGTTCACCATACGCTCCAGCTCCTTGCTGGACTTTTTTGTGCGGAGCTGCTTCCGGTGTTTTCGTCCATATCGATCGTAGGTGCCGTCCCAAACAAGGGTAGAGTACCATCCGTTTTTATCAGGTGTGTATTTTGCTTTTGCCATAGTTGATCATCCTCCTTAAAAATGGGTATAAAAATAACAGCCAGCGAACACAAGTTCCGCTTGCGGGCTGCTCCTGGAGATGATACAATATCGATGAGCTGGAGATGTATCATCTTCAGAAACCTGGGATTGCCGTTCCGGTGCGCCAACATCGGGACGGTTTTTATTTATTGAATTTTAGCACCTTTTTTGCGATTGCACCGCCAGCAAAGTGTTTGCAAATTATCTTCGGTGGTTAAGCCTCCTTTTGAAACAGGTATAATATGGTCAATTTCAAGTAAAAGGTTTGGTTCTTGGTGGACAGATGCGCCACATTGCTTACAAGCATATCCGTCGCGTTCTTTGATTTGCTGACGGAGTTTACTTGTCATAAGTGCTCGTTGACCAGCAACGCTTTTCTTAAACTTGATTTTTTCTGACAAGAACAGAACAAACCTATTTAAATTGTCTATGTCCATAACGATATCGCAGTGAGTTGATGCATTGCCTCCAGAACTGGTATACTGAAATACATATTTTGGAAAGTATGCCGTGCTCATATCAATTTGTTCGAATCCGAGTTTTTGTTCCAGTTTCTTTTTGCTGAATTTTCTTATAAGTACAGGAACATCAGTCTGTATGCTATTGAGAATTTTTTCTTTTTCAGCCTGCAAATTTTTTTTACCTTCTTCAGCAGCTTCAAAATTATTCAAAATATTTTCAAAAGCTGAAAGATTTTCTTCCGTAGCTTTAATTCCTAAGTATTTGCAAACATATTCGAAAGGTTTCTTTCTGGCGTTATCACAAACTGTACGAGAACAATTATAGACGTTCGGAGCATACTTCTGGTCTTTTATATGTTTCCGTTGATAATTCCATTTTCTGGAATCGCGGTATGATGCATCTCCGTAATCTGTTCTGTCAGCTAGGAGACTTGTATCTTTCAAATCTTCAATATGTCTGTTTAAATCGTTGCAATCATTTATGTAGGTGTCTATACGTTGCTTTATGCTCAAAAATTTAGAGCTTTTGTAATAAAAAAATTCATATGCTTTCCAAACTGCAAATACGATAAAAAGAACTAAAAATAGTGGCCAGATTGCATTTAATAAATACATGAGCAATGCAATAATAATTAGTCCGACAATAAATTGCATAGGTAATCCTCTCTTTCCTTTTATTTATTTTAAAACGCCAATGGGCGATTTAATCTGTAAAATCTTCAAATGCCTTGCATACAGCAAAATATGGTTCAAAGAAAATTGTATAGTTCTCAAACGAAACATATTTTCCGTATTTCTTCCGATAAGCATCAAGAGCGGCTATTAAGTATTCTTCAGTCACATCGAGATAATCAGCCATTTCTGCCTTTGAACGCACACCTTTTTCAAAAGCACATATAATACCACTTAATCCAATTTTGATGTCGTATCCGGTCATTCTTGCCCTGTATTCCTGTTTTTGATCAGATACCGTGTCAAGCCTGGTAATATCTCCGGATCCTGTCCGGTAGTGTCCGATTTCTTCGGCAAGGACGCATGACTTTTCTATGGTTGTGTTAATATCGCGGCGTATTGCGATTCTGTTATTAAAAATTCTTCCGTCACCGCTCTGGAGGGACTTTCTTTTACCTTTAATCCTTCCAGATCGGCTTGTATTAAAAGTTCGTCATATGTCAATCCGCATCACTCCCATTCAGAATCGTCCATCATAATGTTGTCATCGTGCTTGCGCATTTTTTCGGTTACTTCGATATCAGTACGTTCGTGGGCAGCTGCTACTAATGAACCAGTTGAATTCGATGTAGAACTATCAAATGTATGGTTCATAGATTTTTTCAATAAATCCTGCAGTCTGTTTCTATAAAATCTTTCTCCATCATTTATAAAAAGATCGCAATCTTCGAGAGATACCTTAAATGAAATATTTTCATTTTTAAAAACTGCATAAGTAATAGCGTGTTTCGATGATTTTGGATTGGGCTCGGCAACTATTTGATATGTCCAGCCTAAAGCCTTTAATTGACAATCAAAAGCATACACCTTATCTATAATTTTTTGGTCTTCTTTGCTATTAAATAATAGTGTTTGCGCCGTTATAGGTTTTTGATTACGCATTAAAGATTCGTATTTATTAACCAATTCATAGTCATGAGTACATAAAACAATTTGAGCATTTTTATCTTTTACTATAATGACATCTTTATTAAAATCATCAGAAAAAGATAAAGAATAGCCAGCTTTTTCAATAATATCCCACGCATCATCTAACTCTGCATCAAATCGGATAAGATTTTGATCTTCGAAATTATTGCGCTCCATAGGCACATCATATCCCATTAGCCATGCTTCACTGACATTAAGGGCGATGCCAAGCACGAAAAGCTTATCCTGATTAGGTTCTGTTTTTCCAGAGCAGTATTGACTAATGTCTGATTTATTCATTTTTACATCATATTTTTTACAATAGGGCGCAGTTAAATTTAATATATCAACTTGTCGCAGGTTTCTATCAGACATAATTTTTCTTAGTCGAATAGCAGTGTTTTCTTTCTTCATAATATTTACCGCCTTTCTGATATTACTATAGCATATATTATACAAAAGTTCAACGCAAAAAACATAAAAGTTAAAAATATTGAATTTTGCGTTGACAACAGTATTATGAAATGGTATTATACAAATAGTTCAAAACTTCGAACCAGAAAGGAGGATAGTAATGGCGTTTAACTATAGCAAGCTCAGTGGAAGAATTATCGAGGTGTTTGGAGCTAGGTATAAATTTGCGGAAGCCATGAACTGGTCAGAACGTACATTGTCATTAAAAATGAATGGATGTAGGGCATGGAAACAATCTGATATATGTAAGGCAATTCGATTATTGAAGCTGACAGAGGAAGATATTCCTACATATTTTTTTACACCAGAAGTTCAAAAGAATGAACTTTAGAAAGGAGAACAGATGCAGGAATTACAGATTTTCAAAAACAAAGAGTTCGGAGAAATCCGGACAGTAACTATTGACAATGA
>CALXAO010000055.1 GCA_944386295.1 uncultured Clostridia bacterium | reverse complement strand
AATGAGGGGATAATAAGCCATAAGAACAGCGGTCAAAGACAAAAACTGGATCATACCGGAGAGAAAATCAACCGTCACCAAATAACAGCGGGTCACGGAAAAGTCGCTGCGCAGAGCATTATTCACGGCGTCTTGCCTGGCATTATCTTCAAAATAACGAAACTTCAACTGTGAAAGTTTTTTCAGTATACCGCCAACCAAGTATTTATCACTGCGCAGCCGGATAAAACTCTGCAAAAGCATAGCCGCCTGCGACATCAAGGACTGCACCGCCGTAATAATCAAAAGCAGAACCACCGGTAAAAGAATCTCTTCCACACCGGATTCTTCGACAATGGCGTCCTGGAACCGATCAATTACAACCCCTGACAAAAAGGCTTCCGCCGAGGGCAAAAGCGATAACACAATGCGGACGATCGGATAAAGCAACGAAAACGCCGGCGCCGCTTTTTTCAACACACCAAAAACAAAAGCGCCTGTTTTAACACTGTCTCGCAATTTGCTGCTCACAAAAACCCTCCTTACAATTAAAAAAACGTGGTGATGCGGAAGCATTTATCACAGATTAGATCTTCTCCGTTCCACCTCTGTCGCTTTCGTCATTAGCGGCAGAGTCTTTATACCCACATCCACAATGACAACCAACACATGCTCGGTAAGCTTCAATTGTGTTCGGAGTTCGATCAAGCAACGTGGTTTTTTTAAGTTTTT
The DNA here is from genome assembly GCA_944386295.1 of uncultured Clostridia bacterium. Classification (GTDB taxonomy): domain Bacteria; phylum Bacillota; class Clostridia; order Oscillospirales; family UBA644; genus CALXAO01. The sequence continues at coordinate 2,077 of CALXAO010000055.1, read as the reverse complement.
TCATTACATATACACCTCCCTTCAGCCAATATGCTCGTTAGAATTGCTTCAGACAGTTTTTCGACTGAACAGAAACAACCTTGGTTGATTTTTTGTACACTAATCCTAATTCCGTACTTTAAATATATTTCTCCATATAGATAAAGCATGTCATATGAAGACAATCTATCTAAATGCTCCGCATCCACATTAAAAGTCATAAGTCGTTCCTTGATCCAATTACTTATTGCATCTTGCGTCATAGCACTTCTCCCGTTCCTAAAAAACTACGTCAACTGGTGGACAATTTTATTCTTTAATTCACACATTGAATCATTATTAGCAATCGGATATAAAGTCTTATCCCCAAACTCTTTTATTTTTCTTCTAACATCAGATAAAGAATAGATATTATACTCGGGGACTTCGTACAGATCTAATTCTAAACTCTCATAGTTAACCCCGATATTTGAAATGCAAATCGCGTCAACATCAGCATTATACCTATATTTCATCAATGAAAGCAATTGCGTTTCAAACATCGGAGAATAAGTATTACAATCGACACACACTATTGAGAAATCAGGATGAATTGCATTGAAAACTTCATACGCCATAAGGCCATAATCTCCAGGGTATTTGCCGTTCAACATTAACAAATTGTTTGGTATTCCAACAATCATAGCATCCGGCTTTTCCTTGCTTTGAATTTCAGCTACGGTCTCTCGAAATTGCTTCATTTTTTCACACTCGGGCATGGATGATTGAAAGAAAGCAGGAAAAGAATGCATTCCCAAGACTTCAGCACTTGAAGACGGCGCTATTGCAGAAATCGTATAATTATCTTTTTGGAACAAATCAAATAAAGAACAAACCGCATCAAAAACCTGACAATGATGATATATACCAGAGACGACAATCAGCGGAACATCTAAACTGTCACATATGGTGGAACCAGAAGAAAAACAGCGTTCATTTGTTGTATTTACCATATATAAAAAATCACAACCTTGCGCTTTTGAAAAACACTCAAAAAAGGCTCGTTCCTCAGACGTAAGCCTTTGGCAACAGATGATTCTTTTTTTCTTCTTTAGCGCATACACAATACTTTCTTTTACGCGATCAAACAATATCCTATTATTTGAATAATCATAATATGCCCAAATCATCACATCGGCAAAAGACAGCTCGCTACTCAAATCACTTTTTAATGGAATACCAACGCTTGCCCCTTCATCAATATATGATGCATCGGCATTTTCTTGATAGAACATCCCAATCGTAACAGCTGATTTAATATCAAATTTCCCTTGCTTTTGAAGCAACCGAAGGACAGGTGCAAATAACAGATTATATGGGTAAACAATTGCACTTTCCACTTTCATTGATTCTCATCTCCATATCCAACAGTTAAGTAATTACTGAAACTGTATCATTCCTCAACATTCTTTGTATTTATAAGATCTTTATATTCAGAAAGAGCAATAATCGATCTAATCATTGTTTCCGAATTGCTCTTCTCTTTTTTACAAGATAACTCCAGTCTATCCGCAGACAACTTAGAACCATCATCAATCCGCATGGGACAAACATTGCAAAGAAGCAAATTCCAACAATGATTACAACGTCCATCTAACAATCCATACATATTATAAATCCGCTTTACTTGAGAAAAATTGAAGCCTTCATCTAAAGTGCCAATTTGCATCGTCTTAGAATTGTCATCGATTTTTTCACACGGGAATATCCGCCCATCGACTGAAACAAAGCACCGGAGAGAACCTGGTCGACAGGTACCACCCACACCCACTACGTTCGGAAGCAAACCTTGTCTTGGAGAAAGCCGTTTTTTAAACTTTACCAGCGCTTCATAAAATGTATGAGCTATTTTTGGAATTTCAAGGCTACTACATTCACCCGACAACGAAAGAAACGCGAGAAATTTATCTTTATTGTACTCATGAAGAAACCTTGGTGGAAAAACGAGCTTCTCCGAATCGTCTAATCGCACCAGTGGCGTATTAACAAAATTTTGAACAAACAGAACTTTATAGAAAAAAGCATCTATCGCGCTCGCATCATTAAAAGGATCAATAAC
>CALXAO010000054.1 GCA_944386295.1 uncultured Clostridia bacterium | reverse complement strand
TCCGGCAGAACGCTCTATCGTTTTACGGGAAGCTATGACGGAAACCGAAGCCTGCCCCATAAAGTTTTGCGGCTTACGGCGGCACCACCTATTGATAAAAAACAGGGAGCGTTAAAATGAGTACAGGCAATGCTGTTTTATTGGTGCCGCCCCAAATCTGCCGCTCTTTTGTATTATATATTTTCTCCGGACAAAAAAACTTAATTTTCGGAAAAAAAAGCTTTAAAAAAAAGCAACATCTATTGCAATTCTCTTTTGAATGATGTATAATAAATATAAATATTGTCCGGCATTTAGAAGGGCAACGCCGGCCTAAAATCGGAGGAAAACAAAAAATGGCAGAAATAAATCCCGATAGAAAAAAAGCGCTGGAAACCGCGTTGGCAAAAATCGAAAAAGATTTTGGCAAAGGGTCGGTCATGACGTTGGGACAGAATGCGGCAATGAATATCGACAGCATTCCTACAGGATCCTTCGGACTGGATTTGGCCCTGGGTGTCGGAGGATTGCCCAAGGGACGGATTATTGAAGTGTACGGTCCGGAAAGTTCCGGAAAAACCACAGTAGCACTCCACTGTGTAGCCCAGGCACAAAAACAGGGAGGAACAGCCGCTTTCATTGATGCAGAGCATGCTCTGGATCCGGAATATGCTCGGAACCTGGGCGTGGATGTAGATTCTCTGCTGGTTTCTCAGCCGGACAACGGAGAACAAGCACTGGAAATTACCGAAACCCTGGTCCGTTCCGGAGCCATCGATATTGTAATCGTAGACTCGGTTGCAGCCTTGGTTCCCAGACAGGAAATTGAAGGTGATATGGGAGACTCACATGTCGGATTACAAGCCAGACTGATGTCCCAGGCACTGCGGAAACTAGCTGGAATTATTTCCAAAACCAGCTGTGTATGTATTTTTATTAACCAGTTGCGGGAAAAAGTAGGTATTGTCTACGGCAATCCTGAAGTTACCACCGGAGGCAGGGCGTTAAAGTTTTATGCATCGGTTCGTTTGGATGTCCGCAAGATAGAGCTGATTAAATCTGGAACAGAAGTAATCGGTTCCCGGACTCGGGTAAAAGTAGTGAAAAACAAAGTATCACCACCCTTTAAAGAAGCCGAATTTGACCTGATGTATGGCACCGGAATTTCACGGGTAGGAGAAATCCTTGACTATGCGGTCAAAATGGATATTATCAAAAAGTCCGGAGCCTGGTTCTCCTACGGTGAGGAACGGCTGGGACAGGGACGGGATAAGGTAAAAGAGTTGTTAGCGTCGAACGCTGAACTGTATGCAAAGGTTGAAAAAGGCATAAAAGAAAAGCTGGAGCAACAGGGCACAGATAATCTGCTTCGATCCTCCCGCACCCCCAAAATTGTAAATGCAGAAAAAACCTCGATCAATATTTCCGCAGAAGATTTTAATGATGAAGAGTAAGAGCCATGATCCGAATTATTGAAATTAAGCCATATGAAAAAACAGGACAGTTTGCCGTATATACCCAAAACGGCTTTGAATTTGCAGCGTCCCGACAGTATTTACTGAAAAACGGTGTACGTGTTCATGTAGAAATTGAGGAAGAACGTTTTGCAGAATTAAAGGACCAGGCATTCTTTCAGCAAGCACTTAGACATATGTTGTATCAACTGGAACGCCGGGATTTTTCCGCAAAGGAACTTTTACTACGCCTTTGCGAAAAAGGTGTAGACGAGATTATGGCGCATCGAGTGGTGGAATACGCCATCGAAAACGGGTATGTCAACGACCGGAAATACGCCATTCGTCTCACAGAAAAAGCAAAAGTTTCCTATGGCCGTTTCCGGATTGAAAATGCCCTGTTTGCCCACGGCATTGAAAAGGATTTGGCAACCGAAATTTTGGACGAAATGCTAGATCCGGAGGAAGAACGGGAAAAGATTTTGCGGTTGGTGGATAAATCCATGAAAGGACGTCCGATTGACGACCACAAAATTGAAAGCAAGCTATACGCGAAACTGCTCCGAATGGGATACGAAGCTGATCAGGTAAAGCAAGTGATTCGGGAATATGGCCGGCAGGAAAAAGAGGCAGAACATTGAAAATCGGAATGATTGCTCTGGGGTGCGAAAAAAACCGTATTGACGCAGAAATCATGCTACACACCCTGGAAGAAGCAGGTATGGAATTATGCTCCCGATTGGAAGAATGTGACGGCATTATTGTACATACCTGTACCTTTATCGATCCGGCCAAAGAGGAATCCATTGAAGCAATCCTTAACGCCGCAGAATACAAAAAAAGTGGAACACTGAAAAAGCTGATTGTAACCGGCTGTATGGCAGAACGCTACCAGGAAGAGATTCTCCGAGAATTGCCGGAAGTGGACGCTTGCCTAGGCGTCAAAAGCATTGACCGAATTCAAGAAGCTTTGGAGGGAACTGTCCGCACCAGTTTTACCCCCTTGACCGAACCTATGCCGGAAGGGAAACGGACGCTGACCTCCACACCCTGGTCAGTTTATCTGAAAATTGCTGAAGGCTGCTCCAATCACTGTTCCTACTGTGTCATTCCGTCGGTCCGAGGAGAATTCCAACCCCGAACGGTAGATCATATTGTACAGGAAGCTAAGGAGTTAGCCGCCGGAGGAGCAAAGGAAATTAATCTCATTGCTCAAGACACGACCCGACACCCAGAGCTATGTCGCATTCTCCGGGAAGTTTGTGCACTGCCAGAGGTAGAATGGGTAAGAATTCTTTACTGCCGCCCGGAAGAAATCACCGACCAACTGTTAGATACTATGGCACAGCAGACAAAATGTGTTCCATATCTGGATATCCCACTGCAACACGCTTCCGGACGGATTCTGAAAAAAATGAACCGAACCGGAAATGATCGGACACTCTCCACGCAATTGAACCATATTCGCCAGGTTTTGCCCGGGATTGCTCTACGTACTACCTTTATTACCGGATTTCCCTCTGAAACAGAGGAAGATTTCCGGATTCTGTGTGAATTTGTAAAGCAAAACCGTTTTGAAAATCTGGGGGTTTTTCCCTATTCCAGAGAAGAAGGGACAAAAGCTGCCGCCATGCACAGACAGATTCCGGAAAACGTAAAAAGAGAACGGGCAGACACGCTGATGCTACTGCAACAGAATCTGTTGGAGACTATTTCTGCTCCCAGAATCGGGACTACCGTAAAAGTCCTGTATGAGGGCGAAGACGAAAATGGCAGCTACGGTCGCGCCTTCTTCCAGGCACCAGATGTAGACGGAAAGGTGTACTTTATACCCAAACGGTGGATATTACCTGGCACCTTTGTACAGGTCTGTCTGGAGCGCTATGAAAATTACGACTATTACGGTATAGAAAGAGTAGAATCATGAAAAATGTTCCCAATTATATTTGTTGGTTCCGCATTGCAATGATCCCTTTTGTTTTACTGTTTTTGCTTCCCAATGGAATTACCGCCGGTCTTTCAGATGATATTCGGATTCTGATAAGTGGAATTCTGTTCGGTGTCGCTATGCTTTCTGATATTTTAGACGGAAAGATTGCCCGGAAATATAACCTAATCAGTGATTTTGGAAAAGTACTAGATCAAATTGCAGATAAAGTTCTGGTTTCTTCTGTCTTAATAGCATTCGTAGCCGACGGCTATGTTTCCAGCTTGCCAGTAATTCTGATTCTGGCCCGAGAATTTCTGGTTTCCGGACTTCGGATGGGAGTCGCTGCCAAGGGAGCTATTATTGCAGCAAACCTTTGGGGTAAAATCAAAACCACATCCCAGGGAATCTGTATTGGTATTACATTTCTGATTCTTTTTCTGGATGCCCTCACACAAAGGGAAGTTGTTTCTCCCCTTCCGAATATTTTATTTTGGATTGTGGCAGGATACACGGTCTTTTCAGTAATCCCATATTATATACAGTGTAAGAAATATCTGAAGGAAGAATGATTTATCTCCCTTTGAAAGGAATGCTGTCCCACATGTTCAAAAAACTCAAAGAAGACATTGCCGCCATCCGGGAACGGGACCCTGCCGCCAGATCTACAGCAGAGGTCCTGCTCTGTTATCCAGGACTGCGCGTCTTATTTCATTACCGCATCGCCCATTATCTGCATTCGCATGGTCATCCACTGTTGGCCCGTTGCATTTCCCAAAGGGCGCGACACAAAACCGGGATTGAAATTCACCCCGGCGCAATCATTGGAAAAGGCCTTTTTATTGACCATGGAATGGGGGTTGTTATTGGAGAAACCGCAGAAATCGGAGACAATTGCACTATTTACCACGGTGTTACCCTGGGAGGAACCGGAAAGGAAAGTGGGAAACGTCATCCAACCATTGGAAATAATGTTGTTATCGGTGCCGGGGCAAAGCTGTTGGGTTCCTTTACTGTAGGCGACAACAGTAAAATTGCGGCAGGCTCTGTGGTGCTGGACGATGTTCCGGCAAATTGTACTGCGGTAGGAATTCCGGCCCGAATTGCCCGTCAGGATGGCAAGAAAATCAACACCTTCGACAACGTCCACATTCCGGATCCGGTAGCCCAGGAATTTTGTCGACTGCAGACGAAACTTGACCGGATTTTACAAAAGGAAAATGAAAATCAGGAGTCTTAAAAGAATGAAACTGTACAATTCACTGACCAACCAAAAAGAAGAATTTTTTGTTGACGGCAATACAGTACGCATCTATGCCTGCGGTCCAACGGTATATGATTTTTTTCATGTAGGAAACGGAAGGTCTTTCCTGCTGTTTGATACCCTGCGGCGTTATTTGATATTCAAAGGATACAAGGTCCTATATGTTCAGAATTTTACTGATGTAGACGATAAGATGATCCGTCGAGCAAAAGAAGAAAACACAACAGTAGCTAAGGTTGCTGAAAAATACATTCAGGAATATTTTACCGATGCCCGAGGGCTGAACATTCTTGATGCAACAACTCACCCCCGCGCAACAGAAATTATTCCCGCGATTATAGCTTTGATCCAAGATCTGCTTAAAGCAGGACATGCCTACGAAAGCAATGGCGATGTTTATTTCCGGGTACGCAGTTTTCCTCAATACGGCACATTTCTGCTCAAGCAATCTTTGGAAGACCTGGAATCCGGAGCCAGGGTAGATGTAAGTGAGATTAAGGAAGATGCACTGGATTTTGCCCTTTGGAAAGCATCGAAACCGGGAGAACCTGCCTGGGATTCTCCTTGGGGGAAAGGAAGGCCCGGGTGGCACATCGAATGCAGCGCCATGGCAAAGCAGTATTTAGGAAAAACAATTGACATTCACTGCGGGGGACACGACCTGAAATTCCCGCATCACGAAAACGAAATTGCTCAATCCCAGTGCGCCAACGGTTGTACCTTTGCACGATTCTGGTTTCATGTCGGATTTGTAAATGTAAATAACGAAAAAATGAGCAAGTCCAAGCATAACTTTTTTACAGTACGGGACCTTGCCCGGATTTACGGATATTTACCCATTCGCTATTTTGCCGTATCCGCCCATTACCGCAACCCGATTAATTACGAGCCGGACATTTTGGAACAAGCAAAAACTTCAATGGAACGTATTCATAATTGCAGAACTAATTTGGATTTTGCCGCAGAAAATGGAAACGATGGGGCACTAAACTCGGAACAGGAAGCATTGCTGACAGAATTTGCAGTTTTCCGAAAACGGTTTATTGAAGAAATGGACGATGATCTGAACACAGCAAACGGGCTAGCAGTGATTTTTGATATGATAAGGAAAATCAATACAGCGATAACAGAACATCGCCCGAAAGAATTTTGTCTGGCATTGAAACGGCAATTGGATGAATTGCTTAACGTATTGGGGCTAGTCCAGGAAGAAACTAAAATAGACCTGGATGAAGCACAGATTGAAACCTTAATTGCTCGGCGGCAAGCAGCGCGAAAAGAAAAAAATTATACGGAAGCCGATGCCATTCGCGGACAGTTGGCAGAAATGGGTGTAATTCTGGAAGATACGCCGGCCGGCGTCCGCTGGAAAAAAGAACAAAAATGAATTTACCTCTCACCAGTCCTGTCACAGTATTAAAGGGAATTGGGAAAAAAAGAGCGGAGCTGCTTCAACGTCTAGGGATTGAAACCTGCGAAGATTTGCTCCGTTATTTTCCTCGGGATTATTTGGATCTGACACATTCCACACCAATTCGCGAATGGAAAAACGGACAGCCAGTTGCCGTCACAGGAAAAATTACCAGTGAAATTCATGTAAAAAAAACACCCCGACTGACCGTGTACTCGTTTCGGGTCGCGGATTCCGCCGGGGATACCGTTTTTGTCACATTGTTTAATCAGCATTACACCGCACAAAAACTGCACCCAGGACTGACTATACTTTTATATGGAAAACCAGAGATCACTGGAAATACCGTTTCTATGGCCTCTCCCCTGCTGGAACTCTCCCCGGAAGGGAAAATCTATCCCATATATTCCCTGACCGAAGGTCTAACCCAGAAAATGTTGGCAATGCATATCCGTACGGCATTGACGGTATTCGGTCCGTTTCTGACCGATATTCTGTCCCCTCAACTGCGGAAAACTCAAGGATACGACGAGGTCTGGCGATGCTTTGAGCAAATCCATTTTCCAGATACCATGGAATTTGCAGAAAAAGCCCGAGAACGTTTTATTTTTGAAGAATTGTATTTGTTTTCGGTGGGAATTCGTCTACAGAGGATGCGGACTCGCAAACTTGCCGCACCGATGTTGCACCCGGTTGATATGACTCCCTTTTTAAACTGTCTACCTTATCGGCTTACCCGTGCACAAACCCGAGTAATTCGGGAAGCACTGAATGATATGCGGAAGAAAACGCCCATGGCACGGCTAGTACAGGGAGATGTAGGAAGCGGAAAAACGGCAGTAGCGGCGGCATTGTTTTACTTTACTGTAAAAAACGGATACCAGGCTTGTATGATGGCTCCCACCGAAATTCTGGCAGGGCAGCACACTGTTACACTAAAAAAATTTTTGGAACCTTGTGGAATCCGAATTGAACTGTTAACCGGAAGCGTTTCTCCGGCAGACAAAAAACGAATTTTAGCTCTGACCGAACGGGGCGAAGTAGACCTGCTGGTGGGAACCCACGCACTGTTGCAAAAACAAGTTGTATTCCAACGCCTGGCCTTGGCAGTTACCGATGAGCAGCATCGGTTTGGTGTGGAACAGCGAATGACCCTATCGGAAAAGGGAGAGCATCCGCATCTTCTGTATCTATCCGCCACACCCATTCCCCGAAGTCTTGCCCTCGTGCTGTACGGCGACCTGGATATTTCGGTTCTTGATGAACTTCCGCCCGGAAGAACGCCGGTTCAAACCCGGCAAATCCCAGAGGAAAATAGGGAAAAGATGTATCGGTATATTGCCGAGCAGGGAATGCGGGGAGAACAGGCCTATATCGTCTGCCCCCAGGTAGAAGATTCGGAAGAATCCTCTTTGAAAAGTGTAACCGGGTACAGCGAAGAGCTGCAACAAAAATTTTTTGCTCGCCTTCCCACGGCCATTCTTCATGGGAGGATGAAGGCAGATGAAAAGGACCGGATCCTACAGGATTTTTTACAAAA
>CALXAO010000053.1 GCA_944386295.1 uncultured Clostridia bacterium | reverse complement strand
GACTTCCGTTCCCTTTCTGCTGTTTTCCGCCCTTTACTTGGCCCTGACAGTCCTTTCTTTTTCCCTGTAAAAAGAATAAAAAACACGAAAAATCGTATGTGTTATAGCCGTGCGGCTTTTACACCGCACGGCTTTTTGCTGTTTTTTTATTTTCCTCTAGCCACATAGGTAGTATGCAGCAGATGATGGGCCTTGTGTCCGCCGGGTTCACCGAGATACGCATAAATCTCCTTGACCACCGGGCTCTGATGGGATTTACGGTACTGACTGGACGCATCCTCGTCATACAGCGCTTTGGCGCGCAGTCCCTTGATATCGGTGCTGGCGCGGGTATGAGCGTCATGAATGGGTTGTCCTCCGCCGTTGACACAGCCGCCGGGACAGGCCATCACTTCTATAAAGTCGTAGTTTGCTTCGCCAGCCTTGATCTTATCCAACAAGCGGCCCGCGTTGGCGGTTCCGTTCACAACGGCAATCCGGACATCTTTCCCGGCAATATTGTACACAGCCTCCTTGACACCTTCCATGCCGCGGACTTCCTTATAATCCACCTGAGGAAGTTCCTTGTTTTCCAGAACCTCGGCTACCGTCCGCAGCGCCGCTTCCATCACACCACCAGTAGCGCCAAAAATATGTCCGGCACCGGTAGCAAGGCCGAAGATGGAATCAAACTCCTCTTCGGGCAGCATGCTCCAGACCAAACCGGCCTTTTTAATCATCCGAGCAAGTTCCCGGGTCGTCAAGGCCGCGTCAATGTCGGCCAGGCCGTCTACTCGATAGCCTTCCCTGGTACGCTCAAACTTTTTCGCAGTGCAGGGCATAATGCTGACAACAAACAGATCCTTGGGATCAAGATTCATTTTTTCCGCATAATAAGACTTCATCAATGCACCGTACATGCCCTGGGGAGATTTGCAGGAAGACAGATTGGGAATAAATTCAGGATAGTAATGCTCGCAGTATTTAACCCATCCGGGCGAGCAGGAAGTAATCAGCGGCAATACACCGCCACCCTTGACCCGGTTGATAAATTCCGTGCCTTCCTCCATAATCGTAATATCTGCGGCCACATCCACGTCCACTACAGAATCAAAGCCCAGACTACGGAGCGCAGCAACCATTTTGCCTTCCACATTGGTGCCGATTGCGTCACCGAATTCCTCGCCCAGCTGCGCCCGGACCGAGGGAGCGGGCGCCACAACCACATGTTTAGACGGATCTGCCAACGCATCCCAAACCAGAGAGGTATCGTCCTTTTCCACCAAAGCGCCGGTAGGACAAACCACCGTACATTGGCCGCAACCGATACAGGCAACAACTTTCAGCTCCAAATTAAAGGCCGAACCGATGGTAGTTTTAAAGCCCCGCTCATTGGCACCAATTACACCTGCCCCCTGATTGTGCCGACAAACCGCCACACAGCGGCGGCAAAGAATACACTTGCTATTATCCCGAACCAGATACGGGTTGGTGTCATCCAATTCCGTCTCGGTCTTCACTCCGTCAAATCTCGAAGCATCCACACCGTATTCCAGCGCCAGCTTTTGAAGCTCGCAGTTCTGGCTGCGCACGCAGCTCAGACAGCTCCGGTTATGATTGGACAAAATCAATTCCAGAGTCATGCGTCGGGAATCCAACACCTTTTTGGAATTGGTAATAACCTCCATACCCTCCGTAACCGGGTATACGCAGGATGCCACTAGGCTGCGGGCACCTTTGACTTCCACAACACAGATCCGGCAAGCACCGATCGCGTTAATATCTTTTAAATAACAAAGCGTGGGAATCCGAATTCCGGCCGCATTCGCCGCGTCCAAAATAGTGGACCCAGCGGGGACCGTAACGGAGATCCCGTTGATTTTCAAAGTAATATCAGCCATTTCTTTCCCCTCCGTTTATTTCTTCTCAATTGCGCCGAACTTACAGGTTTCCATGCAGACGCCGCACTTGATGCAGGTGGCGGGGTCAATGACATGCTTCTGCTTTACCGCGCCGGAAATCGCACCTACCGGGCACTTCCGGGCACAGGCTGTACAGCCCTTACAGTTATCGTTGATACTGTAGCGGACCAGCTTCTTACATACGCCTGCGGGACAGGATTTGTCCTTAATATGCGCTTCGTATTCCTCTCGGAAATACCGTAATGTAGAAAGCACCGGATTGGGCGCTGTCTGCCCCAGACCGCAAAGAGAGTTCTCTTTAATATAATAACACAACTGTTCCATTTTATCCAAATCTTCCATAGTCGCCTTGCCTTCGGTGACTTTCGTCAGCAGTTCCAGCAGACGGCGAGTGCCGATCCGGCAGGGGGTGCATTTGCCGCAACTTTCGTCTACAGTAAACTCCAAGAAAAACTTGGCAATATCCACCATACAGTTGTCTTCATCCATAACAATCAGTCCGCCAGAGCCCATCATGGAGCCGATAGCAATCAGATTGTCATAGTCAATGGGAACGTCGATTTTATCCGCCGGAATGCATCCGCCGGAAGGGCCACCCGTCTGTGCCGCCTTGAATTTTTTCCCGTTGGGAATTCCGCCGCCAATATCTTCCACGATTTCCCGGAGGGTAGTTCCCATGGGAATTTCAACCAAACCGGTATTTACAATTTTACCGCCCAGGGCAAAAACCTTGGTTCCCTTGCTCTTTTCGGTACCCATGGAAGAGAACCACGCCGCTCCTTTTAGAATAATTCGAGGCACGTTGGCATAGGTTTCCACATTGTTCAGAATCGTTGGCTTTTGGAACAGACCCTTTACCGCAGGGAACGGAGGCCGTGGACGGGGCTCGCCCCGATGACCCTCAATGGAAGTCATCAGCGCAGTTTCCTCACCGCACACGAAAGCGCCGGCGCCCAAACGGAGATCAATATCAAAATTAAAATCGGTACCCAGAATCCCCTTGCCCAGCAGTCCGTATTCCCGAGCCTGATCAATTGCAATCTGCAAACGGTGCACCGCGATGGGATACTCTGCATGGACATAAATATACCCCTGGGATGCACCAATGGCATACCCGGCAATGGCCATAGCCTCCAGCACCACATGGGGGTCGCCTTCCAGAACCGATCGGTCCATAAAGGCTCCCGGGTCGCCCTCGTCGGCATTGCAGCAAACATATTTTTGATCCGCCTGGTTGGCTGCGGCAAAGCTCCACTTTCTGCCAGTAGGGAAGCCCGCGCCGCCCCGGCCCCGGAGTCCGGAAGCGGAAATCTCGTCAATAACCTGCTGGGGCGTCATCTCCGTCAGCGCCTTCGCAAGCGCCTGATATCCGTCCTCGGCAATGTATGCTTCAATGTTTTCCGGGGTAATCACGCCGCAGTTGCGCAGCGCCACCCGATGCTGTTTTTTATAAAAATTGGTTTCATTCAGCGATTTGATGGACCCGTCGGTCTGCACCGTTTCCTGATACAGCAGCCGGGATACAATCCGACCCTTCAGAAGGTGTTCGGATACAATTTCCGGAATATCCTCTACTTTTACACGGCTGTAAAACGAACCCTCGGGATAGACAATCATAATCGGCCCCAGAGCGCAAAGACCGAAACAGCCGGTCATAACAACCTTGACTTCTTCCGCCAGGCCCTGCTTTTTAATTTCTTTTTCCAATTCGGCACAAATCTGATGCGAACCGGAAGAAGTGCAGCCGGTACCACCGCACACCAAAACATGTGATCTGTACATCTGTCCTGTTCCTCCCTATTACTTTTCCGAGCTTCCGATGGTATATTCGGTCACCACATTTTTATTCACAATATGATCGTTGACCACACGGACGGCCTTTTCGGGAGTCATCTTAATGTATGTAACCTTTTCTTCCCCAGGAACATACACATCTACAATAGGCTCCAGCTTGCACATACCGATACAGCCGGTCTGGGAAACGGTCACATGCCCCAGATTCCGCTTTGCCAATTCGTCCAAAAAGGCGGTCATCACCGGCCGGGCTCCGGCAGCAATCCCGCAGGTTGCCATTCCAATCACAATCCGGACCCTCTGATCGTCTTCCCGGCGAACGTCCACCTGATTTTTGATTTTATTTTTAATTGCCAGTAATTCTTCAACTGATTTCATCTCGCACACCTCCAAATAATTCTGTCAAACCTCCATGAGTTTCCTGTTTTATATATTGCAGAACCTCATAACTGTCGATGGGAACATCCTCCAAAATCTGTTTAATCTGCTCCGTGGAAAACTCATATACCCCGCCGTTGTAGCAGTGCCGGTAAATAAAATCCACCTCAGCGGCCCGCATCACCAGCAGAACCATGGTCTCAGACATTTCGCCGATAGGCACCCGGTCAATGTTATCGTGTTCAAACCGAGCCGTTACCCGGGTTCCCCTACCCTCTTCCGATTCGACAACCAAAGAACCGCCCGCAAGCTCAGCCGCGGCCCGGAACAAAGCAATCCCCATACCAACCTTACGGGTCGAACGGGAAGAAACGAACTGTTCGTTGACCCGCCGCAGGGTTTCGGGAGACATCCCTTTTCCGTTGTCCTCAATAACAATTTTCAACAGATTTGCGGAAAGATCCTCCGTAATTTCAATCAAAATCCGGGACGCACCAGCGGTAATGGAATTCTGAACCACATCCAGAACGTTCAGCGAAAGCTCCTGCATTGCAGTTTAGTCCTGATATTTAGCCAGGATCCCCGGAATATCCTCGGGCACCAGACGACCGTATACGTCGTCATTGACCGTCATAACAGGAGCCAGACCGCAGCAACCGATGCAGCGGGTCGCTTCCAGCGAAAACCGCCCGTCCTCGGTAATATCCCCGTTGCCGATATTCAAACAGGAGCATACCTTATCAAACACATCCTGAGAACCTTTGACATAGCAAGCGGTACCCAGACAGACACCGATCTTGTAGCGGCCCTTGGGATTCAGGGAAAACTGAGCGTAGAACGTAACGACCCCATAAACCTCCTCCAGGGGAATATTCAGTTCCTCAGCCACAATCTTCTGCACCTCAATCGGCAGATAGCCGTAGATTTCCTGTGCAGACTGTAGAATGGGCATCAGCGCGCCGGGTTGCTGTTTCAATTCATCGATCTTTCCACGGAGCTGCGCTTCCTGCTCAGGGGTCCCCGAAAAGGGGATCTTGGAGATTGTTTGCTTACCCATAGTTTCGTAACTCTTCCTCTCTCACAAAAATATGTTTTTCTCTTCCGGAAACCCCGGCCGCATTCCGCAGGCCGGAATATCTATGGAACGGGAACGAAACCGCCCCCCGTTGCTGCGGGAATGATTCTGTCACCCGCGCATACATTTAATTATAGCACAAAATCCTTAAAATAAAAAGGGTCTAACTGTGAAATCTTTTGTACTTTTATAAGATTTCTTCCCGAATCCGGTCGGTCAAACAATGGAATACCGGTGCAGCGCCACCACTTTGCCCAAAATCCGGACCTGGTCGGTGTAAATAGGTGCGTAGGCGTCATTTTCCGGCTGAAGGCGAAATCGAGTGCCGTCCCGGAAGAACCGCTTTACCGTAGCTTCTTCGTCCAGCAGAGCAACCACAATCTCCCCGTTCTCCGCCGCATCAGTTTTCCGAACAATAATCACATCGCCATCCAATATTCCGGCGTTGACCATACTGTCTCCCTGTACCCGCAGGGCAAACAGTTCCTCCGCCCGAGCCATTTCCGACGGCATCTGAACATAATCTTCAATATTCTCCTGGGCCAAAATCGGTTGTCCGGCCGTCACTCGGCCCAAAACCGGTATCCGGACAAAACCGCCGCCCGACAGGGATGCAAGCTTCAAAAACCGTTTTTTGTTGGGTTCCTTAACAATCAGTCCCTCTTCACACAGCTGGTTCAGATGATAATGAACCGTGGCGGGGGAACTGAGCTCCACTTCCTTGCAAATTTCACGCACTGAGGGCACATACCCCTCCTCGGTAATCTTACGGGTAATAAAATCCAGGATTTCCGCACGTTTGAGATCCCGTCTTGACATAAATGACAGCCTCCTTAAATTTAAAGCCGACCGGCGGTCGACAGCGCCTGTACCTTCAGGACAATACCCACGGTTTTTCCGTCCTGAATCCGTCCGTCCAAAACCATCCTCGCCGCTTCTTCCAATGAAAAAGTACGAACCGACAAAAATTCATCCCCGTCCGGCGTCGGCGTTTCCTGCCGGTCCACCCGGCAGAAAAACAGATGAATCACCTCATCACAATAGCCGGGAGAAGGCAGATAGGCCCCCAGAGATCGCCAATCTCGGCCCACAAGTCCGGTTTCCTCCTTCAGCTCCCGAACCGCAGCAGCAAAGGGCGTCTCCTCCGGCTCCATCCCTCCGGCGCAGGCTTCCAGGACATACTGTCCCACTGGGTGCCGATACTGCTCCACCAGCACTGTGTCTCCATTCCCGTCCACCGGAAGGACACAAACCGCGGGCCCATGCTCCACCACTTCCCGCAAATGCGGAACCCCGTCCTCTAGCAGCACCCGATCCCGGCGGACGCTGAAAATGTGTCCCTGATAGGCCAGTTCTCGGGAGACTGTTTCCCCTGTTTTCATCGGTTTTCCTCCAATCCGGAAAAAAATTCGTACATTTGTGCTTTTATTATAGCACAAACCAAGACATTTGTAAAGCGTTTTTTTAAAAATAAATTTGGAAATTGTTTGAAACTTCCCCCACAGAAAGGAGCTTTTTTAATGCGCATACAAGAAACCCCAGAATTGTCCGAACAGGGATTCGGCCGCAGCTGGTTGGGAACTCCACTGACGTATCTAAAAGCCGGCCGGGGCGAAAAACTGCTGTTTTTTGTCACCGGTCTTCATCCGGAAGAAGAATATCTTGCGGAATCCTTCCGGAAATGGACCAGGGACCTTCGGGAAGCGTTGCACGGCAACGGAATTCTAGGAGACTGTGATCTAAAGGTTCTGCTGAACCGCTGTACCCTTTGTATTTTTCCCTGTCTGAATCCCGACGGAATCAAAATCCGCAAAGAAGGTCTACCGACAAACCATCCCTTGAGAGAACGGGTGCTTCGGCAAACCGGCAATCCGGATTTTTCGACCTGGGAGGGAAACCTGCGAGGTGTCCGCCTGGACCAGAACTTCAACGTCAACTGGCGAGAAAACAAACAAAAAGACCCTGACGGAGCATACGGTGAATTTCCCGAAAGTGAACCAGAGGTTCGGGCTTTCTGCTTTACCGTAAGGCAGCGGAAGCCGGCCGCCATTTTTCTGGCGTCTCGGGGAGAACGGCAGATCACCCTGTTTGAAGACTGTACGGGCCCGGTTCGGGAATGTGCCTCCTTTCTCCGCCGGTATTCCGGATATCCCCTCCGGACAGAGCCCTGGAACGGAAGCGGCTGCGGAGAATGGGCCCTGGAACGGGGAACAGTGACCATGCGCTTTTCCACAGGACCGGAAGTAAACACAGACCCTGCCCGTTACCGGACCTGGCGGGATCTGCTGACGATTACCGCGGGTACGGTTTGAAGATTTGTTAAAAAAAAGCCCCCGATTGCCCTTGCAAAAACGGGAGAAATATGGTATTATAAAGAATAGATTATTAAATTGAAGAGATACAGAAGATTGGTGATGTTGAATGAAAGAACAACTGGAAGCCGTCCGACAAGCCGCCCTGGCCGCCCTGGCAAACGCCGAAACCGGAGAACAGCTGGAGGAACTCCGCATCCGTTTCACCGGAAAAAAGGGGGAACTGACCGGACTACTGTCCCGGATGGGAAAGCTCAGTCCCCAGGAGCGTCCGATTATCGGCCAGCTGGCCAATGAAATCCGCGGCGCAATTGAAACGGAGTTGAAAACTCGGAAAGCAGCCCTGGAGCAGCGGGAATTAGCCCACCGTCTCCGCAGGGAAACCGTGGACGTAACCCTGCCAGGCAAGCACCGGCAAATCGGCCGGCAGCATCCGCTGAATATTGTCCTTGACGAAATTAAAGACGCCTTTATCAGTATGGGCTTTTCCATTGCCCAGGGGCCGGAGGTGGAATATGATTACTACAACTTTGAAGCTCTGAATATTCCCAAAGACCATCCGGCCAGAGACACCCAGGACACCTTTTATTTCTCGCCTGAAATGCTCCTTCGCTCCCAGACCAGTCCGGTACAAATCCGGGTTATGGAACAGACCCGCCCCCCCATTCGCATACTGGCTCCCGGCCGGGTGTTCCGCATTGACGAGGTAGACGCCACCCACTCCCCTATTTTCCATCAAATCGAAGGCCTGGTGGTGGACCGGGGAATCACTATGGCCCACCTGAAGGGTGCTCTGGAGCTGATTTCCAAAAAGCTGTTCGGTCCGGAAACTCAAACCCGCATCCGTCCAGATTATTTTCCCTTTACTGAACCCTCCGCGGAAATTTCCATTACCTGCTACAAGTGCGGCGGTAAGGGCTGCCGGCTATGCAAAAACGAGGGCTGGATTGAAATTGGAGGCGCCGGCATGGTTAATCCAAAGGTTCTGGAGCTCTGCGGGATTGACCCGGACATTTATTCCGGCTTTGCGTTCGGCATGGGTCTGGAACGGCTGGTGCTGGGCCGGTACGGAATCGATGACATTCGACTTCTGTACGAAAACAACACCAAATTCCTGGAGATGTTCTGAGAAGGGAGTGGAAAAGATATGAATGTTTCTTACGAATGGCTGAATGAATATACCGAAATTAACGTCCCGGACAGGGATTTTGTCCATCGGATGAATATGACCGGCACTGAAATTAAAGGTTTCCGCCGCCTGGACGCGGGCATTTCCAATGTAGTGGTCGGAAAAATCCTGTCTACGGCCAGACATCCAAACGCCGATCGCCTGACGGTCTGCGCGGTAGATGTGGGAGAAGCTGAACCGATTCAAATTGTAACCGCGGCCAAAAACATTGGGGCCGGGGATCTAGTTCCGGTAGCAAAACATGGCGCCCATCTGCCCGGCGGGGTAAAAATCACCAAGGGAAAGCTGCGGGGGGAGGAATCCTGCGGGATGTTTTGTTCAGTAGAAGAACTAAATCTGACCAAGGACGATTACCCCGATGCGGTGGAAGACGGAATCCTGATTCTGAAGGAAGGCACGGTAGGCGAAGATGTTCTGACCACCCTGAAGCTGCACGACACCGTGTTCGAGGCAGACATCGTTACCAACCGTCCCGACTGTCTCTGTATGATCGGCATAGCCCGGGAAGCGGCTGCAACCTTCCGCAGCGAATTTCATCTGCCGGTTCCCCAGGTTCGCGGAGAAGGCCCAGCAGCAGGAGAATCCCTTTCGGTGCGGATCCAGGCGCCCGACCTGTGTCCTCGATATTCCGCCCGAGTAATTACCGACGTAAAAATCGCCCCCTCTCCCCTGTGGATGGTACACCGTCTGCGAGCAGCGGGAATACGGTCCATCAACAACATTGTGGATATTACAAACTACGTTATGCTGGAATACGGTCAACCCATGCATGCCTTTGATTCCGCCTGTCTGGAGGGATCCCGTATTACCGTCCGCAGGGCGGAACCGAACGAAACCATCCGTACACTGGACGGACAAACCCGTTCCCTGACGGACGACATGCTGGTTATTGCCGATGAACACAAGCCAGTGGCCCTAGCAGGAATTATGGGCGGTGAAAACAGCGAAATCAAGCCCGAAACAAAAACGGTGGTTTTTGAGTCGGCAAACTTTTTCGGGCCGTCGGTCCGCCGCACCTCCAAAGCCATCGGACTGCGCACTGAATCCTCGGCCCGGTACGAAAAGAACCTGGATCCACAGCTGACAGAGACGGCGCTGGATAGAGCCTGTCAGCTGGTAGAGCTTTTGGGTGCCGGGAAGGTATCCTCCGACCGAATTGATGAGAATCACAGCAATCAATCGGTCCGGACTCTACCCCTGGAAGCAGAATGGATCGCGCATTATATTGACGCGGAGATTGACGCCGCGGGGATGAAAGAGCTGCTGGAGCGGATCGGCTTTACCGTCGATCTGGCCAATGAGACGGTCACTATACCCTCCTTCCGGGCAGACGTGGAAAATAAGTACGATATTTCCGAAGAAGTGGCCCGGTTTTATGGTTATGACAACATTCCCTCCCGGTTTTTTTCCGCTGACGTGAACTCCGGCGGTCTGACCGAAGAACAAAAATTTGAAAAGAAGCTGGGTGTTGCCCTCCGGGCGGCCGGTCTGAGCGAAAGCATCACCTATTCCTTTGGCTCCCCGAAAGACTTTGACCGAATTCTGCTGCCGGAAAACAGCGCCTTTCGCCAGGGGCTTGTGATTTCCAACCCCATCGGAGAAGACACCTCCCTCATGCGTACCACCTCTCTGCCCTCCATGCTCCAGGTTCTAGCGGCAAACTACAACAACCGCAGCGAACAGGCACATCTGTACGAGCTGGCAACAGTATACCGGAAAAACAAAGATGAAACCAAACTGCCCGACGAGCCCAAAATTGTCACCATAGGCTGTTACGGCGGCGAAACGGATTTTTACGATTTGAAGGGCCGGGTGGAAGAGGTTCTCGAATGCCTCAACATCGGAGGGGCGGAATTCCGCCCCCTGACCGACAATCCATCCTACCATCCCGGACGAACAGCGCAGCTGCTACTGCACGGACAACCGGCGGGTGTTGTGGGACAGTTGCATCCCACAGCGGCCGAGAATTACGGAATCGGAACCGATGTTTTCTGCGCAGAGCTGCTCTTTGAGCAGCTGTTTGCAGCCACCGGCACCGGAAGAAGCTACCGACCCCTTCCCAAATATCCGGCAGTCACCCGGGATCTGGCGCTGGTCTGCGACGAAGAAGTCCTATCTGGAGAGATGGAACAGATCATCCGCACCGCGGCCGGGCCTCTTTTGGAACGTCTGACTGTTTTTGACGTTTACCGGGGCAAGCAGCTGGAAGAAGGCAAAAAGAGCATTGCCTACTCCCTGACCCTGCGGGATCCAGAAAAAACTCTGCAGGACGCGGACGCGGACCGAACGATACAAGCCGTCCTGGAAGCTCTGAACCAAAAAGGAATTACTTTGCGCTCCTGAAGTTCCGAAAACGGAACATGTACTGTTTATGAAGAAAGGCGGTAAAAAAGCATATGAACATGGGCAAAGACAATCATACCATTACCTTTTCTCTGAAAAACGCGAAAGACGACGAAATGAAGCGAACCCTCAACACCATTTACGCCGCGTTGATGGAAAAGGGGTACGATCCTCTTAATCAGCTGGTGGGGTATCTGCTGACCGAAGATCCCACCTATATCACCAGCCACAACGGCGCCCGGACCCTGATCCGCAAGCTAGACAGGGACGAGCTTCTGCACCGTCTGCTGAAATCCTATCTGGATATCAATTAGCCGTGGCAAGAAATCCAAATCCCCCTTCCCCCTTTTCGGCATATAAGCGCTACCGGAGAGAATTTGAGCATTCCTATGTCTTTGGCGCGTCTCCAACCGTGGAACTCCTTCGGAGCCGGCCGGAACAGGTAATTCGGGTGCTGGTTTCAGAAGATTTTCACCCCAAAGACCCTACGCTGCTGAACCTGTGCGAGCAACAGCACATTCCCTGGGAATACAACGGAACGCTGCTCCGGCGGCTGACCCCGAAGGAAAACTGTCTGGCCGTGGGAGTGTTCCGAAAACAGATCGGAACCCTGGAGGAGCAGGAAAATCATATAGTGCTGGTGCACCCCTCCGACATGGGAAATCTGGGAACCGTTCTTCGGACAGCCGTGGGCTTCGGCCTTTCCCAAATTGCCGTAATCCGTCCCGGCGCGGACTGCTTTGACCCCAAAGCTGTGCGTGCCTCCATGGGCGCCCTGTTTCGGGCGGATGTAGCGTATTTCGACTGTTTTGAAGACTACACCCGGTGCTTTCCCCACCGTATCCTATACCCGTTTCTGCTTTCAGACCGGGCAACCCCTCTGCCTCAAGTACAGCCGGAAGTTCCCTTTTCCCTGATTTTCGGCAATGAGTCCAGTGGTTTGGATCCGCAATTTGAAGCAATCGGAATTCCGGTTATCATTCCCCATACCCAGAACATCGATTCCCTGAACCTGTCGATAGCGGCAGGCATTGGAATGTATCATTTCACCACTTATTTTTCCAATGGCAAGGAGTAAAACAATATGGATTTTTATACCGAACAATTATACAAAAAGAAAAAAAGGCCTCTGGACTATCTGATGCAGGCCGGCATTTTTGTCGGTTGTCTGGCAGCCTCCTCACTGGTATTCATTCTCCTCAGCGCAGTGGCTCCGGCCTTTGGCAAGCTGGCGGGAACCCTTGCGATTGTCGCAATTGTATACGGTGCCTACAAGCTATTCTGCCGATTGGACACAGAATACGAATATATTTATTTCAACGGAGAGCTTGATGTAGACAAAATCACGGCCAAAAGCGACCGCAAACGGCTGCTGACCGTCAAGTGCCAGGAATTTGAACGGTTTGGCCGGGCTACGGAAGGAATCCGGGAAAAGGTAACCGCCGACAAGGTGTTGGACGTAACCTCCGGCGGAGAAAGCCCAGTATATTTTGCGGTGTTTCACAAGAAAGACGCGGGCCGGATGCTTCTTTTGTTTGAACCAAAGGAAGAAATCCGGGCCGATATGAAACGGCGCATGCAAATTACCACGGAGGACTGACCCATGCGTATTGGATTGGATCTGACCGACTTGGACAGGATTCAAAAAGCAGTAGAGCAGCCCCGTTTTTCGGAACGAATTTTTTCGCCGGAAGAACAGGAACTGTTTGCATCCCGCGCTGGCCGACGGAAAATCGAAACCATGGCCGGAAATTTCTGTGCAAAAGAAGCCTTTGTCAAAGCCCTAGGCTGCGGGTTTGACCGGGGCATTACCCCCGACCAGATCGGCGTTCTACGGGATCCGGCCGGGGCGCCTTTTCTGAAATTAACAGGAAAAGCAGCCCAGGAGGCAAGGGGTTGGAGCATTTCCGTCAGTATTACCCATACCGAAACCACTGCGGCTGCGGTAGTTTTAATGGAAGAAACCGCCCCATTGCGGAAACTTTAAAGAAAGAAGGCGAAAAACGTGGCCTCTGTTTTTACAGCACAGCAGTTGCAGCAAGCAGACCGGAATGCGGCGGAAAAATTCGGTCTGCCCGTTTCCCTGCTGATGCAGAGAGCCGCCCGGGCACTGCTGGACGCCTGTTTGGAACACCTGCCACAGCCGGCACCGGTGGTGATTCTCTGCGGAAAGGGAAACAACGGCGGAGACGGCATTTGTCTGGAATACCTGCTGAAGGAACGGCAATATCCGGTAACGGCCCTGCGCCTGCCAGAAGAAGCGGACCGGGCAAAAGCGGTTCTACCCCCGGCGGCATTGGTGGTAGACTGCCTGTTCGGCACGGGCTTTCATGGTCGACTGCCGGAACCGCTGCTTCCGGTACTGGATTTAGCCCGGGAGAAACCAGTGCTGGCCTGTGACCTGCCGTCCGGTGTGGAATGCGACACAGGCCGGACAGACCCTGCCTGCCTGAAAGCGATACAAACCGTCACCTTTGCCGGACACAAGCCCTGCTTTTTTCTTTATCCAGCCAAAGAATACTGCGGCAGGATTACTGTGGCCGACATCGGGATTCCCGCCAAAGCCTTTCCCGAAAACGGCCCCCAGATAGAAACCCTGACGGAGGAAGACGTGCGCACCCGCCTCCGCCCCCGACCGGAAAACGGACATAAGGGCACCTTCGGCAGCCTGCAGGCCGTCTGTGGTTCGGACGCAATGACCGGCGCGGCAATTCTGTCCGCCGCGGCAGCCCTGCGTACCGGTGTGGGGCTTCTGTATCTATCCCTCCCGGAATCGATCCGGCCGATTCTGCAGGCGGTTTTGCCGGAACCGGTCTATGCTCCGCGCCGGACCGAAACCGGAGCAGACGCGTTGCTGATCGGCTGTGGCATGGGCCGCGACCGGGAAACCCTAGACTTTTACCGGAAACAATCCAAGCCGAAGGTTCTGGACGCCGACGCTCTGAATCTAATGGCGGAAACCGGAGACTGGGAACACCTGGACGAAACCTGTGTTCTTACGCCGCACCCAGGCGAATTTGCCCGCATGACACAAACCACCGTAACCGAAATCGAGGCCGACCGCTTGTCGGCAGTATTGCGCTTTACCCAAAAGTGCCCCGGGGTGCTGGTGCTCAAGGGCCATCACACTCTTGTCGCCCAACAGGGCCGCGTTCGGTTCAACACAACTGGAAACACCGCCCTGGCCAAAGGGGGCAGCGGAGATGTGCTGGCCGGTTTCATCGCCGGATTTCTGGCCCAGGGTTACTCGGCTTGGGATAGCGCCCTCTGCGGCGTCTTCCTCCACGGAAAGGCCGCCGAAATAGGGGCCAAACAGTTTTCCGAATCCGGCCTGCTGCCCTCTCAATTGCCGGAACTGGCGGCCAGGCAGCTTAGCTGCTATCACATTTAAAAAACAGAGGAATTTTTATGGAACCGTCTCAATACAGAACCTTTGCAACCATTGATTTGGGCGCCATCCGCCAAAATTTTCAGATAATCCGACAGAAGGTGGGCCCCCGCTGTAAAATTCTGTCGGTTATCAAGGCCGACGGATACGGCCATGGCGCCTTGGAAACTGCCCAGGCCCTGCCAGACAGCGATTACTTTGGCGTGGCCTGCCTTGCAGAAGCAATTGCCCTGCGGGAACACGGTGTCCAAACACCGATCCTGATTCTTGGATACACCGCCCCCCGAGAAGCCGAGATGCTGGCATCCTATCAAATTACCCAGTGCGTCTTTTCTGAAACATACGCCGATGATCTAGCCAATGTTCTGAGCCAAACTGGACAGAAGCTAAAGGTTCATTTTAAAATCGACACCGGCATGACCCGTCTGGGCTTTCCAGCCAAGACGGTTAAAGATAGAGAGCAGACAAGACAGCAGATTTTGCGTTTGATCCAAAAATGGGGAAATGTGCTGGAACCGGAAGGGATTTTCACCCACTTCACTTCCTCGGAAGAAACGAACAATCCCTTTACCCAGACTCAATTCCAACATTTCCTGACCCTGACCGAAGCCCTGGCGCAGAACGGATTGCAATTTGCCCTGCGCCACGCGGCCAACAGCGCCGCCATTTTTAACGCGCCCCAGACTCACCTGGATATGGTTCGGCCCGGCATCGTACTCTACGGTTTGACACCGGCGGAATCCATGGAAAACCCAGGACTGATTCCCGCCATGGAAATGAAAGCGCACATCGCCCAGCTGCACATCCTGAACCCGGGAGAAACCGTCAGCTATAACCGTACCTTTACCGCTGACCGCCCCATGCGGGTGGCGACCGTCTGTGTCGGCTATGCCGACGGTTATCCCCGCAATCTGTCCAACCGGGCAGAAGTTCTGGTCAACGGGCAGCGAACCCGGCTTTTGGGTACAGTCTGTATGGACCAATGTATTATTGACGCCACAGATATTGCCCTGCAGCCCGGAGATCTGGTTACCCTGTTCGGACACAGCCGGGACCAGTTCTTGGGCGTAGCAGAACTGGCCAAAGCCGCCCACACTATTCATTACGAAATTATCTGCGGCGTCAGCAAACGGGTCCCCCGGTTTTATCTGTAATAATAAAAAATAGTATTTGTTTTTGGGCTATCAAAAAGGAATAAACTGCAAAAGTCATTGTAAATACTGGATTTTTCAGAGATTAAGGTGTTCAAAGCAGCGATGATTTTTGACGATTTGGTGCTGAAATGGTGCCTGGATTTCTGATAGTGATATAACATGATATGGGAAGATATAGGGAAATAACGTTCATGAAAATAGGAAAACAATAGATAAATCTATATATGGATGCTATAATCTAAATAAATTAACAAATGGCGGAATGCAGAGGAGATACCTTATATGACTAATTTAGATATGCAAAATTTGAATAGAGCAACAATTAAACGTCTTAAAAAAAATATAGAAATCGGAATGCCTTTGTCAAAGATAAGAAGTATTTGTGAAAAATTTATGCTTGAAAATGGTGCAGATTCATTTTGGTATTGGAATGTTGGAGCGTTTGTGTTTGCAGGCGATGAAACTACTGTTTCTGTATCTGGAAGAGAATACCAGACTTCGAAACGAATTATAGGTAACGATGATATTATAACTGTTGATTTAAGTCCTCAGAATAATAATATATGGGGAGACTATGCAAGAACAATAGTTATTGAAAATGGGAAAGTGATTGATGATGTAAGAGATATACATAACAACGAATGGAAACAAGGTTTACAAATGGAACAGTATTTGCATCAATCACTAATTGAAAAAGCAACTGCTGATATGACTTTTGAAGAATTATATTATTATATAAATGACCTTATTTTTAAACACGGTTTTCTGAATTTGGATTTTGCGGGAAACCTAGGACATTCTATTGTACAAAACAAAGATGATAGGATTTATATAGAAAAAGGAAATAAAGCAAAATTATCTGAGGTAAAAATGTTTACATTTGAACCGCATATAAGCACTCCTAATTCTAAATACGGATATAAAAAGGAAGATATATATTACTTTAAAAAAGGGAAATTAGCAAAACTATAAATTGCAGTTTGTGCAAGGATTTGGAGTATTCCTAGCAAATGAAAATATCTGATATTGTTGTAAACGGAAATGAGTGATTTTTACGGAAAGGGTACCCCTTTCCTATGCTTGCTACGGAATTTTTTGCAAAGAAACAGAAAGGAAAGGATAAGCTAAATAGATAGTAGCTTGCTTTGAAATGTTACTCAGTTAAAGGGCATTTTGAGGGAAAATGTATAAACACCTTACCTTATCAGTTTCAGTGTCTGTAAAGTCTTTCTTGCAAGGCTTATTGAACCTCTAATGCGTAACATAGTGCCATAAATAGAGTTGCCATTGTAGGCGTAATAACACCGCCCCGTACTTGTGTTTACCGCCTTGTTTATGGTGCTAAAATGGTGCCCAACTTTACAAAACCAACTTATACAGCGGTATGAGAAGATACAAGCAAGAACGGGAAAACCGTTGAAAACACAGGTTTTTTCCTCGCTTCTATAAACACTTGTAAAGACTTA
>CALXAO010000052.1 GCA_944386295.1 uncultured Clostridia bacterium | reverse complement strand
ATAATTACAAACAAAATTGAATTTATTTGCAATTGCATTGTATAAGTATCTGTGTTATAATAAAAGAAAATTACATGAAAGGACAGTTCCCAATGAATCTGAATCGACCTATGCTTTTGGAAAATCAAACGGCAGAAAAGCTTTACCAGAAAGTGCGGCAGCTTCCGATTCTGGACTATCACTGCCATCTTTCTCCCAAAGAGCTGCTGGAAAATCAGCCATTTGAAAGTCTTTGCTCCCTTTGGCTCAGCAGAGATCATTACAAATGGAGACTGATGCGGATGGCAGGAATTTCAGAGCGCTGTATTACAGGAAATGCATCTCCCGAAGAAAAACTAAAATGCTATGCAGAAGCCCTGGCAGGGGCTCCAGGTAATCCGCTTTTTTTATGGAGTCAAATGGAATTGGCAAAGTATTTCGAAACCCAGGAAACATTTTTGCCCGAAACCTGTGATCGGATCAGGGAACAGACTGATCGCCTTCTGAAAGAACACCCACTGACCCCACAGGAATTATTGCTTCGTTCCAAGGTAGAATATGTAGCAACCACCGACAGTCCGGATTCCAATTTAAAAGAGCATTTTCTCCTGCAAAAAACTTTTTCCATTCCAGTAACCCCTACCTTTCGCACCGACAGCTTGTTTGGAATGACAGACCCAACCTTCCCGCTTCGCATCCGGAAAATTGGCGCGCATATCCGGACACTGGAGGAACTGGAAGGGGCTATTGAATCAAAACTGGACTTTTTTGTCTCGGCCGGATGTCGTTTTACAGACCTCGGAGTCGAAGATTTTCCAGATGGTCCAGCAGAAAAAAAAGAGGCCAAAACCATTTTTCTACAAGCAATGAACGGTCAGAATATGACAGCTCGAGATGAGAACTGTTATCGTGGGTACCTTTATCGGTTTCTTGCAAAAAAATACAGAGAACGCAACCTGGTTATGCAATGGCATATTGGCCCCAAACGAAATGCAAATCCGGAACTGTTTGACCGATTGGGACCAGATTGCGGCGGAGACTGTATCGATACTCCGATAAAAATTCATTCTGTGCTGTCTCTTTTAGCTGCAATACAAAACGACGGCGGGCTGCCAAAAACAATTCTTTATTGTTTAGACCCTGCCCTTCTTGTACCTCTTGCTGCGGCAGGAGCAAGTTTTTGCGGCGTATCTATCGGTGCAGCATGGTGGTTTTCAGACCATAAACATGGCATCCGTCAAGTATTACAAACGGTGGCGGAACAGGGGCAACTTGCAGCTTTTCCAGGAATGCTCACTGACAGCCGAAGTTTTTTATCCTATGTCCGTCACGATTATTTTCGTCGCATTCTCTGCACACTCTTGGGTGAATGGGTGGAATCCGGTGAATTTCCCAGCGGCGCTCCAACAGAAAAAGTTGCCCGAAAACTTTGCTATGAAAATATGAAAAACATAATCGGAGGAAATATCTTATGAAAATGACGTTCCGTTGGTATGGAGAGGAGGACCCTGTCACACTGGAACAAATCCGGCAAATTCCAGGAATGAAAGGCGTGGTTTCCGCCATTTACGATGTTCCGGTTGGACAGGTTTGGCCGCTGGAACGGCTGCGGCAGGTAAAGCAATATTGTGAATCCAAAGGATTGCAGTGGGAAGTTGTAGAATCTGTCCCGGTTCATGAGTCCATTAAGCTTGGAAAACCGGAGCGAATGCAATTGACGAAAAATTACGCACAGACTATTCGGAATTTGGGAGAAATCGGAATTCGCTGTATTTGCTATAATTTTATGCCGGTTTTCGACTGGCTGCGAACCAATCTGCACAGCCGTCTATCCGATGGGTCAGAGGCTCTTAGCTATTGTCCGGAAGAACTAAAAACGATGGATCCCCGAACGGCGCATCTTCCTGGCTGGGACGAAAGCTACACCCAAACAGAATTAAACGGTTTACTCCGGGAATATGAAGGAATGACCGACGCTGTACTGTTTAATCACCTGGTCTGGTTTCTAGAACAGATTCTTCCGGCCTGCCGAGATACCGGCATAGTCATGGCGATTCATCCGGACGATCCACCTTGGCGAATTTTCGGACTTCCACGAATTATTTCATCTGAACAAAATCTGGATGCACTTTTTTCCGCCGTTCCGGACTGTCACAACGGGTTAACATTCTGCACAGGCTCTCTGGGTCTCCGAACAGAAAACAATCTTGTATCTATGGCGGAAAAATACGCCGCGGCCGGCAGAATTTTTTTCGCACATTTACGTAATATCCAAAGGGAAGGTCCCTATCGTTTTGCGGAAAGTGCCCATCTTTCCAGCTGTGGATCATTGGATATGTACGGAATTGTACGAGCTCTGACCCGAGCTGGCTTTGACGGCTATGTCCGTCCGGACCACGGAAGAATGATCTGGGGGGAAAAAGGGAAACCGGGATACGGTTTGTATGACCGAGCCCTGGGCGCCGCATACTTGAATGGACTTTTTGAAGGTGCAAGAAAAGAGAAAGGAATATAAAATGAAAAATCAAGTTGTTGTAATTACCGGTGCTGGCGGAGTTCTTTGTTCCGCATTTGCCCGGGAAATGGCAAAAACAGGAAGCCCTGTTGCACTTTTAGATTTAAATGAATCTGCAGCAGCAACGGTTGCGGAAGAAATTAATCGGAACGGAGGACGAGCAGCTGCCTATCGGACAGATGTTCTGGATCCTTCACAAATGGAAACCGTACATGAAGACATCTTTCGGCAATTCGGTCCCTGCCGAATCCTCATTAACGGCGCCGGAGGGAATCATCCAAACAGTACAACTGACCAGGAAGAGTTTCAGCCAGATGTAACAGAAGAAATTAAAACTTTTTTTGACCTGGATAGAGACGGATTCGATTTTGTCTTTCGCCTGAACATGATGGGAACACTTCTTCCCACTCAAATATTTGCCCGAGATATGATCGGTTCTGAAGGATGTTGCATTCTAAACATTTCTTCTATGAACGCATTCCGGCCTCTAACCAAAATTCCAGCGTATAGCGCGGCAAAATCGGCGGTTTCGAATTTTACCCAATGGCTTGCGGTTCACTTTGCATCCCAGGGCATTCGGGTCAATGCCATTGCCCCTGGCTTTTTTATTACCAATCAGAATCGAGCACTGCTTTTTACAGAAGACGGAACACCTACCCCACGGACGGAAAAAATTCTCAATGCAACACCCATGAAACGGTTTGGAAGACCAGAAGAACTCTTGGGGACATTGCGTTGGCTGACAGACGATACTGCATCTGGATTTGTAACCGGAATTGTTGTTCCAGTAGACGGCGGATTTTCCGCCTATTCTGGGGTATAAATTATTTGGGAAAGGAAGAGGGGAATGAAAACGAAAGAAGAAATTCTTATTTCAATTCGCGATGAAGGAATAGTAGCGGTGGTGCGAGGAGATACACCGCAGCAAGCCAAATCTTTGGCGGAAACGTGTTTTTCAAATGGAATCCGAGCCATTGAACTGACATTTACCGTCCCTTTTGCTCATCGAATTTTAGAAGATCTTGTCAACACTTACAAAGACAAAATGCTTTTGGGGGCAGGTTCGGTTCTGGACCCGGAGACCGCGCGCATTGCAATTTTATCCGGTGCCCGTTTTATTGTCTCCCCACATTTTAATTTGGAAACAGTGCGTCTTTGTCATCGGTATCGGATTGCAAATATGGCCGGAATTTTAACCATCCGGGAAGCAGTAGAAGCCATGGAAGCCGGCGTAGATATTTTAAAGCTTTTTCCGGGAAATTTGTTTGGTCCGTCTTTTCTGAAAGAAATCCAAGGGCCCCTTCCTTATGCTCAGATAATGCCTACAGGCGGTGTCAACATCGAAAACATAGGCAACTGGCTTCGGGCAGGCGCAGTTGCCGTAGGTGTGGGCAGCAGTTTGACTAAAGGCGATGTGGCTGCAAATGTCGCCGGATTTCTGACAGAAATTCGAAAAAACCGGAAAAACACGGATGGAACAGAGGTGGAAATAATATGATTATTACCTTTGGAGAGATGCTCCTCCGCCTCTCTCCTCCCGGGTATCTTCGACTTCCGCAGACACAAACTCTAAATTTTTCATTTGGCGGCGCTGAAGCCAATGTAGCTGCGTCTCTTGCATTTTTCGGCAAATCTACCGGATTTGTTACCGGACTTCCAGACAACGATCTGGGGCAGATGTGCAAAGCGGAATTACGTCGCTGGAATATAAACACCGATGAAATTGTGACCCGCCCCGGACGACTTGGAATATATTTTTGTGAAAAAGGTGTTTCTCAACGTCCCTCAAAAGTTCTTTACGACCGCTCTGGATCGGTTCTTTCCCAAATGCAGCCGGAAGCCTTTAATTGGGAACGGATTTTGCGCCACGCAGAATGGTTTCATTTTACTGGGATCACTCCGGCCCTAGGCAACAATATGGAAAAGGCAGTTCTGGACGCCTGCCGAACGGCAAAAAAATTTGGGGTGAAGATTTCCTGCGATCCGAATTACCGGAGGAATCTCTGGGATCGTCAAACTGCGGAAAATGTTTTATCTCAGATTCTCCCTTATGTAGATGTTTTGATTACAAACGATGGTTGCGCAGACGAAGTCTTTGGTATCCGCCCTGCCAAACAGTCTTCATCCGATGAGCTTTTTCCAGAAGATTATCGGTCTGTAGCGGAACAGTTGACCGACCGATTCGGGATCAAAACCATTGCTCTTACCATACGGAAATCCATTTCTGCATCCTGCAACCGCTGGTCTGCAGTGCTTTATGACAGTAAAAAACTATATACATCCTTGGAATATACCCTACAGGTTGTAGACCGTGTGGGCGGCGGGGACAGCTTTGCCGCCGGACTGATTTACGGAATAACCGAAGGATATGAACCCTCCTTAATATTAGAGTTTGCGACAGCGGCATCCTGCTTAAAGCATTCCGTAGAAGGAGATGTAAATTTTGTTTCGGCAGAAGAAGTTCTGGCCCTTGTTCAAGGCGACGGCACCGGCCGTATTTTAAGATAAAAGGAGACATATAATGAAAAAAAAGATTCTTGCGGCTTTTGCAGATGAGGCCGGCTCCGATTTGTCTGCACAGATCCGTGCTTTAAAAGATAATCAGATTTCATTTCTGGAAATTCGGCATGTCAACAGGCGTAATATTACAGATTTTACCACAGAGGAAACAAAAGAGCTTCGGAAAGAACTGGATAACGCCGGAATTTCGGTGTGGTCAATGGGGTCCCCCTTTGGAAAAATTTCTATTACAGAGGATTTTCAACCTCATTTGGACCGCTTTTGTCATGGATTGGAATTAGCTCAGATTTTGGGAACGCACCATCTTCGGCTATTCAGTTTCTTTATCCCAGCAAACGAGTCTCCGAAAAATTACCAAGACACAGTTCTAGAACGTCTGTCCCGTTTTTTAGAAGCCGCAAAAGGCAGCGGTATACTACTGTGCCATGAAAATGAAAAAGGGATTTTTGGCGCAACTGCAGAAAACTGTGAAATTATCCACAAACAGCTGCCGGAACTCCGGGGAGTGTTTGATCCCGCCAATTTTGTCCAGTGCGGAGAAAATATTGTCCACGCTTGGGAACGGTTGGAACCTTATGTTGAATATCTGCATATCAAGGATGCCCTTTCGGACGGAACTGTAGTTCCCCCAGGCGGCGGCGAAGGACAACTTCCTTGGCTTTTGGAACGTTATCCGGGAAGTGTGTTGACGTTAGAACCTCATCTGACCGCATTTTTTGGAAGGAATACCCTGGAACGTCAAGCCCAACCAAATTCCGAAGCAGACTATCATTTTACATCTCAACGGGAAGCGTTTGATGTAGCGGTCGCTGCATTGAACAGGCTCTTGAATCAGGAAGGAAAAAATTGAAAATGGAAATTGGAGCGCAATTTTACACTCTACGGGAATTTTGCAAAACGCCCCGTGATTTAGCATCCTCTTTGGAAAAGGTTGCCGAAATCGGATACCGGACCGTTCAAATTTCCGGGGTTTGCCCTTATGAACCGGAATGGTTAGCTGATCGTCTCCGGGAATACGGCCTTCGAGCGGTATTGACCCACACCAATCCTGACCGGATCCGAACAGATACCCATGCTGTTTTTTTGGAACACAAATCTTTTAACTGTCGGTATATCGGAATTGGAAGTATGCCTGGGGGATTTGACCATCCGGAAAATTATGATGCATTTGTGCGTAATTTCCGTCCAGTCGGAGAACAAATCGCACATTGGGGTGGAAAGCTGATGTATCACAATCATCAAATGGAACTCAGCAAAGCCCCTGACGGTTTTCGTTATTTGGAAAAAATGGCAGAGGATTTTTCTCCTCAGGCTTTGGGATTTACTCTGGACACCTATTGGATTCAGTACGCCGGCGGAGACCCTGCATTTTGGATCAGTCAACTGGCAGGGCGTGTCCCCTGCATTCACCTGAAAGATATGACCTGCGCCGGAAAAGAACAGCGCATGGCGCCGGTCGGACAGGGAAATATGAATTTTGAACGTGTTTTTGCCGCAGCGGAAGAAGCAGGAACTGAATATATGCTGGTCGAACAGGATAACTGTTATAATGAAGATCCGTTTATATGCTTAAAACGTAGTTATGAATATCTTACCGCAGTAGGATTTCATTAAGCAGGAGGAATTCAAATGAAAAAAGTAAGACTGGGAATTCTCGGCATTGGAAACATGGGATCAGGACATATCCAAAATATTCAGAAAGGCCTCTGTCCGGAAATCCAGCTTTCCGCCGTGGCGGACTGGGATTTGAGCCGAATCCAATGGGCTGAGGAAAATATTGATTCAGCTGTACTAAAATTTGCAAGCGCAGAGGAAATGATGGACAGCGGAACCATTGATGCAATATTAATTGCAGTCCCCCATTACGATCATCCCAAATACACAATCTCTGCACTCCGGAAAGGAATACATGTCATGTGCGAAAAACCGGCTGGTGTTTATACGGAACAGGTGTTAGAAATGAATCGAGAAGCCGAAATGCACAGTGACCTGATATTTGGAATGATGTTTAACCAGCGTACCAACTGCATTTACCGAAAGATGCGGGAACTGGTTCAGAGCGGAAAATACGGGCAAATCCGGCGTACCAGCTGGATTATTACAAACTGGTATCGGCCACAGGCTTACTATGATTCCGGTAATTGGCGTGCCACATGGTCCGGCGAAGGCGGCGGGGTGCTTCTGAACCAATGCCCGCACAACCTGGACCTGTGGCAGTGGATTTGCGGAATGCCTGTAAAAGTGGAATGCCATATGAAATTCGGCAAGTGGCATGATATTGAAGTCGAAGATGATGTTACAGCATACGTGGAATATGCCAATGGTGCTACTGGAACGTTTATTACATCTACTGGAGATACGCCGGGAACTAACCGGTTTGAAATTACCATGGACGGGGCAAAACTAACAGCAGAAGACGGAAAACTTCGGGTTTGGGAGCTGGAACAAGCGGAACCGGAATTTTCCCGACAAAATATAAAAGCATTCGGTACGCCGGCATATACATTAATTGAACCGGAAACTGACGGAAAAAATCCACAGCATGCGGGAGTTCTCAACGCATTTGCTGCGGCTATCCTGCGAGGAGAGCCATTGGTAGCAGACGGAAAAGAAGGAATTTTTGGATTAACCTTGTCCAATGCAATGCACCTTTCCCAGTGGCTGAACCGCCCAATAGATCTTCCTTTGGATCCAGTGCTGTTCCACAGCGAATTAATGAAACGAGTTGCAATTTCCCGACGAAAAATAGCAAAGAAAAACATTCAAGTCGGAGATTTTTCCTCCTCCTTCGGCGGCGATAAAAAGTGACCGAGTTGAACGTAGCGGTCATCGGCTGTGGAAACATGGGCAGTGCGCATGCTACGACTTTAGCCGACGGAAAAATCCGTGGAATGCGACTGGCTGCAATTTGCGATACCGATTCAGAAAAACGGCATTGGGCTAGAGAAACTTTTCCAGACGTCCCGGTATTTCCTTCCACGGAAGAACTGTTTTCCAATTCTGAAAGCGAAGTCGCCCTAATCGCTACGCCCCATTATTTTCATGCACCGATTGCCTGTGAAGCATTCCAACATGGATTACATGTACTGACCGAAAAACCGATTGCCGTCAGTGTTACGCAAGCGGATGCAATGATAGCGGCAGCAAACAAGGCAGGGACGGCATTTGGGATTATGTTTAATCAGCGCACAAATTCTTTGTACAGAAAAGCCCGAACGTTAGTTTCCGAGGGGACCTTGGGTGAGCTGCGACGAATCGTCTGGATTATTACCAATTGGTATCGAACCCAAGCCTATTACGATTCCGGCAATTGGCGGGCCACCTGGGCTGGCGAAGGCGGTGGGGTTTTATTAAATCAGGCTCCCCACAATCTGGACTTGTGGCAATGGATCTGTGGAATGCCGAAAACTGTTTTTGCCCGCTGTACCGAGGGAAAGTATCACAGGATCGAAACAGAGGACGATGCTGAAATCTTTGCGTCCTACAATAACGGCGCATCCGGAATCTTTATTACCTCCACAGGAGACTGTCCTGGCACCAATCGGTTGGAAATTACCGGAAGCCGAGGAACACTTTTGCTGGAAAAGAAAACACTGACTATAACACAGCTGACAGTCCCGGAAGAAGAATTTCGGTTTTCCTGTCCAAACAGTTTTGGACTGCCGGAGCGAACCATACAGGTATTTCAGGAAGAAGACGGTCCGGAAGGTCACCAAGCCATTTTGCAAAATTTTGCGGAACATATCCATCGAGGCATTCCGCTGATTGCTCCCGGACAGGAAGGAATTCATGCTCTAGAATTATCCAATGCCGCGTATCTGTCTTCCTGGACAGGAATGCCGGTTTCATTCCCTTTTGACCAGAAAGAATTTAACCGAAGACTGGAAGAAAAAAAGAAACAGTCTTCCTTTATTTCGACATTCAAAAATAGGGTTCCAGAGGGAAAAATTAGTGATCGATGGTCAGTTCACTGGTAACAAAACAGGAGGTTTCTGTTACATTTGCAGAAACCTTCTGTTTTGTCATTTTTTTGCCATATTATCGTGTTATACTGCCTTCAATAAAATAAAGGAGAAAACCTTTGCCGTTGCAAAGGTTTTGGCGTAATATGAAACAGTATTTTGAACTGTGTAACAACGGAATTGAATGGAATGTAACACCTGGGCAAAACCACCGAGACAGCCTTGAAATGAGCGGAAGCAAAACCGACTGTTTTATAGGATACGGAACGGAAGAAGATGGTACTCTCTTTTTATCCCGGCATTATGTCTTTCCTACGCTTCGAACGATTCCGAACAACACCCATGGATCGTTTCAACTTTCTCTGTCTTCTGAACAACTCCCTCAATTGCGCATCGACAATGCGGTTTGCGCAGAGCACCCAGTTCAATTTCGGATTGACGGTATTCTGTCTGCAGTCACAGAAGTTCTGGGAAAAGTACGCATTTGCCGGAAATTTTTCCCTGCAGACCACGCATTGGGTGCCTGTGAACAGATTACTGTAACCAACACATCTGAACAGACAATTTCACTGACATTTACCCTTCCGGAACGGTCTGCTGCAGCATATGGACGGGGAACCAAAGGTGTTTATGTTGTAGAAGTATCCCATACCGGAACCAATATTCAACTGCCCATTGGAAAAACATATTCTTACGAAATAACCATAACTGCCCGAATTGCCCATCAGCAAACACCAGTTTTGTACGCCGCGACGGAGCTTCGAGCTCGTCGGAAACGGATTCGGGAACTTTGTGGACGCGCGGTTTTGAAGACCGGCAACCCAGAAATCGATACCATGTTCCGGTTGGCAAAGCTGCGCGCAGGAGAAAGTCTGTTTGATACCTTAACCGGTCTTCGGCATAATCCGGGTGGAAAAACTTTTTATGCCGCCACTTGGTGTAATGATCAGGTAGAATATGCTGGTCCTTGGTTTGCTTGTACTGGTGACAAAAAAGCCAATCTTGCCAGTATAAATGCTTATTTGGATTACATTCCATTTATGTCAGACCTCTTTACAAAAATTCCCAGTTCTGTTATTGCCGAAGGGCTAGATATCTGGGAAGGTGCGGGCGACCGAGGCGATGCTGCCATGTATTTGTATGGCGCATCTTTATTTACTCTGCTGCGGGCAGATTCTAAAGTAACGGAAACGCTGTGGCCAGCCATTCAATGGTGCGCAGAATACTGTCATCGGAAAATGCTGCCGGATGGCGTAATCGGTTCCGATTCAGATGAGTTAGAAGGGCGATTCCCCACAGACGGGGTAGCAAACCTGAGTACATCCTGTCTTTGCTACGGTGGTTTGGGACTTGCAGCAATTCTCGCCGATGAGTTAAACGAATCATCACTGGCACAGATTTATCGGACCCGACAAAAGAATCTCGGACTAGCTATTGAATGTTATTTCGGAGAAACACTGCACGGATTTCATACCTACCGTTATACCAAAGGACATGATACGCTTCGATCCTGGATTTGTCTCCCGTTATGCGTCGGCCTGACCCAACGGGCGGAAGGAACACTGCAGGCACTATTTTCGGATTATCTCTGGACAGAAGAAGGAATGCTCACCTGTGAACGGGGAGAAGAAAACAAATCGAATACAATTTGGGATCGTTCCACTTTGTTTGGATTCAAAGGCGCATTTCTGAATGGGTATATTGAACCGGTTTGGCCCTTTTTTGAATCCTACTGTAAAAAGCGTCTTTTATGCGAACGGGTTCCTTATGCCATTGAAGCATATCCGGAAGGAGGAATGCGACAACTTAGCGGAGAAAGCGCATTGTTTTGCCGAATTATTACAGAAGGACTATTGGGAATCCGACCGGAGGGATTTTCGTCCTTTTCCTTTATTCCCCAACTGCCAAAAGCACTTCCTCAGCTGTACCTGACCGATCTAGTGCTGTTCGGAAAATCAATAGACATTCTTGTAGAAAAAAACAACTATGAGGTCCGAGTCGACGGAAAAACCGCGGCAAAGGGTCCCCTCGGACAGCGTGTTCCAATTCATGTATAAATTTAAAGAAAGGAAAGATTCTTATGTGGACAAGAAAAATGCTGAAAACCAAAGCAAAAAAAAATTTAGAAAACAAATACGGTCTTAGCGTTTTGACCAGTTTTCTGAAAGATCTACTTTATTCCTCTGGCCAAGGTGCAGTCTCTTTGATTGTTCTTCTTCCCTTTTTTTTCATTTTTTATTTCGTAATCCTATTTTCAGTTTCAAAAGGGATACACTTCGAGGATCCTTGGCAGACAGTAACAGCTTTTGGTATAATTATTTTGTTTTATTTGTTTTTTGTGTTTCTGACATTTGTGCTGTATCTTCTGTGCGCAACGTTTTTGGGAAGCCCACTGGAAGTAGGCTGTAAGCGCTATTATTTGCATATTTGGCAGGAGAAACCGGATATTGCACAACTTTTTTATGCGTTTGAGCAAAATTATAAAAACACATGCAAAGTCATGTTTTCTGTGCTTTGGCGCATAACTGTCTGGACATTTTTGTTTTTTGTCCCAGGAATCTACTATCAGTATGTATACCGTTTTGTATCTTATCTTTTAGCGGAAAATCCGAATCTAACGCCAGAAGCAGCCCGTAGTCTCAGCCGGCGAATGACTGATGGACAAAAAGGTAATATTTTTGTACTAGACCTTTCTTTCCTGGGATGGATTTTTCTAACACTGTTTACCTGCGGAATTGGATTCTACTTTCTTCTCCCTTATATGGAAGCAACCTACGCTGAACTGTTTCTGGCCTGCCGGACCGAGGCAATTCAAAATGGGAAAGTTCGTCCCGAGGAGTTTTGACAGTGTTTTTCCTTGGACTTGCATAAATGTTTTCAGACACGGATAAAATAACTCCGTAAGGGGTGATGCTGTGTGACTGAAAAGGACTATTATATTAAGAAAAAATACTGTCCAAGCAAAAAAGAAAATGTGGTTATGAAAGTATATCCAGGCGAAGACAATCGGGAGGAATGCCTGAATCTTTCTGAGTGCAGCAGAAACGGCGGATGCAGCAATGGATATTTAAATAGCTGAAAAATGGGATGTGTCTTAGCTGAGATTCAATTACAAAGTATTTGATGTCGGGTGGCGGTACACTGAAAGAGGTGCCGCCATTCTGCATTTTCAGACTGCTTTTTTCTCGTCATTATATATTAATATGCCGACGCCAAACATTTTTAAGAAACACTTCCCTGTATGAGGTACTTAATTTCTTTGCAGATTTCAAAAGCAGAAGACTTTCCTTGAAGCTTTTATAGACAGTAGTGAGTATCAAAAGCCGATACTCGCTAAAAAAGCTACCTTCTTTAATTTATTTCTCAATATTCTATGTAACGGCTCTAAAAGTCAAATTCACTCGCTAATTGTTTGCTATGACAAAAATAGCGGCAACAGTTTTACCTGTTGCCGCTTTAAGCATCTTATTTAATTATCTTGCCTGTTTTTTTCTTCTTGATGTAAGCAGTGCTGTCGTGCCAATTAAACCAAAACCGCTGACAAACAACAATGCCATCCAAAGCCCAATATTACGGTTATCTCCGGTCGGTGGAGAAGGTTGCTTTTCGTTAATAGTAAAGGATTTATAAATCTTCTCAGCCGCAAGATAATTATCCGTCATAGCTGCAGAAATGCCGACCCAATAAGTGCCTATTTCGGTGGGAGCATCAATTTTTTCGCCTTTTACACCGTTATTGTCGGCATACCAAGTAATATATACCTCACCATCCCCGTTGTATGTATACTGTTCGGCGGTAATGGTTACAGCTTTGCCATCATAGATCTTGCTGAGGTCAGCAATATCGGTAATGGTAGCAATATTCTTTTTAACTGCTGCAAAAATAGCGTCATTGATAGCCTTTGCCATAGCGTCAACCTCTGCCTGTTCGGTAATATTTTTATCACGAACGACTGCATTGACTGCTTCTTTCACAGCAGAGAGGTCTTTGTAAATATCCTTGTCAAGCTCATTTGCTTTAGCAATCGCTTCATCAACCGCGGTGTAATCAGCGTCTTTGATATTTATGTCTACTGTAGTAAGGGCGTTGCTTAAATCCGCATTCAGTCTATCATTATTTCCCGGAATAAAAGTTGTAATAAAAACAGGATATGGTTCGTCGAATCCATTGTCCCATATAACTTCTGTTGTAGCAATTTTTCCGCCACTAGCCTCTGTTAACTCACTCGCCAGCGTAATACTGTCAGTAGGCAACTCGGTTTTACTGCCTTTTTCATTAAGTACGGAAATCCCCCCACAGCCTTCATTACCGACGGCATGGATGATACCACCGTTTACCGTTAAGTTGCCATTATATATCCGCAACCCGTATAACCTGTTCTCCAAATTAAGCTCAGAATTACCGTTAATAATAATATTTCCATAATCAGCATACATTCCTACCCATGCTTTTGAACACTGGATGACGCTTGTGTTAACAGTGATGTCCTCGCTCAGACAATACAGTCCTGTATCCAAAACTTGAATATCCATAGTCGAATTGTCAAGAAGCATTGCTCCAGAAAATACACCTATACCATACTCAGCATCGCTGACCATTGTTAAACTGCTATTTTTTTCATCTCAAGTGATCCGGAATCAATGGCACATTCAAATCCGGTAACATCAAAAGATGAATTTGTACTGATGACTGTGCCGGCAGTTCTGATAGCATATCCACAGGGATCTTGATTATTGAGTTGGTTACAGACAATTTTTACATTATCAAATTCCAAGTTTTTACCATTTATGGCACAGGGAAATTTTTCGTTGTATAGCGAAACATTCAAACTGCCGCCGCCAGAAAATTTCAAGCTAGAATTTGTTGCCCATATTCCCATATTTCTATATTGTGCATCAGATAAGGTGATTTTATTGTTCCCGTTCAGAATAATTTGAAGCGTATCTGCGGTTCCGAATTTTACAGCAATGCCATATCGTTCACCTGCGGTTGAGCTTGCCTTTGCTCCCACCGTAATTTCTGCTTGGTCTAATGTCAAGGTCTTTTCTTGGGGATCATATACAGCAGTACCTGTCCCACACTGCACGGTATAATTCGGAGCAGTGACAATGTTTACATTATTTACAATGATTTCATCAATTCCACCTGCTGCCATTGCCGTTATTGGTATCATACCAATACACAGCATAAATACCCAAAGCATAATGAACAGTTTATTTGTTCTTTGTTTTGTCATATTTTTTTCCTCCTCAAATTAGAAAATTTTTGTCACTACAGTATAGCAAAAAATCTGCAAAATTGCAAGAGTTTTTAAATAAAATTTAAAATTATCAGACATTTTACACATTTTAGTGCTTATAAAAAGCAATTTTCTGCAACATACCATACCGTATGTCTTTATCTCTTGTTTTCAAAACAATTACAAAAACAAAGCCATTCCAGACCTGTGCCAAAATATCTTTCAAAATTGGATACTTTTTCAATAAGCTCGTCTAAGGAAATATAATAGAGCCTTGCCATCTTCTTTGACTACTGAATATCCGATAATGTTTCGTTTTTCTCCCATTTTGAAATAGTTTGTTGGCTTACGCCTAACTTTTCAGCAACATTTTCCTGAGAAAGGCAGCTTTTCTTTCTTGCATAAAATAAGCTATTTCCTA
The DNA here is from genome assembly GCA_944386295.1 of uncultured Clostridia bacterium. GTDB lineage: Bacteria > Bacillota > Clostridia > Oscillospirales > UBA644 > CALXAO01. Next base: position 187 of record CALXAO010000052.1, on the reverse strand, counting down.
AATTTATAATTATTATCCACGTCCGTAATTGTTAATAATATTTCGACCAATATTTTTCCATGGCGCATTGTAAAATGAACCTGCAATAGTAAGAAAACAGAAAAAAGTATCCATAGTGACGAACCTGTGGTAGAATTGAGATTGGACAACAACAATTTTGAAAGGAACATCACTATGGACATTCTAA
>CALXAO010000051.1 GCA_944386295.1 uncultured Clostridia bacterium | reverse complement strand
GAAACAGCCGACGCCATAGTTCGCCTTGGCATTGATGTGGTGCGGGTGGAGGGAATCGCTCCTGGAACCGATACCTTCCGTCTGCTGGAGGATGGGGAAATTAACTATATTATTTATACCGGTGCGGCCTTGGATCCTCGAGCCAAAGATTACATTGCTTTGCATCGCCGGGCGCTGCAACTGGCCGTTCCCTGTTTGACCTCGCTGGACACTGCAAACGCTCTTGCCGATATGATTGCCGGACGCTATACCCAGCGCAATACCGAGCTGATTGATATTAATCATATGCGAAAAACAAGGCAGGTCCTGAAATTTACAAAAATGGAAGGAACCCAGGACGACTATATCTTTGTAGAAAATTTCGACGGTTCCATTTCCTGTCCCGAATCTCTCTGTATTAGCCTTTGCAACCGGTATACCGGTGTAGGGGGATATGGCCTGGTTCTTATGGAGCGGTCAGCGGTGTCTGATGCGAAAATGCGCATTTTTAACCGGGACGGCAGCGAGGTCGGTATGGCTGGGAACTGCATTCGCTGTGTGGGTAAATATCTGTATGACAACGGATTTGTCTCGTCGGAGCAGATTACCATTGAAACAGGAGCTGGGATCAAGGCATTAACTCTTTATACCCGCAACGGCAAGGTGACCTATGCCAGTGTGGATATGGGGCAGGCCAGTCTAGACGCCCGTTCCTTCTGCACTCTGTCCCAGGCCCGGATTGTGGATTATCCTGCCCAAATCGGCGGCAAAGAATATCGGATCACCTGTGTTTCGGTGGGAAATCCTCACTGCGTGGTCTTCTGCGACCGGGTTGACGGGGTAGATATGTCCGCTGTTGGACCTCTCTTTGAGAATGCCCCCATCTTTCCACAGCGAATTAATACTGAATTTATCCGGGTGGTTAATCGGAATACCATTAAAATGCGGGTGTACGAAAGGGGCAATGGAGAAACCAGGGCCTGCGGTACCGGTGCTTGTGCGGCGGCAGTGGCTGCGGTGGAAAACGGATTTTGTCCTAAGGGTGAAGATATTACCGTCAAAGTGCGGGGCGGCGATTTGGTAGTGAACTATACTGACGAACGGATTCTTCTGTCGGGAGATGCAAAATTGGTCTACTCGGGTGAGACCGAATATTAACAGGCGGCAACAAGATGGAAGAGCTTCGTGTCATGAGCTTTAATTTGTTGGTAAGCCGCCGCTCCCCGGAACGTACTGGCCGGGTTCTGGAACTGATCCGGTCTTATTCTCCCGATCTTCTGGGGGTCCAGGAGGCCTCTCCGGATTGGATGAAAGATCTTTGTGGGCTGGACGGATACTGTGCTGTAGGGCAGGGAAGGGAAGGTGATGCCCGGGGAGAATACAGTGCAGTACTTTTCCGAACCGATTGTTTTTCCCTTTGTTCCCAGCGGACGCTTTGGTTGTCCGATACCCCGGAGCTGGTGTCCAAGCATCCTTCCTCCGCCTGTTTTCGAATTATGACCGAAGCAGTTTTGCGTCGGAAAAGCGACGGGCAAATGCTGACGATGGTCAACACGCACTTGGATCATGTTGGGGCGGATGCAAGACAGGCACAAGTGAGGGTTCTGCTGTCACAGATGTGTCCACAAGGGGCGGTGATTGTCAGTGGAGATTTTAACTGTACACCCGATTCCGGTCCTTACCGGGAAATGATCCAGGCAGGCTTCCGGGATGCGGCGGACGGACGAAGCCCCGGAACCTTTCATGGGTTCGGGACGGCCAATTCGGTTATTGACTATTTATTCTTATGTCCTGGGGTAAATCTTCGATCCTATCAAGTGCTAAATGAAAAAATTCGGGGGGAATATCCCTCGGACCATTATCCCGTGCTGGCTGAGATTGTTCTTTGAGTTTTGTTACTACCGAATTTTCGGTAGTAACAAAACTTTTTCTTGACATTTTTGTAAAAATGTGCTATACTGAAAAAAAAGGAGGAGTGCTATATGAAACGGTTTAAACAGCTTGTTGCTGTGCTACTTTTGCTTATAATGTGCTTTTCAATAACTGCCTGCGGGGGCGAAAACGACGATCCTTCTGGAACAGATTCTAGAGGTATTGTTGACCCTGTGATACGTCCCGAGGAAATGTCCGGAAAGGATTTTATTATTATTCAGCATCAGCCAGAGATTTCTCCCTTCGGTTATGCAGAAAATTCTCAGTTAGCTGAGCGGGCATTTAAACGTATGGAGGACGTGGAGGCACTATATGGCTGTACCCTTAACTTTTCCACCGTGCCTTATGACAACAATTTTGTAACGCAGATTCAAGCATTTGCCTATGAAGAGAATTCCGGCGACCTGATTTTTTCTTCAAATAATGCTATGCTGCGCCGTTGTGTCGGCACCGGCGGAGATGATTCCATGTTGGTATCCCTGCTTCCGTATGATAGTATTCTGGATTTCTGGAATACCGAAAAGTGGGGCAATATTACCGCAAAAGAAACGATGATGTACGGAAAGGATTTCTACGGTGTAACCCCGGCACTGTGGATTAACTATCTTCCCCTGCCTTACTATTATCTGGTGTATAACCGGGATCTGCTGGAAAGCTTTGGACAGACTGATCTACAGGAATATTATGAAAACGGCACTTGGACTCGAGATGTGATGATGGACATAGTAATTTCCTGCTATGACGATACGGGTGCTGTTCCGATTTACGGAATGGCTGCTCATTTGTCCCATATGATTCGGGCTTCGTTCCTGGCGGCTGGCTGTACCCCTGTACAGATTGACAGCATTAATGTCGACGGTACTTCGGAGTGGACCAACGGTTGGCTGCTGCCCGAGGCAGAAGAAGCGCTTACCTGGCTGCAGGGAAAGATAAAAAGCAATCCCCGGTGCTTTAACGGGGGGAAAAATGTAGGTACCTGGTCCGCGCACGAGGGATTTATTGCGCAAGAGGCTGTGATGTGCCTGACTTCTCCCATTACTATTCTAAACAATATTGTTGTTGACGCCGCTTTTTCCTACGGCATTATGCCCTGGGGCGGATTTGAGCCCAACTATATGAGCGGTTATTACGAAAATGTTTGTACGGTTGCTATTCCCACCTTTGCCCAAAATGCTGAATGGTCTGCGTTTTTAATGGCTGACCTGTTCGAGGGCTTGGATGGTACGCCTGATTATAATTCAGTGCTGGAATATTACCGGAATACTTATTTTGATACCGATACGGATATGGAAATTCTGATTCAGCAGGGGTCGAATAACCTGCAGTATTCCTATTGGCCCAATAACGGCGATGCCACCCTGGGGGCGATTGCGGGTTCTTTCCTGAGTTCATCGGTTACGGCTTTGCTTCAGGCGAATGCCGGACTGGTAGATTCGGTAGTGGAAACCTATATTCTGCCTAATAAAATTGCATTGGAACAGTACAAGGCGGAAGGAAAATACTAAGGCAACTTTCACCGTTCCTTTGCCGGGCATTTTTCTGTGGACGGCTCCGAAAAATATACGGAAGCAGACGTCCTTTATTTGCTGCGTCCCGGCAACGCAACGATTATCTTGTAATTTCCTATTTTTTTGGCTGTAGCAAAACACGGTGTGACAATAAGTCACACCGTGTTTTGCTGTCGGCAGTCGGTCATACAGGACATTCCCGTAAGCCGGGTTCTGTTGTATGCAGTCATCTATCTCGAACACGGGTTGCTCCGTGTCTCTAGCTGCCTTGGGAACGGCGGCGGGCGCGTGCCTCCTGAACAGAGGCGGTTCCACAGCGGCATTGCTCCGGATAGGGTTTACACGGACAAAGACCGTTACCGGTCTCCCGGTGAGCTCTTACCTCGCCTTTTCATCCTTACCGCAAATGCGGCGGTTCTTTTCTGTTGCACTTTCCCTAAGGTCACCCTCGGCGGACGTTATCCGTTATCCTTGCCCGCAGGAGCCCGGACTTTCCTCAGACATCGCCTTTCGTTTGATGCCCGCGACTGCGCGGAATGTCCTGTATGACCGACCGCCGACACGGCCCTCCGGCGTTCTCAGTCGTCAAACCGGGAGCCGGGATGAAAGGTCTTTTTGGGTTCTTCTTTCCAGAGACCTTTTTTGATTAGCCGTTCTTTTTGTTTTCCTTTAATAAAATTTTTCAGATTCGGCAGACAGAGCAGAACTGCCAGAACTAAAATTCCCACGCCAATGAGAATGGCTGCCACTCCTGCGAAGGAGATTCCTAGCGCGATTCCCGCGACACAGGAAATGACACCAAAGGAAAGTACCAAGATCGTTCCTTGCGTCAATTCACTGCCATGCAGGTTTTCATTGGGTCGTTTCGGCATTGTTTCCTCCCTTCTGCTGTCGGCCAGACAGCTTAACCAAAATAATTTTCCGATTTTATTCGGTCATTTTGGAGAAAATAACATTTTTATCCTGCTGACTTTTGGGAAAATTAAACAAATCTTGAAAAAAATATAAAATGATCCTTCAAATGGATTGACAAAAGCATAAAAATATGGTATAATTTTATACTGCATTAATAGATAATGGGAGTTTGCCCTCTTCCGAAGTACCGGATTCCGATTCTACGGAAGATGACTGCCCCTATCCGGAAAAATCCGCAACTGCGGCCGCATTTCTGCCTGTGGTGTTCCGGTTCTAAATATATTATAGCACAGATCTGAAAAAAAATCAAGAGCTTTTTTAAATTTGGGAATGGAGTTGATTGTTGCATGTCGTCCAAGTTAGACCCCACGACGATTGGTGCCTGTCATAAGAAACAGGGAACCAGCACCCGAGTGAATTTCGGGAAGCTCAAACAGACCTTTGATCTGCCGAACCTGATCGATATTCAACTGAGTTCGTATCGGTGGTTTGTGGAAGAAGGAATGCACGCTGTCCTGAAAGATTCCTCCAACATTGCTGACCACACTGGTGTAATTGTATTGGATTATGTGGATTATTCTATCGACAAAATGCCCAAATATTCGGTAGAGGAATGTAAAGAGCGGGATGCCACTTACGCCGCCCCCCTGCGGGTGACCTGTCGGCTGACCAACAATTTGACTAAGGAAATTCAAGAGCAGAGTATCTTTTTCGGAGACTTCCCCCTTATGACAGACACCGGTACGTTTATTATCAACGGTGCTGAACGGGTTGTAGTATCCCAGTTGGTTCGCTCCCCCGGGATTTATTACAGCTTTGAAATGGACAAGGGCGGAAATAAGCTCTTTAGCGGTACTGTTATGCCCAATCGTGGCCCGTGGATTGAATACGAGTCAGATGCGAATGACGTGATTTTTGTCCGAGTGGATAAAGGAAAGAAGTTTCCTGTGACGACTCTGATCCGGGCGTTTGGTATTGAAACTGACCAGGAAATTACCGAAACCTTTGGGGAAGATCCCCGAATCTTGGCTACTTTGGAAAAAGACAACTCTGTCAACCGCGCTACGGCGCTGGTGGAGTTGTATAAAAAGCTCCGTCCCGGCGAACCGGCTACTACCGAGAGTGCCATTGCCCATATCGATAATTTGTTCTTTAATGAGCGGACCTATGACCTGACCCGAGTAGGCCGGTATAAATATAATAAGAAAATGGCGCTGGGAGAGCGGATTTTGGGCAAAGAATTGTCCCGTCCGGTTTCCGATCCCCTTACTGGCGAAGTGATCGCTAATATTGGAGACTTTGTGACTTCTGCCATTGCCTCCGCTATTGAAAAGAGCGGTGTGTTTGAAGTTTATTTGAACATTGATGAAAAAGAAATTCGGGTTTTTTCCAATGGCATGGTGGATATGCGCAATTTTGTTTCCTTTGATCCCGCCGAGATTGGGGTTAAGGAATGGGTCAAATTCTCGGTACTCAAAGAGATTTTGGAATCCAACGAGGATGAGAAGGCCATTCGGGAAGCATGTCGGCAGCGTCTGCCTGAGCTGGTGCCCATGACCATCTGCAACGAGGATATTTTTGCTTCCTTGAACTATATTATTTGTTTAGGATATGGCATTGGTACCACTGATGATATCGATCATTTGGGCAATCGCCGAATCCGTTCGGTAGGGGAACTGCTGCAGAATCAGTTCCGTATTGGCTTTGCTCGCATGGAGCGGTCGGTCCGGGAACGGATGAATATGCAGAATATTGAAGTCATGACACCCCAGAATCTGCTTAATACTCGTCCGGTAATTGCTGCTATTCGGGAGTTCTTCGGTTCCTCGCCCCTGTCTCAGTTTATGGACCAGACCAATCCTTTGGCTGAGTTGACTCATAAGCGCCGTCTGTCTGCATTGGGGCCTGGTGGTTTGACCCGGGACCGTGCTGGATTTGATGTCCGTGACGTACACTATACCCACTATGGTCGGATGTGCCCTGTGGAAACCCCCGAAGGTCCTAACATTGGTCTGATTTCTTATTTGTCCAGCTATGCCAGGATCAATGAATATGGGTTTATTGAGGCTCCCTACCGTCCGGTAAACAAGGAAACCGGTGTGGTCAGTGATGATGTTGTTTATATGACCGCTGACGTGGAGGACCATTTTGTGGTGGCGCAGGCGAACGAGCCTTTGGATGAAAATAGTCGGTTTGTCAATAATAAAGTGGCTGCTCGTTTCCGGGACGCGATTATGGAAATTGAGCGGGAAAAGATTGATTATATGGACGTGACTCCCTGTATGGTGGTTTCCATTGCGACTGCCATGATTCCTTTCCTGGAGCACGATGACGCGATTCGTGCCCTGATGGGTGCGAACATGCAGAGGCAGGCTGTTCCTTTGATTCGTACTGAAGCTCCCATTGTCGGTACTGGTATGGAGTATCGTGTTGCTGTCGACTCTGGCGTATGTGTAGTTGCCAAGGAATCTGGAGTTGTTACCTCAGTCGGCGGTAAGGAAATCGTGCTGCTGGGGGATGATGGCGTTTCCCATACCTATCCTTTGATTAAATTTCTTCGCTCGAACCATGGCACCTGTTTTAATCAGCAGTCGATTGTCGATGTGGGACAGCGGGTAGAAAAAGGGCAGGTTATTGCCGACGGTCCGTCCACCGACCGCGGAGAATTGGCGCTGGGTCGGAATATGCTGATCGGATTTATGACCTGGGAAGGCTATAATTACGAAGATGCGGTTTTGCTCAACGAAAAGCTAGTTAAGGAAGATGCGTATACTTCTATTCATATTGAAGAATACGAAATCGACGCAAAAGAAACTAAGCTGGGACCGGAGGAAATTACTTCTGATATTCCTGGTGTAAGTAAGGATTTGTTGGCCGATTTGGACGAGCGGGGCATTATTCGCGTGGGCGCCGAGGTGCGATCGGGCGATATTTTGGTAGGCCGTGTTTCTCCTAAGGGAGACGCAGAACAGACCGCCGAAGAACGGTTGCTGCGGGCCATTTTCGGCGAAAAGAGCAGAGAAGTTCGGGATACCAGTCTGAAGGTTCCCCATGGAGAATCCGGTATTGTAGTCGATGTGAAAGTCTTTACCCGAGAGAATTCCAGCGAACTTTCTCCCTCTACGAATATGATTGTCCGGGTTTACATTGCCCAACGGAGGAAAATTTCCGTAGGTGACAAGATGGCTGGCCGTCACGGAAACAAGGGTGTTATTTCCCGGATTTTGCCGGAAGAAGATATGCCTTTCCTGCCTGATGGTACACCTCTGGATATTGTTCTGAACCCCCTGGGAGTTCCCTCTCGTATGAATATTGGACAGGTGCTGGAGGTCCACCTGGGCTATGCTGCCCGGGCCTTGGGTTGGAAGGTCATGACTCCGGTCTTTGACGGGGTACAGGAAGGTGATATTACCGCCTGCCTGGAAAAAGCCGGCTACAATACCAATGGAAAGACTACTCTGTACGACGGCCGTACCGGTCTTCCCTTTGATGGGCCGGTCACTGTGGGCATTATGTATTTCCTTAAACTGGCACACTTGGTTGACGATAAAATTCATGCCCGTTCTACTGGTCCGTATTCTCTTGTGGCTCAACAACCTTTGGGCGGAAAAGCCCAGTTTGGTGGTCAGCGGTTCGGCGAAATGGAAGTTTGGGCCCTGGAAGCCTATGGCGCGGCCTATACTCTTCAGGAAATGCTTACCGTTAAGTCGGACGACACTGTGGGGAGAGTTAAGACCTTTGAATCCATTGTCAAGGGGCGGAATATTCCTAAACCCGGTATTCCGGAGTCCTTTAAGGTCTTGGTTAAGGAATTGCAGGCCCTGGGGTTGGATGTAAAGATTTTGTCCAAGGGAATGAAGGAAATCGATATTACTACTAACTATGACGATGAGTGTGAGGATACTGGTCTGGAACAACTGCCAGAATCTGCTTCCGATGAGATTATGAGCGGAGAATACTACAACGATTATGCCGGCGAGGACTTTTTCGGTGATATGGAAAAGGAAGAAGCATCGCAGGGTGATGAAGAGGAATATCTGGACGGGGGAACCTACGATTTTGATGAGGAATCGGAAGGCGCCGACCAAGAGTGAGAAGGAGTGCTGATTGAAGATGTACGACAACGAATCGATTCAGGACGAGGTCATGGCGTCTCCGGTTGAACACGGGCCGGATTATGAACATGGACATTCTCACTGCGACATTTCCGACGGAGACGAAAACGTTTTTGAGGCCATTAAAATTGGTCTGGCTTCTCCTGAAAAAATTCGGTCCTGGTCTCATGGCGAAGTAAAAAAGCCGGAAACCATCAACTACCGCACCCTGAAGCCTGAGCGGGACGGTTTGTTCTGCGAGCGGATTTTCGGGCCTATGAAGGACTGGGAATGTCACTGCGGGAAGTACAAACGTTTTCGCTATAAGGGAAAGGTCTGCGAACGTTGCGGTGTGGAAATTACCAAAGCAAAGGTCCGTCGGGAACGGATGGGGCATATTGAACTGGCCGCGCCTGTTTCTCATATCTGGTATTTTAAGGGGATTCCTTCCCGTCTGGGGCAGATGCTGGATATTCAGCCCCGGCAGTTGGAATCAGTGCTTTATTTTGGAGCTTATATTGTTACCGATGTAAATGAAAAGGTTGTCCCCGGCTTGAAAAAGAAAATGATTTTGACGGAGCGGGAATACCTAGATTTAAAGGAAAAATATTATCAAGAAGGTGACTTCTGCGCTGAAATGGGTGCGGAAGCGGTCAAAAAACTCCTGTGTGAAATTGATTTGGATCAGCTATCCAATGAAATTAAGGAGGAATTGGAAGACGCTGTAGGACAGAAGCGAGTTAAACTGCTGAAGCGCCTGGAGGTTGTGGAAGCCTTCCGTCTTTCAGGCAATCGGCCTGAGTGGATGATTCTGGATGTTCTGCCGGTCATTCCTCCGGATATCCGGCCTATGGTACAGCTGGACGGGGGCCGTTTTGCCACCTCTGACCTCAATGATTTGTATCGTCGGGTTATCAATCGGAACAATCGTTTGCGCAAGCTTATGGAGCTTAACGCCCCTGTAATTATTATTCGCAATGAAAAGCGGATGCTGCAGGAAGCGGTTGATGCTCTCATTGACAACGGGCGCCGGGGAAAACCGGTCAATGGACCCAAAGATCGAGCACTTAAGTCTCTTTCTGATGTTTTGAAGGGTAAACAGGGGCGGTTCCGTCAGAATCTGTTGGGAAAACGTGTGGATTACTCCGGCCGTTCGGTTATTGTCGTCGGGCCGGAACTGAAGTTGTATCAGTGTGGCCTTCCTAAGGAAATGGCGTTGGAACTGTTTAAACCATTTGTAATGAAACGTCTTACCGAACTGGGTGTGGTCCAGAATATTAAAAGCGCCAAAAAGATGGTAGAACGGGCGGAAAATCCTGTATGGGATGCCTTGGAAACTGTTATTAAGGAATACCCAGTGCTGCTCAACCGCGCACCGACTCTGCATCGCTTGGGTATTCAGGCCTTTGAGCCAGTCCTGGTAGAAGGCCGGGCGTTGAAGTTGCATCCTTTGGTATGTACCGCGTTCAATGCCGACTTTGATGGTGACCAAATGGCGGTTCACGTCCCTCTGTCTGCCGAGGCCCAGGCCGAAGCTCGATTCCTTATGCTGTCGGCAAACAACCTTCTCCGTCCCCAGGACGGAAAACCAGTAGCGGTACCGACTCAGGATATGATTCTGGGATCTTATTATCTGACAATTGTCAACGAAAGCGAAATTGGTGCCGGGAAATGCTTCCGTAGCTTTGACGAGGCTATGCTTGCCTATGAAGCCGGGGTTGTGCAGTTACACGCACCTATCCGGGTTCGGGTCACAGGAACGGTTAACGGACAAGAGACTACCCGAATTATTCCCGCAACGGTAGGGCAGATTATTTTTAATGCCAATATTCCCCAGGATCTGCAGTTTGTAGACAGGTCTGACCCAGAACACGCACTGGATCTGGAAATTACCTTTGTGACAACCAAGAAGGAATTAGGTAAGATTATCAACCGTTGTATCCGAGTGCACGGGATTACAAAAACTGCGGAGGTTTTGGATCAAATCAAAGCTTTGGGGTACAAATATTCCACACGGGGGGCTATCACCATTTCAGTAGCAGATATGGAAATTCCCCCGGCAAAGTACGAATTGGTAGCTAAGGCCGACAAAGATGTGGAAAAGATTACTGCCCACTTTAAACGGGGATTGATTTCCGAAGACGAGCGGTATTCTCAGGTGGTCGGTGTTTGGTCGGAAGCCACCGCCAAAGTTACCGAGGCTCTGCAAACGCATTTGGATCGGTTTAACCCAATTAAGATGATGCAAGTATCCGGTGCCCGCGGTAACATTGACCAGGTGAAGCAGCTCTGCGGAATGCGGGGTCTGATCGCGAATACTACTGGTAAAACTATTGATATTCCTATCCGGGCCAACTTCCGAGAGGGCTTAAATGTTCTAGACTATTTTATTTCATCCAGAGGTGCCCGAAAAGGGCAGGCTGATACTGCTCTGAAAACTGCTGACTCCGGTTATCTGACCCGCCGTCTGGTAGATGTATCTCAGGATATTATTATTCGTGAGGATGACTGCGGCTCTACGGAAGGAATTGAAGTGTATGCCATCACAGAAGGGGCTGAGAAGATTGAGGATTTGCAGGCCCGTCTGACTGGCCGGTTCCCGGTGGAGGATATCGTGGATCCGAATACCGGTAAAGTTTTGGTGTCCAAGGAAAATTATATTACCGATATGGATGCTGATCGGATTGTAAAAGCCGGAATTACCCGAGTGCGCCTGCGCTCAGTGCTGACCTGCAACTGCCGTTACGGGGTCTGTTCTAAATGTTATGGTATGAACCTGGCTACCAGCGATGTTGTCAATGTGGGTGAGTCGGTAGGTATTATTGCCGCCCAATCCATTGGAGAACCGGGTACCCAGTTGACCATGCGTACCTTTCATACCGGTGGTGTTGCTTCTACGGCCGATATTACTCAGGGGCTTCCCCGCGTTCAGGAGTTGTTTGAGGCGCGGCGCCCCAAGATGTTGGCTATTCTTGCTGAGATTGATGGCGAAGTGCGGTTCCAGGAAATCCGTCATGCCCGGTATGCTCTGATTATGAATACCGAAAGCGGTGAGGAGCGCAGCTATTTGATTCCTTATGGTGCTCATCTGAAAGTCAAAGAGGGACAGATTGTTCGCCGGGGTGATGAATTGACTGAGGGAGCCTGTGATCCCCAGGATATTTTGGCGGTCAAGGGTGAAGCCGCGGTGCAGGAATATATTATTGAGGAAATTCAGAAGGTATACCAGCGGCAGGGCGTGGATATTAATGACAAGCACATTGAGGTTATTGTCCGTCAAATGCTCCGGAAAGTTCGGGTGTTGGATGCTGGGGATTCCGGTCTGTTGGTCGGTTCCGTGGTAGACCGTCCCGAGGTTCTTCACATCAACCGGGAGATCGAACGTCGAAACGCGGCCGAAGGTACTGACCGGAAGCCGGCCGTAGTGGAAACCATTTTGCTGGGAATTACTAAATCGGCTCTTGCAACTGAAAGCTTCCTGTCGGCGGCGTCTTTTCAGGAAACCACCAAGATTTTGACCGAAGCTGCTATTAAGGGTAAGACCGACATGCTGGTTGGTTTAAAAGAAAATGTTATTATTGGCAAACTGATTCCTGCGGGGACCGGTTTAGAAAGGTACCGCTCTGTGAAGGTTATTGAAAAGGAAGAGGCTTCCGAACGAGACTGAATTTCTGAATCTGAAAGTATCGCAAACCGGGGAAACCCCTAAAGTTCATGGAAAATTCGGTTTTTACTGGGAATTTTGGTGTTGAATATTTTTCCGGTTTGTGCTATACTATAACTGGTTTGTATGAACAGACCAATCAAAAATCAAAGGAGGTGTACTATGCCAACATTTAACCAACTTGTCCGAAAAGGCAGAACTGAGGCTGTGAAAAAATCCAAGGTGCCTGCACTGCAGGAAAATCTGAATACACTTAAGAAATGCAGTGTAGAACAGTTCTCTCCTCAAAAGAGAGGTGTCTGCACCGTGGTGAAGACCACAACTCCCAAAAAGCCCAACTCTGCGCTTCGCAAGGTTGCCCGTGTCCGCCTGACTAATATGGCTGAGGTTACTGCGTATATTCCCGGTGTCGGTCACAATCTTCAGGAACACAGTGTCGTTTTGATTCGCGGAGGAAGAGTCCGTGACCTTCCCGGTGTACGGTATCATATTATTCGCGGCACGCTGGACGCTCAGGGTGTTGCCAACCGGATGCAGGGCCGTTCCAAGTACGGCGCTAAGAGACCTAAGGCCGCGAAAAAATAAGCGGTTTAGTCTCACAAGATGTCTTTATTACATTTTCGTGCCTTTCATTGATCTTCAATGAAGTTTCATATAGAGGCACAAACGGGAGCCGTAGGGCTTTCGAGTACCGATGACATCATTTATTATAATGAAGGAGGGAAGTTCAAGTGCCAAGAAGAGGTTCTGTCCCCAAAAGAGATGTTCTGCCGGATCCTGTCTACAACAGCAAGATGGTATCCCGCCTGATCAACAGCGTGATGTACGACGGTAAGAAGGGTGTTGCCCAGAAAATCGTGTATGATGCCTTTGATTTGGTTAGCGAAAAGTCCGGCAAAAATGCGCTGGAGGTTTATGAGCAGGCGATGGAAAACATTATGCCTGTCCTAGAGGTCAAGGCCCGCCGTGTGGGTGGGTCCAACTATCAGGTTCCTGTGGAAGTCCGTCCCGAGCGACGGGTAACGCTGGGTCTTCGGTGGTTGACTTTGTATTCTCGCAGCCGTAATGAGAAAACTATGAAGGAACGCCTCGCCAACGAGATCCTTGACGCTGTCAATGGTCAGGGCGGTGCGGTCAAGAAGAAGGAAGATACCCATAAGATGGCGGAGGCTAACAAGGCTTTTGCCCATTTCAGATGGTGATTTGTCCGGAATTTATTCAAACGTTTAAAAGGAGTTAACTATGCCAAGAAATCACCCGTTGGAACTATACAGAAACATCGGGATCATGGCACACATTGACGCAGGAAAAACCACAACCACGGAGCGGATTCTGTTCTATACCGGTCGAACCCACAAGATGGGCGAGACTCACGAGGGCGCTGCGACCATGGACTGGATGGCTCAGGAGCAGGAGCGTGGAATCACCATTACCTCAGCTGCGACCACCTGTATGTGGAAAAATCACCGGATCAATATTATCGATACCCCCGGGCACGTAGACTTCACCGTGGAGGTGGAGCGATCCCTGCGTGTTTTGGACGGGTCGGTCACTGTATTCTGTGCCAAGGGCGGCGTTGAGCCCCAGTCCGAAACTGTCTGGAGACAAGCGGACAAATACCATGTTCCCCGTATGGCTTATGTGAACAAGATGGACATCATGGGCGCCGATTTTTATCGGGTTGTCAATATGATGAAGGAACGGCTCAAGTGCAATGCGGTTCCCATTCAGCTTCCCATTGGTTCTGAAGATACTTTTACCGGTATTGTCGACCTGGTGGAGATGAATGCCGATATTTATAAAGATGATCTGGGCAAGGTCTTTGACGTTACCGAGATTCCCGAAGACATGAAGGAGCTTGCTGCCAAATACCGGGAGGAGCTTCTGGAACATGTGGCAGAGCAGGATGAAGCTGTGATGGAAAAATATCTGTCCGGCGAAGAACTGACGGTGGACGAGATCAAAGCTTGCATCCGGAAGGCTACTATTGCCAATGAAATGGTTCCCGTGGTTTGCGGAACCTCTTACCGTAATAAGGGCGTACAGAAGTTGCTGGATGCAGTTGTGGATTATATGCCTTCTCCCATTGATATTCCCTCTATTAAGGGAACTGACCCTGAAACCGGAGAAGAAATAGACCGGAAGGCATCGGATGACGAGCCATTTAGCGCGCTGGCGTTCAAGATTATGACGGATCCTTTTGTGGGGAAGCTCTGCTTCTTCCGCGTATATTCCGGCAAGATCTCTACTGGTGCCACTGTGGAAAATTCCACCAAGGACAAACCCGAGCGGTTTGGACGTATTCTTCGGATGCACGCCAATCACCGGGAAGATGTGGAAGAGGTTTATACCGGCGATATCTGTGCGGCGGTTGGTTTGAAGACCACCGTCACCGGAGACTCTTTGTGCGATCCTAAGCATCCGGTTATTTTGGAGTCTATGGAATTTCCTGAACCGGTTATCCGTGTTGCTATTGAGCCCAAGACCAAAGCCGGACAAGAAAAAATGGGTATTGCTCTTGCCAAATTGGCAGAGGAAGATCCTACGTTCCGAACCTATACTGATGAGGAAACCGGACAAACGATTATTGCTGGGATGGGAGAACTCCATCTGGAGATTATTGTAGATCGTTTGTTGCGGGAATTCAAAGTAGAGGCTAATGTAGGGAAGCCTCAGGTTGCCTACAAGGAATCTATTCGCAAGACTGTGGACCAGGATTGCAAGTATGCCCGTCAATCCGGCGGTAAGGGTCAGTACGGTCATGTCAAGATTATCGTGGAACCCAACGAGTCCGGTAAGGGCTATGAGTTTATTAATAAGATTGTCGGCGGTGCTATTCCCAAGGAATATATTCCCGCGGTTGATGCAGGTATTCAAGGTGCTATGCAGGGCGGTGTTTTAGCTGGCTACAGCATGGTGGACGTGAAGGTTACCCTGTACGACGGTTCTTATCACGAGGTTGACTCTTCGGAGATGGCCTTTAAAATTGCTGGATCCATGGCCTTTAAAGAGGCTGCCCGGAAAGCGGATCCGGTGCTGACTGAGCCGATTATGAAAGTTGTTGTAATCGTCCCCGATGAATATATGGGTGATGTTATCGGCGATCTTAATTCTCGCCGTGGCCAGTTGCAGGGCATGGAGGCTCTCAGCGGGACGCAGCAGATTACGGCTTTTGTTCCTTTGGCTGAAATGTTTGGCTATGCTACTGACCTACGTTCCAAAACCCAGGGCCGGGGCCTGTATTCCATGGAGCCAAGCCATTATAGTGAGGTTCCTAAGGCAATTCAGGAAACCATTATTTCCGGAAGAGCAAAGGGCTGATTCCCTTTGATTCATACAGTGAAACGAAACTGATTTTATTTTTTAAGGAGGATAATTCAATGGCAAAAGCGAAATTTGAAAGAACCAAACCCCATGTTAACATTGGTACCATTGGTCACGTTGACCACGGTAAGACGTCTTTGACTGCCGCGATCACCAAGGTTCTCTCTCTGGAGGGTAAGGCGAAGTACGAAGCTTATGATATGATCGATAAGGCGCCTGAAGAGAGAGAAAGAGGTATTACAATCAATACTGCGCACGTGGAGTATGAGACTGAAAAACGTCACTATGCACACGTGGACTGTCCGGGGCATGCCGACTACATCAAGAATATGATTACAGGTGCTGCGCAGATGGACGGTGCAATTCTGGTTGTTGCTGCTTCCGATGGTGTTATGGCGCAGACCAGCGAACACATTCTGTTGGCTCGTCAGGTTGGTGTTCCCGCTATTGTTGTTTTCATGAACAAGGTAGACCAGGTAGACGATCCCGAACTGCTGGAAATTGTGGAAATGGATATCCGTGACCTGCTTTCTAAGTATGACTTCCCCGGTGATGATACCCCCATTATTAAGGGTTCTGCTCTGGTTGCTCTGGAATGTGCTTCCACCGATGTTAACGCTCCCGAATATGCCTGTATCCGTGAGCTGATGAATGCGGTTGACGAGTATATTCCCACGCCCGACCGGAAGGAAGACCTTCCCTTCCTGATGCCCGTGGAAGATGTCTTCACCATCACTGGACGCGGTACGGTTGCTACCGGTCGTGTGGAGAGAGGGGTTCTGAAGATGTCCGACGAAGTAGAAATTGTCGGTTTGACGGACGAAACTCGTAAGACGGTTGTTACCGGAATCGAAATGTTCCGCAAACTGCTGGATTACGCGGAAGCCGGCGATAATATTGGCTGTCTGCTGCGTGGGATTCAGAGAAATGAAATCGAGAGAGGCCAGGTTCTGGCCAAACCCGGTTCTATCAAACCTCACACCAAGTTTAAAGGCGAGGTTTACGTTTTGACTGCCAAAGAAGGCGGACGGCATAAGCCGTTTGTCAGCAACTACAGACCTCAGTTCTACTTCCGTACCACTGACGTGACGGGTATCATCCATCTGGAAGATGGCGTTGATATGTGTATGCCTGGTGATAATGTAACTATTAATGTAGAGCTGATTACTCATATCGCTATTGAACAGGGGCTCCGTTTTGCAATTCGTGAAGGCGGCAAGACCGTTGGCTCCGGCGTTGTTGCTGCGATCCTAGAGTAAGTTTTTACGCAGATTTAATGGGATGGACGAAAGGTTCATCCCATTTTTTCGATTGGGAAAGGCCGTGGAAAGCTGTGAAAGAATTGGAATGGAAATCTGTTTTGGACCGTTCTCGGCTGGAGAAGATTCGAGTAAAGCTGGGTGATGGAGGCAGGTCTTACATTCAGATTAATTACTATTTTGATACTCCGGATGGAATTTTGGCCCGGCAAAATGAAATGCTGCGGGTCCGGCAGGTTGGCGGTAAATTGCTTGCCCAATATAAAAGCCGTCGTGGCCGGGAGGGCTCTTTAATGTGTTGTGAGGAGTCTGAGGTTCCGCTGCAGACACTACCCTGTATATTGAATCCCTCGGTTCTGTTTTTGAGTGCTCCTGCTTTAAATTGTGTATTGCTGGGCAACCTGGTTACAGTTCGAACTGATTTTTTTCGGGATGGGGCGGTAATTTCCCTGGATGAAAGTTACTATTTGGGACAGGAAGATTTTGAAATTGAAATTGAATGTCCCCGCCGGGAAACGGTTTTTGCCTTGGCGCGGTGGTTGGAATTGGAACCAAATGCTGCGGAACGGGGAAAATATTTTCGGTTTCGATCCGCCTATGGGGCGTTGACCTGTAATCAGATAAGGAGTGAATAAATTATGGCTATTTCTTTTTCCTGTTTTGGAACGACGCGGCAAGAGGAACCTGTTACACAATTTCGTTTGGAGGGGGAGCAGGGAGCTTTTGCCGAAATTTTGGACTACGGCTGTGTGGTCCGGACGCTTTGGGTACCCGACCGGCAGGGACGCCTGGTGGATGTGGTATTGGGTTATGATACGGTGGCGGAATACGAGGACAACGATGGTTATTTGGGTGCTTTTGTTGGACGGCATGCAAACCGTATTGAAAAAGGAAAATTTTGTCTCAACGGGACAGAATATGCGTTAGCTGTAAATAATGGGCCAAACCATCTTCACGGCGGTCTGCGGGGGTTTAACCAATATGTGTTTTCTTCCAAGGTGGAAGGCGACCGTCTGATTTTAACCCGCACGTCGCCTCATGGGGAGGAAGGATATCCTGGTACGCTAATAGTGACGGTGACCTATTCTTTTGTGAAGAATGCTTTGATGATGACTTATGATGCGGTCTGTGACGGGGATACGGTGATTAACCTGACCAATCATTCTTATTTCAACCTCAACGGCGGCGGAAGTATCGGAGAGCATTTGCTGCAAATCTATTCCGATACGTTTACGGAAAATGACGCTGATTGTCTGCCGACTGGAAAAATTCTTCGGGTGGATGACACTCCTTTTGACTTTCGTTCAGCAAAACCTATTGGACGGGACATTTCTGCGGAAGATATAAACTTGAAAAATGGGTCCGGCTATGACCACAATTTTATTTTGGGAGGAACTGGGCTCCGGACCTGCGCTCTGCTCCAATCATTGGAAAGCGGAATTTGCATGGAGGTGCTTACCACCCAACCGGGCATTCAGTGTTACAGTGCCAATTTCCTGACTACCCGGAAAGGCAAGAGAGGGGCGGAATATCATCCTCGGGATGCCATCTGTTTGGAAACCCAGCATTGGCCTAACGCCACATCCCATCCAAATTTCCCCTCGGTGGTTCTTTCTGTCGGTGAAGCCTATCATCAGGAGACTGTTTACCGGTTTACAGTAAATAATAAACAGAAAGGAAAGAAATAAAATGAAAATTGCGGTAACATATGCGAACGGTACGGTTTTTCAGCATTTCGGGCATACCGAAACGTTTCAGGTATATGAAGTGAACGGGGGAACAGTTTGTTCCGTTCACTTGCTTTCAGCTAACGGAAGCGGACACGGTGCTTTGGCCGGCTTGCTTGCGGCAAATCAGGTGGATGTCTTGATTTGTGGCGGAATCGGCGGTGGAGCAAGAACGGCGCTGACTGAGGCCGGAATCCAGGTTTATGGCGGGGTGAGCGGAGATGCAGAGGCGGCAGTGACTGCATTGCTGAAAGGACAACTGCAATTTGATCCCGATGCACGCTGTTCCCATCACGACCATGAGCATGGGAACGGGGAATGTTCTTGCGGAAAACATAGCTGTCATTCGTAAATTTGCAAGGGATAGGACGATGAAATGCGTAGGGGGCATGGCAATATAGTCGTTCATCGTAGTACGGTCTACTAAAAGATTGGTGATGACTTCCCAGTCTTTCGAATCTTTTGATACGGCCAGGGCCAGCACATTTCGCTGATAGGGTCTGTCATCGGTTATCTCGACGGAGCAAGAGAAGTTTTCAATCTGCTTCAAATACGGCTTATACCGAGTTTGGTGTTCCTGCAGTTACACTGCTGGAAGAATTGAAAAAAATCATTCCCGAGAATGAACGGTTTCCGATAAATCCAACCGAAAGTTGGGTACGCCAACCACGGCTTAGACGAATTCGAAAATGTGCTCTGGGCCCGTATAGGTGTGTTGGAGCATTATTTTGGAAAAATGAATTCGATTGAGGAAGTTGTATATTATTCTTCGTGGTTGCAGTGCGAGGGATATAAAGCTGTTTTTGAAGAGGGACGTGGTCAATGGCCGCATTGCTCAATGGCAATTAATTGGTGTTATAATGAACCTTGGATTACCGCTGCCGGAAATTCTATATTGGTTATCCTGACTGCAAAAAACTCTTTGAGGTCCGTTTTGGCTACGGCAAGAATACAAAAATTTGCTTTCTTTGAGTTTTGGTATCATAATGATAATCCTTTTGCGGTAAGTGATACCATGAATGTTACAGTAGAGCTGGCGGACAAAAATATGAATTACTTACATGGAATGTTGGGAAAATTCCGGAAAATTCTAATAAGCAGGGGGGGTATATTGCCGATCGCCGAAGACGCTAAAGAAATTACCGTACAATTTTTCTCAACAAGTCAAAACGCTAATAACAATTACCATTTGTTGTATCGGTGCGGTAAAAAGTCAAATTTTATAAGAGAACTGAATAAATAATCACAAATAAAAAATATTTGAAAGCTTAAACTCTGAGCTGTTGCAATTTAAAGTTTAAGTTGTTGTGGAGGACAACAAGGTTCAATTGCTTTCAAATATACGTTACTCCGGGCTTGACGGGGAGGAAATTTCCGATATGATTATCTCTTCGCATAGCAGCACCATAAATGATTTTCTCAAACAACAAAAAAGCAATCCGGAATATCAGCCTACTACAATTGCAACTATTCCCCAGCTCAGAATGACACGTAGGGTTAGCGGTGAATATACCTTAGACGATAAGGAGGTCTATAAATATTTTGAAGATTCAATAGGGTTGGTTTCGGATTGGAGAAAACGTGGCCCGGTTTATGAAGTGCCGTTTCGTACACTTTACAATGCAAAAACAAAGAATTTATTATTTGCCGGCAGAGTAACCTCTGTGACTGACTCGATGTGGGATATAATGCGTGTTATTCCCTGCTGTGCCGTGACAGGAGAGGCGGCAGGAATTGCGGCATCGATGGGCGATGATATGACAGAGCTTGATGTTTTAAGGCTTCTAAAGGAGCTTGAACGGCGCGGTGTTATAATTCACTTCGGGAGCAATACTTAAATATATTCCCGTTATTTATTTTGTACACGAAAGCCAGCGTGACGCTGGACCCAAAACGTATTGGGCCCGGCGTTATTTTTTTTGTTTTTTGTCTCGACCGCAAGAAAAATCTTTTTTATAGCCCATAGACAAGAAAAGCACAACATTGTGGGGTTGCTCTCCTGTGTTGTGCTTTTTATCATAATTGGATTAACCGATAACCGCTATGAGTTAAAATAATTCAATTGGTTTATTAACAACGGTCAGCGGTAGTTTGATTATTGTTGTGCAATAAGACTATCGACTGTTTTGCAAATGATTTCTCTATCGAACTTCTCAAAAAGTGTAGAACGGTGCATGTCCGGCCATGCGTTGGCTTATATGGAAGAAAATTTAATGACAGCCATGGTGGAGGACGTGGCCGCAGCACTACATTTGAATCGAAAATATTTGTCCTGGACTTTTAAAAAGTTTCAAGGCTGTACGGAATATTTTTCCCCATCGAATGCAGGTGCCGCGGCGCTTCTGGAAAACCGATACATCTGTGGGGAAGATTGCCGAAAATTGTAGGTTATGGCGATTATCTTCAATTCTCTGCCGCCTTTCGCCGCCGATATGGGAGTTTTCCCTCGGGATATCGGATGCGAATGCGGCAAAAAATACCTCTTGACAAATAGGGAAAACTATGGTAAAATGAACAAAATAAAAATTTTTTTTGGGAAAGGGAGAAATATTATGAAACAAAAATGGCTTGCGCTGTTCTTGGCGCTGTGTCTTGCCTTTAGCACCTTGTGGTGTCTGAGTGGTTGTACCGATGAGGAGGAAGAGAACTCTACCGATTCTGCTTCTGATGAACTTTCGGATCCTTTGACTCCTACGGCGGCGGTTGATGCGTTTTCTCACCAATATATAACATTGCTACAGGGGGTTGTTCCTGCTATTTCGGAAACAGGATTTAAACCTGCCGGTGGGGTAAAGACTGATTGGAACATAAATCTTTCCAAGCTGTCTACTTCAGAAGGGGATGTAATGCTTCCCATGGAGATGACAGGGACTGTGATTTCTGATTTGACTAGTGGTTTGTCCAAGGGAGACATTTCTTTGTCTCTACTGGCCGAGACGATGAAGGTTTCTTTGCTGGGAAACCTGATCTGTCTGTCTGAGGTGGACCCTGAAGCATGGATCGAAATAATGCCCGAAGCTTTGGATTCGGAAATCTCCTTCGATCTGTCTGCGATTGAAGATATAGTGGAAAAGATCAATTCTTTTTTTACTGACGAAACCTTGCAACTGTCTGATGCGTCCTTTTCTTCCTGCGGGGAAACCTTTGCTGAAGGAAAAAAGGTGGCGCTTCTTTTGACTGGTGCTCAGGTGAATGAACTCTTTGCCCCATTGTTTGGGGATGCAATGCCTGAAGTGAATTCCATGACGTATGAATTGCTGTGTGCCGATGAGACGGAAAAACAGGCGGTAGTTATGACGGTTCGGATGTCGTTTTCCGAGGAAGGTTTTTCCGAAGTTGTTTTAATGCAGGAGCTTCTGGCCGTCGGAAATACTTTCCATACCGAAGCGTCTGTGATGCTGGGGGAAGATTTGAGTGTCACATTGTCGGGACAGCGGACTGTCACGGAAACTGGAGGAGAGGGAGAATTGACGGTAAGTCTAAAACTGCCTAAAGAGTTGCCGGATGCAGATGGCGTACCCCAGGATTTTTCCCTAGAGTTAACCTTTACTGAGACCAAGGAGTCAACCGGAGTTACGGTGGTGGATTGTATGCTGACCGTGTCCTTTAAAGTGGATGGTGTCGGAGTGTCCCTGGAAGTTCCCTTTGCGATTCGGTATCTTGTGAGTGAAACCGGTGTTGAATTCGGATTTTCCGTAGATTCCCGTATTGCTGGCGCACTTGACATTGCTCTGGACGCCTCGGTGCGTTTTGCTTCATCCGAGGACACTGTTTCAGAAAAGGATCTGGAGGGGAAAAAGATTCTGATCGACGAGGCAGAAAGCTATACTTGGCTGGAGAAGTTCAGCACAACCTATCCTCAGATTTTTGCTCTTTTATTTGGGGGGGCTGAGGCTTAAGATCGGAATTTAGAAAAAACGCCGGCACAGTTTTTTGTGCCGGCAAAATTGTAAAAAAAACAGGCAGTGAACTGAAACCGGAGTTGCTGCCGCCGGAAAAAAGTAGGAAGTTATTGGGAATTTTGAGTCCTGGGAAGATTCATTACCGGTTTTTCTGGAAAGTCCTGTACCGGGCAGTTGCTATGAAATTTAGACTTTGGTGAATTTTCAATTCTGATTCGGGAAAAGGAATGCGTTTTCTTAACGTCTGTCTTTTGGAATATTGACAGTCGGATAAAAAAATAACTATATGTAAGCAAAAGGAGACGGTTTAACCGTATGAAAAAATTAAGTAAAATTTTATGGGGAATTGCATTGGTTGCAGTGGGGGGGCTGTTGGTTCTTAATGCGTTGAAAATTACAAACTTTGACCTGTTTTTTAATGGTTGGTGGACGCTGCTTATTATTGTGCCCTGCTTGATCGGACTGTTTACTGAAAGGGAAAAGATCGGAAATTTGATTGGTCTTTTGTTGGGGGTGTTGCTTCTCCTCTGCTGTCAGGGCGTGATGACCTTTGGGCTGTTTTTGAAGCTTATGCTGCCGGCGGTGATTATTCTTCTAGGCTTAAAATTGATTTTTGGAGGAATTTTCGGAAACAAAAGTCATCAGATTATCAAGGAATTGGAAGCCAGCGGCAAGACGCTCAAAAGTGGATATGCTGCTTTTGCCGGGACCAATCTGGATTATAGCGGTCAAGTATTTGAGGGAGCGGAGCTTACAGCGGTGTTTGGCGGAGTCAAGTGTGATCTGACTCAAGCGGTGATTGAAAAAGACTGTGTTATTCATGCCAGTGCTATCTTTGGGGGCATTGATATTCTGGTGCCCGGCAATGTGAATGTAAAAGTAAACTCTACTTCGGTATTCGGGGGTGTTTCGGATAAAAAACATCCGAATTCCCCGGAAAATGCCGTTACTCTTTATGTAAATGGTACCTGCGTTTTCGGAGGGGTGGATATAAAATGACGGCGTGGCAGAGAGCAATCAAATATGTGGCCCTTGCCTTTGCAGTTTTTCTTTGTGTTAGTATTATTGGGGGAATTTTAGGTGCGTTATCTCTGATTTCTGGGCTGTTTGGTTCGGAACGCGGGGTGGGGAACATGAATACCTATGAGGTGACCGGCGATATTTCTTCCCTAAAAATTGATGTTGGAGCTGCGGATTTTGTGATTCTCTCCGGAGATGCTTTCCGGGTAGAAAGTAATTTGGATCGGCTTGTAGTGGAGGAAAAAGACGGACTTCTTCGAATTTCTGAACAATCATCCTTCTGGACATTCCATTACAGCGGTGCGAAACTGGCGCTGTATATTCCCGCAGACATGGTTTTTGAAAAGGTTACTTTTAATTCCGGTGCGGGCAAAGTAACGATAGAACAGCTTACAGCGCAGGAAATTGATTTTGATCTAGGGGCTGGCGCTGTGGACATTGGCAATCTGACGGCATTTCATAAAGCGGATATCGATGGAGGAGCAGGAAGCATGATCCTCCACAGCGGACAGCTGAATCAACTGGATTTTGACATGGGTGTGGGAGAGGTTCGTCTGACGTGTGCTTTTTCCGGAAGCAGTACGCTGAACTTTGGTGTGGGAGCATCTACTATCAATCTTGTTGGATCCCGGGAGGATTACCGTATTAATGTTCATAAAGGACTGGGTGAGGTTCGGGTGGACGGGGAAAAAGTTTCTGATGGCTCCGTTATAGGGGAAGGAAATAATCGACTCCGGGTTGATGGCGGTATAGGGGAGATTGAAATTAATTTTATTACAGAATAAAACGAAACGGCGAATTTTTTTCGCCGTTTCGTTTTATTTTTCCTCTGGAATCCAGCAGGCAAAGGGCTTTTGGGGATCCCAAGATTTTCCGGCCGAGGCGTAATCAATCCAGGTTTGCTGTCCGTCGGACAGTGACACCAGGCAGGAAACCGGTGGAGGCACTGGATGGAATCGGGTAGGAATTGGTTGGGGTTTGGTAAGGTCGACGCGGTTAAACTCTGTGTCCAGGGCCAAAATTAGAGGACCCTTTTGCAGGCAAAAATATGGGGAATGTTTTCGGTCGGTTCTTTGGACAGAACGCAGGGGACGAATCGTCATGTCTAGAGTCAGTTCTACTCGATCTTTATCTTGCCACCGGCGGTCTAGAAGTACCCAGCCTGACTGTGTCGGAACTGGTATACTGTTGATACGGAGTTCGGTCTGTTGGCTGTAGGACGGGATTCGTAGCCGAAGTTCCCATTTTTCTGGTCGTGGAAGAGATAGGGTAAGGACAACAGCTCCCTCCGCCGGATAGGAGGAGTGGATATTCAGTTGAGCCTCCTGACCCTCCGGAGTGGAAAAACAGAGCAATCCTGGTTCATAAAAAAGAATTGCTGGTCCTTTTTTTGTATTAAGTGCTGCTATCCGCACTGCCAATCCTGTGCCTGCTGCCGCGATGGCAGCGCAGCAGGAATAGTTCCGTTTTGGTGTAATTGGTCGGCATCCAGCCTGCTTAACGCCCCGGGATCCGGCTGTCAGAGGCGAATAGCTGTCAAAAGGATAAATTTCCGGAAGGTGTTCCTCGCTATAAGCGCGTTCCCGGTGTTCGTTCCGATCAATGAACGGCTGCTGCCGGGTATTAACTGCTCCCAGCAGTCCGTTGTATATGGATGCTTCCATGGCATCGGCAAAGATCGGATCTCCGGTTTGTTCTAAAAGTTTCAGACAAAAGCGCAACCATGTGACAGTGACGCAGGTTTCCTGCATAATGCCTTTTCCTTTTTCCGGGTCAAACTGGGAGGTTCCGGCGCCATCAAACAGTTCGTGGGTACAACCGGCGCAACCGATAACCGAAATTTCGTCCCGGAGAATGTTTTTCCCCAGGGATACTGCGGCGTCAATACATTCCTGTTTTCCTGTAACTTTGCCGTATTCCAGCAGCCCCTCAAAACAGGACATCATTTCATAGGCCTTGGTTACCGGGTAAGTGGAAGGCGGCAAATTGGAACGCAGCGGGGCTTCAAACAACCGAAAATTCTTTGCACCTCCCTCTTCCACCGTTTGCCCGGCAAAGTCCAAATAGTCTTTTTTTTCCGTAATTTTGTATAACTTTACCATTGGTTCCAAAATAGAAACAGAATTAATGCCGTTCCACCAGGAGCTGGTGTCGTAAAGTTTCAGTTTCGCCTGTTTTAGATCCCGAAGCATACTGTCGGCCTGCGCCTGCATTTGAATAACAATTTCCTGAGCTAAAGTTGGATCTCGGCAGATTTCAAGAAAATATTGCAGTCCCAAGAGTACATACTTGCGGCCCCACAGATCCCACCCCCGGAACTGCCATTCTCTGCTGTAGGAGCTGATTCTCCCATCCGGTTCTGCAGTGCTCAGAAGGTCCCGGACGGATGCTTCCAATATAGAATAAAGTTCCGGAACATACTGGCAGGTAATACAGCCGCCTCGCATCATTTTTCCCCAGTATTCGCCTCTCCACTGGTCGTTACCGTCGTCCGGGTGCTTTCGAAATTGGTCGACAAAAATTGCCCATAGTTCTGGGTCAGCTAGGTCCCAGGCTGCGATCCGACGGGCGGTTTGGTTTAAAATTCCCGTATAATGAGCCGCACCTGCGGGAAATGGAAAAAAGATTGTAGACATGAATATCTCTCCTTTTTATTGTAGAATCTCTGAGGCCATACGTCCGGTTTGCTTCTGTGCCATTACAAGGCCGTAATAAACGCCTTTTTTTCGCATCAGTTCCCGGTGGGTACCTACCTCAGCCAGCCGTCCTTTTTCGAGAACAAACAGCCGGTCGGCATGGCGCAAAGTGGATAGCCGGTGGGCAATGGCTACCGTGGTTCGTCCTTTCACCAGACGGTCCAGGCCCTGTTGGATTTTTTCCTCAGTTTCTGTATCCAGGGAAGCTGTGGCTTCATCCAGAATTAGAATTTTCGGGTCTCGCAGAATAGCTCGGGCAATGGCCAGACGTTGTTTTTCTCCACCTGAAAGGGTGTGGCCGTTTTCTCCTACCATGGTGTTATAGGCTTCCGGCAGTTTTAGAATAAATTCGTGCGCACAGGCTGCTCGGGCAGCTTGAAAAACTTCCTCCGGTGTCGCGTCCGGGCGGGCATAAAGCAGATTGTCGTAAATTGTTCCCTCAAACAGAAACGTTTCCTGGAACACTACACCTACCGCCTGATTGACCGTTTTAACCGGCAGGTCCCGAATGTCAATACCGTCCAAAAGCAGTTGGCCGGAGGATACATCATACAGACGAAGAATCAGGTTGGTCAGGGTTGTTTTTCCAGAACCGGAATGTCCGACAATGCCAATCATTTCCCCCGGCTGAATTTGGGCGGTGATGTTGCGCAGCACCGGTTCGTAGGCCGTATAGCCAAAAGATACCTCCTGGAAAGTGATTTCCCCGGTAACGGGTTGTTCATTGTTACAGGCCCCATCTCGGATTTCCGGAGTTTCCTGAAGAATTTCATTCATTTTTGTCATGGCGGTGACTGCGTTCGCTACCGAACGGGGCAGGGAGGTCATCCAGCGCAGGGGCGCGTAAATCAGTCCGGTGTAAGATACGGTCTGAATCAGTTCACCTACCGTCATAGGGCCGCCCAAAATATCGCTTCCCAGCACGGCCTGGGCTCCAAAATACAGTACCAAAAATTCCCCGGCGCCGATAAGAAAATTCAGCAAGGGGAACAGAATGGCCCAGGTCCGTTCGTTGCGGGCTTGAATGTTGCAGAGTTTTTTGCTGACCCCATTGAATTTTTCAATTTCCTGATCTTCCTTGCCAAACACCTTGACAACTCGGATGCCCCGCACGATGTCGTGCAGAATTCCGTTTGCCCGGGAACTGACAATCCATTGCTGTTCGTATCGGCGGTGAATAAAGTTCCAGCAGCGGGAAACTAAAAACATTACTAAAGGTACCGGGAGAAAGACAAAAAGCATCAAAACCGGGCGGGTCATAAGGAAATAAACCGAAACCCCCAAAAAGATAACACCGGTTTCGGCAATCCAGACCGTTTCGTTTTGAATAAACTCTCCAATAGTATTCGAATCCTCGGTAACTCGCTTGATTAGGTCTCCGGCAGTCCGGCGGGAAACTGAAGATAGGGACAGTTCCTGCAATTTATTAAATAACTGTCGCCGCAAATGATCTACAAAGCCGGTTCCTGCCCGGTTCCGGGTGCGAGCGGACAAAATCCGAAGAAGCCGCACCGCAAAATGACAAAGCAGCATTCCTCCGGCCAAGGCTGTCACCGCGGCGGCAGGCGTTAAGGTGGATAGGGCATCCTGGGAGGCCCCTTCGGTCAGATATCCGTCCACTAAAATCCGGTTCAGCTGGGGAACCAGCAGAGAAATTAGGTTTCCCGTCAGTAATAAACCCCCTGCTAGGAGAAATGCGGGTAAAAAGGGCTTTGCCATGCGCAGAAATCCTTTGAAAACCGATTTTCCCGCGTTGCAGTGCAGACAAACGGCGGCTCCTTCCGGGTAAAGTCGTCCGCATTTGGGGCAAAACAGCCGGGAGGTGTCAGCTGGGGCGTATTCCCCAGAGGATAAATAGTAATTTACAGCCTTTAAAAATTCTGATAGGGGCTTTAGCTCTGTGCGGGTAAAGCGGCAGAGTCGAACCGGAATCCCATCAATCCCTTCGGCTTCCATCTCTCCACAGCCGGTCCGGGCGGTGAGTTTTAGCTCTTGGATGCGGTTTAACGCTAGTTTCAGCTGTAGTTTTCCGTTTTCTTCTACCGTCAGATATTCTTTGCCGTCTGTGCGCCGCACCAGAAGAATGCCCTGACAGGCGCGGCCGTCTTGGGTAAGATCAAATTCGGCGCGGTATAACTTTTCCATACGTAAATTCTCCGTAATTCAAATCAGATAAGTTTCCACTGTCCGGCGGCTTTTGCCGTCTAATTCGGCCGGATTGGCAATCCGGTACCGATTTCCTTCGGTGTCTGTAATTTGTACAGCGGACGACTGTCCGGGGGCAATAAAGCGAATACTCCTGGAAGGGTCCCGTACGGCAAAGGACTTCCGGTTTCCGTCGGCAAGTACTTCAAAATACAAATAGCCCATCCGATCCTTAGCTGAAAGAATTTTTTCGATGTTCGGAATGTAATACAACCGTTTTAATTCCGCTTCCAGCAGTTCCCGCTGGGGACCGGTCCATTCTGCAAGATCGGACAAAATACCGATTTCCTTGTCTTCCCGATCGCAAACACAGATGTACTTTTCGGGATATTTATAGGGTAGAGCCCGTTTGAGGCGGATACAGGTATATTCATCGCTTTTCGTTGTCAGATTCAGATAACCGCCGGGGCCGGCGGAAAACCGGGCGGTGTTCGGCCGGATGGAAATTAGCTGGGAATCCGTAGATAAATTCATAAAAAACGCCTCCGTTCAGTCAGCAATGACAATGGTTCCCGCTGCTTTTGTTTGCAGGCGGTACAGGTTGTAATATTCTCCTTTTTTGCGGATCAGCTCGTCATGGGTGCCGTATTCGGTCATTTTTCCCTGGCTTATGACAGCCAGAACATCGGCATCACGCAGGGTAGATAACCGGTGCGCCACTGATACGGTGGTCCTTCCGCTTTGGAGACGGGAGAGAGATTCCTGAATGTTTCGTTCGGTTTCTGTATCCATGGAAGCGGTAGCTTCATCCAGGATCAGGATTTTGGGATCCTGCAAAATTGTCCGGGCAATGGACAGCCGTTGCTTTTCTCCACCCGACAGGTCTTGGCCGCCGGCGCCGATGCGTGTTTCATATCCGTCGGGCAGCTTCATAATAAAGTCATGGGCGCAGGCCGCTTTTGCCGCGGCAATTACTTCCTCTTCCGTGGCTTCCGGTCGGGCATAGCGGATATTGTCAGCTACCGTGCCGATAAACAGATAGGTTTCCTGGGAAACTACCCCGATGTTTTTGCGAAGAAAGGCGAAGGAATATTCCCGGATATCTCGGCCGTCGATCAGCAGCCGTCCCTCAGTGGGATCATACAGTCGGGCCATTAGATTGATTATCGTAGTTTTTCCCGCACCGGTTTTGCCTACAATCCCAATCATCTGTCCTTCTTCTACCCGGAAGGATAGGTCTCGGATGACCGGCCGGCCGGGTTCATATTCAAACATGACATTCTGTAGTTCGATTTCTCCGCGAACAATTTCGGGACAAAGAGGCTGTTGTGCTTCTTTGACATCGGGCTGGGCGTCAATAATTTCAAAAATCCGCTGAGCTGAATCCAGGCACCGGGAAAACCAGGTGGTTACCCAAGACAGAAAGTCCAGGGGGCCGTAAAGCATGTTCAGGTAGGCGGTAAAAGTCAGTAGGCGGCCCAGGGTCAGTCCGCTGCCGTTAACAATCAGGACTCCCCCGACGCCCAGCACCAGCATGTTGGCTGTTACTGCTAGTAATTCCACGAAAGGAAATGCAGTGTTTTGAGCGTTGAACAGGGTGTGTTCGCTGTCCCGAACCCGACTGCTGTAGCCGGCAAAGCGGGTGTTTTCCCGTTGTCCTGCGCCGAAAGCTTTGATCAGCCTCTGTCCGCCTACGGTGTCACTGAGGTGTGAGGTCATGGCGGAATGATCCATCCACTGCCGATGATGCATCTTCCGAAAATGCCGGGATAAAAACCGATACAGAAAAAAGATTACCGGAATAAACACGGCAACAATCAAGGTTAGGAGTACGCTAATGCGAAATAGAATAAAAAATACACCTGCGAATGTGGCTAAATTGATAATTAAAAAAGGGCAGCCATCCACAAAGAACCAGTATACATTATTGGCATCCCGGTTGACCCGGTTCATCAGTGTTCCGGTTTGTTTTCCGGTATAAAAGCCCATAGACAGCCGCTGCATAGTCGAAAAAACCCGGCTTTTCAAATCATAAATTACATGGGGGATAACCGAGGCGCTTACTGAGCCCTGTAACATATTTAGTCCCAGGGACAACAGGCGCACTGCAAGTAGCAGAAGCAGAAAGGCGCCTATCTGTCCGTACCAAGGGTCGGATGCGGAAAGCACATTGTCGTACAGCAACTTGGTTCCTACGTAGGGAGATAGGAGACTGAACAAGGTGTACAGAGCCATGACAATAAAAAAGACAACCA
Organism: uncultured Clostridia bacterium; assembly: GCA_944386295.1. Taxonomy (GTDB): domain Bacteria; phylum Bacillota; class Clostridia; order Oscillospirales; family UBA644; genus CALXAO01. Next base: position 8,172 of record CALXAO010000051.1, on the reverse strand, counting down.
GCTGTTTGGCATAATACCGGAAAAATCCCAGCAGTCGCCGGGTAACGGATCCTTTGTCCATACAGTTTGGGCAGACTTTTCGGGCGGGGTCGGGATAGTAGCTGCCGCATTTGGGGCAGCAATCCTCTTCCTCTTCTTCCAGTTCGTTTTCCAGATTGCCGTTCCGGAGCTTTAATGCATTCCGGGCAAACCGGTCCACCCGGTTTGCCGATCCCAGAGCAAATTCTGCTAGGACCTCTGGTGTGGCATCCTTTTGCGGGAGACCTACCAAACGGGCGGTGGAAAAATACCGTTCCACCTTCAGCTCCTCATAGCTTTCCAGTGGAACGGTTTGAAATCTGGTCTCTACAAATTCGGGTGCCAGCTTGCGGGCACCCGGAACGGGGCGGATCTGCTCATAACCGTATAAAGAGTATAGAATTTTGCCGTCAGTCGCCAGAAAAACCTGTCCAAAGCTTTTATCTCCTGACTGGTTGGCCCGAACAAAAAGAACTTGTCCGGGAATATCCCTTTGGGCAAAAAGTGTAGCGGCTGAAACCGGTTGTTTTATTTTTTTCTCTTTTTGTTTCACGTCGGAAAAACTTCCTTTCTTTTTCCGAATTTAAAGACCTCGGTTCAGTCCCGAAGGCGTGGACTGTTTTCTTCTGTTTCTTTGATAATGTAAATCGGCCGTTGCTTGGTTTCCAGATAGGTTTTGGATAAATACTGTCCTATAATTCCCAAGCAAAACAACTGTACGCCTCCAATAAAAAACAGAATACAAGCTAAAGAGGGCCAACCTCCCACGGGGTCTCCGAACACCAGGGTTTTGATAACAATGACTGCGGTGGCGATCAGTGCAATTGCCACGAAGAGAAATCCGCACCAAGAGGCGATAGACAGCGGCGCGGTGGAAAAGGCCACAATGCCGTCCATAGCATATAGAAACAGTTTCCAGAAGCTCCATTTGGTTTCTCCTGCCGCTCGCTGCCGGTTTTCAAACTCCAGCCACTTGGTTTTAAATCCCACAAAACCAAACAGGCCTTTGGAATATCGGTTATACTCCCGCAGAGAAAGTACTGCGTCGGTGACTTGCCGGGTCATGAGCCTGAAATCCCGGGCGCCGTCTACCATTTCGGTTTTGGACATACGGTTAATGATCTTATAAAACATCCGGGCAAAAAAACTGCGAATGGGAGGTTCCCCTTTTCGAGTAACCCGCCGGGTCCCCACGGAGTCGTACCCCTCCTCCCGGATCAGCCGGACCATTTCAGGCAGAAGGGACGGTGGGTCCTGCAGGTCCGCATCTATTGTTGCTACCAGTGTTCCTTTTGCTGCGTCTAATCCGGCCAGAATTGCCGCCTCTTTCCCAAAATTCCGGGAAAAGGAGATATACCGGACGGTAGGGTCTTTTCTCCTGAGCAGCCGGAGAATATCCAGGGTTTTGTCGGAGGACCCGTCGTCTACAAAAATCATTTCAATTTCGGCGCCGTCCCATTCCTGGCGCAGATCGCAGATCGCCTGATAAAACAGGGGAAGAACCTCCTGTTCGTTGTAGCAGGGGACAACCAGCGAAACCAGATCTTTTTCGGTATTCATAGAAAAAGGGTCCTTTCTTGAAATTTAGAGCTTATTCCTAATTTTTTTTATTATAGCATAATTTCCCTATAAAGTCAAGGGAAAAAACAATTAATTCCGGTCTGTCCCGGATGTGACATTTTCTGAAAAAAAAGAGAGAATTCCTTGCTTTTTTTTGGGGTTTATGGTATAGTAGAGTTAAATTTAAGGCCGGGTAGATTCGGCTGAAAAAATGGAGGAGAATATTTTATGGCAAACGGGTTTCATGCAAAGGACTATATTTATGCGCCCACAGCTGTACGGTTTTTTACGAATGACAGTACTCTGAAAAAAGTATATGACCTGGGAGACGCGTTTCTGGCTGGAAATGAAATGGATTACAACGACCGGCGAGTCATAAAAGAAGGTGCCACCTATCCCAATGTGTGGCTGGAAACCCAGCCCATGGGAGGAGAAATGTATGCCAAGCGAAATCTGGAAGTGGGGCTGAACAATATTCTGATTTTTATGCAGTATCAGCGTAGAGATGGACGGTTTCCGGGCATGATTGGACGGGCAAAAGATCCGGTCAATGGGATCTGTGCCTACTATGACTGGATGCAGGGGTTTTATTTTGCCCAGCCGGCTTTGAAAATGTATTATTTGATTGGTAAGGACCGGGGATATTTGCAAAAGCTGTACGATTCCCTGAAAGCTTTTGACGGATATCTTTGGAGTGTGCGGGATAGCGACGGGGACGGCTGTCTGGAAACCTGGTGCTGTTGGGACACCGGCGAGGATAATTGCACCCGGTTTTTAAAGTTTGGCGCGGAAGACGGCAGCTGGGGCGGGGAAACCGCACCCTACGGCCAAGGTCGGTTGCCGTATGAGTCTATGGAATATATGGCATATTCCTTTGCCTGCCGCAAAACCCTATCGGAAGTCAGCGCTTTGCTGGACAACGGAGAGGCCGAAGCCTGGAGTCGACAGGCTGAGTTTGTCCGGGCTAAGGTAAAGGAGTATCTTTGGATCCCTGAAAAACACGCCTGTTTTGACCGGGACTGCGACAATCAGATTATCGATTGTCTGTCCCATGTGAATCTGCGCTGTATGTATCACGGGCTGTTTACCCAGGAGATGGCTGACGCATTTTTATATTACCATCTGTTTAATCCTGAGGAGTTCTGGACGCCCACGCCACTTCCTGCCACTGCTGTCAATGATTCCTTCTATTTGAATACACCGAAAAACAATTGGAGTGGACCCTGTCAGGGGCTGATCTATCAACGGTCGATAGATGCGCTGCACAATTATGGCCATTATGCTGAGGCGGTACAGGTGGGACGGAAGGTGGTAGAATTGATCCGGAAACACGGAGTGTTCCATCAGCAGTGGGATGCCTTTACCGGGGAACCGGGTGCGGGCCTGGATGGATACGGTCCTATGATTTTTGCTTTTGACGAATATTTGAGTTATTTGTACGGAGTTAATCTGTCTATGGATAGGGCAGATTGGTCTTGTGATGCTGACGATTCCGAGACAGTATATACGCAGGAAATGTTTGGCAAGGAATATACACTTCGCCGAAAAGACCAAAATATGACCGCGTTTTTGGACGGTCGGGAACTGTTTACCGCATCGGCAGGGCTTCGGGTGCGTACCGATTTAGACGGCAATCTTCTTGCGGTAATCGGAATTGCCCCCGCTCCTGTGGAGGCTGTTTTAACTGTAGACGGCGTTCCCTATCGGGGAACGGTGGAACCCAATGGGGTGTATCTAGCCAGGGATTGCACCTTCTGCCGGACCCGGGGGGCGCGGTATTTCCGTCCCGGTACGGTTCCGGAACCATCATGATTTGCTATAGTAATTGATAGGAAAGGGAATGGTAATTTACATGGAAAAAATTCTTCGTCAATACCGTGTCTGGCCCGGTACGGTTCTTGCAGGGAAACGGACGCGGATTACGGTAACGCCACAGGATTACAGCAGTCTGGCCGAAGCCGAATATGATTTGTATGTCTGGCCGTTGTTTGCGTCTCGGGAGAAGCCGGCGGCGGAACCTGATTGCACGGTCCAGACGGTACATGGCTGTCTGTGCTTTGAACATGTGTTTTCCGGAGAAGGGGAATATTTTATTCGCATTCACCGAAAGGGAGTTCCCGAGAAAGCGGGACGGATTGTTCAGGTCTCTGTATATGCAGTGAAAGAGGACCTGTATGGTCTGCATCCCATGAAGGGGGATTTCCATGCCCATTCCTGCCGTTCGGACGGAGCCGAAGCTCCCGGAGTGGTAGCTGCCCGGTTTCGTGGGGCCGGATATGACTGTCTGGCGTTGACCGACCACAATCGCTTTTTCTCCTCCTTGGAAATGCAGAAGGCCTTTGTTGGAACTGAGCCTGGGTTGCTGCTTTTACAGGGGGAAGAGGTTCACACGCCGCCCAGCAAAGTGCATATTGTGGCGGTGGGTGGCCGGGAAAGTGTTGCTGAAAAATATGTGAAGCATCCGGCGGAATACGCGGAGGAAATTGCTGCTCTGGAAGCCGAACTTCCTCCGGAAGAATATCGTCCCCAGAAGGCCAGGGCTCTGTGGGCGACCCGGGAAATTCATAAGGCCGGAGGCATTGCCTTGTTTTGTCATCCTTATTGGATGTCGGACGTTTACAATGTCCCGGAGGATCTGTGTGACTTTTTTCTTCGCTGCGGTTGGTTTGATGCGTTTGAGTTAGTGGGCGGACAGGAGGGCTGTCACGGCCTTGTCCACGGCAATGACTTGGCGCAGGCCCGGTTTCGGGCTTACCGGGAAGAAGGGGGGCGCTTGCCTGCGGTTGGTAACAGCGATACCCATGGCACCTATCGGGATCGGTACGATAAACTGTTTACTTTTAATCATTCTTATACGATTCTTTTTACCCGGGAACAGACGCCTGAGGGGGTGACTGATGCTATCCGGGAAGGAAACTGTGTGGCCGTACATCTTTACCCGGGGGAAACCGATTATCATATTTTTGGCGATTTTCGGCTGGTGTCGTATGCCCGTTATCTGGTGGAACACTTTTTTGCTCCCCGGGCAGAACTGCTCCTGGCTCAGGGGCTTGCTATGGAAGCTTATCTGCAGGGCGACGGCGCCCCAGAGGAAATTGGCGTTTCCGGGCGTCCTGCACAACGGTTCCGGGAACGGTTTTTCGGCCGGATGCCCGCTCCGCAGCCCCCTGATGAGGTCCGGGCTTTGGCGGCAGAAGGACGGCAAGCTTGGGAGGATTACGGTGTAATTTCCCGGGGAAGTGCGATTAAAATGAAGGAATAAAGAAATTGCTATGAAAACTTACGATATTGCTGCCTATGTGTGGCCTGCTTACACGGGAAGTGAGTCCCGTGCCCGCATTTTTTGGCCGGAAGGCATGGGGAAGTGACAAACGGTCCGGAACGCGGCGGTCGGCGGAGCTGGACATTCTTGGTCTCGGCGGCAGCTGTGGGGCGATGTAGACGAAGCAGACTCTTATGTAATGGAAATGGACCTTGCGCTGCAGCCGATCATGGGGTAAATGTGTTTATTTACGACTGGTATTGGTACAACGGCAGTGCTTGGATTAGGTGGGTGCAAGCAAAAAACAATAGTAGGATGCGGTTTTATCTCATGTAGGCGAATCACGATGCCAATCATCTGTGGGACTTCCGTCTTTCTTTTTGCATGGTTTGGAGGTCTTGTGGCTGGGTTCGCAGAATTGGGAACCGTTCGGATGCATTGTCCGATGGGTGATTGACCGATATTTCCGGTACCCCTGTTATTGCAAAACCAATGCTTGTCTCGTGTTCATGATTTACGACCTTGCAAACCTGATTTACGGTCTGTATGGGGTAGACCAAATCAGGAGCGCCCGGTTTTTTTTCGGCGGGAAGTTCGGAATGCGGGTTTTCCCGATTTACACCTTTGGCTTACCGCCTGAAAAGAAGGGGCAATCTAGCGGTGTGGACACTTTAGCAACAGAAACCACAGCCAAAATTACGGAGCTTTTGAGGGTTGACAGTATAACTCATTATATTTTACCGATGTGGATTGGGATTACGGGAAAATTCTGCCCGACATGCAGCGGGAAAGGAAACAGATTGATAGAACTTCTTCGGTTTCCTATTTCCACATATTTCCTGTGGTTGAGACAACAATCCTTGGAATTCCTCTTTTCGGCCTCGGGTAGTCAAAAAATAATACCCCGTTGCAATTTGAGGCCGCTTTACGAATGGCGAAAGATTATATAGATACACCTCCTGGCTTGCCTGCGCCTTTGATTACTGTGAACAGCTGGAATGAGTGGACTGAAACCAGCTATCTTCAACCGGACGTCAGTATGTCTACGGATATTTGCAGGTCGTGCAAAAGGTTTTTCAGAAAGGAGATTCCAAATGAATTTTTTGCATTATGCCCCGGCTAATGGTTGGTTTGGCGACCCTATGCCCCTTTACGCTGAAGGGCGATACCATGTCTATTATACTAAACTGTTGCGAGATTCCCGGCTGTGTTGGGGGCATGTGTCCTCGGTAAATTTGACGGAATGGGAGGAACATCCCGACCTAATTCTTCCCGATGAGGAGGATATAGGGATTTGTACTGGGTCGGTCCTTTTCGCTCAGGGGAAATACCATGCGTTTTACGCTGCAAAGGATTCGAATAAGGTTCCTCATATTTTGAAAGCGGTCAGTGATGACGGCATTGTTTTTCGGAAAACTCGGCGGAGTCTTCTTTCGGAGGAACGGACCGGCTACCGCCAGGACGGTACTTGGAGGGATCCCTGTGTGTTCTGGAATCCGGCAGAAAAATGCTACTGGATGGTTTTCTGCGCCAAAGGGGTCGCCGGCCGCCCGGACCCGTTTCCGGGGGTGGTTGGCCTGGCAAAATCCGCGGACCTGGAGCTCTGGGACCTGTTTCCTCCGCTCTGGGAAACGGGAATGGCTCGGTCTCCGGAATGTCCAGATATTTTTCCTGTGAAAAACCGGTGGGCTATGCTGTATTATTGGCATGATTCCCGGATCCGGACAGCTGATTCTCTTATCGGTCCCTGGAAACGGTCGGAGATCCTGTCGCCTGACCATTTTGATTTTATGGCGGCAAAACAGCTTTCCGACGGGAAACGGCATCTAATGTTTGGCTGGATTCCGCGGAAACACTGTGACTGCGGGGAGCGTATCTGGGGTGGTCATGCTGCCTGTCCCCGGGAACTTACGATAGATCATTCCGGACGTCCGGCTTCCCGGTTTTTTCAGGAGTTGGATCGGCTGTTCCCCTATTCTGTTCCTCTGTTTACCGGAGAACAGTTTGTTTCCTCCAGGGGTACCTGGTCCTGGACTGGAGACGGTTTTTCAGCCTGGGACGGATTTGCCGTGACCTCTGTTTGCCCTCAGGATTATCGGCTCCGATGTCAGCTGAATTTAGAAGGCAGTGTTGCTGTCGGTATGGTTTTGTTGCGGACGCACGGGCCAGAGCAATTCCCGTCTGCTGAGGCGGATAACGGCTATGCTCTTCTGTTTGACCGTCCTTCCCAGTTGCTTCGTCTGCGGGAATTGTACCAGTGGGACCAGCGTCCAGATTTGGCTGTGGTTCCCTGGCGGACATATGATGGGCCTACGCAGGTGGACTTACTGTTAAACGGGGATATTCTGGAGGTGAATCTCAACGATTCGGAAAGTCTCGTCTGTCGATTGATGAAAGCCCCCACAGGCGGTTTGGGTTTTTGTGTACAGGACGGTGGAATGACGGTTCAGAATGGTGTTGTATGGACTAAATCGGAAAACTGGTAGAAAAAGTCATAAATATATGTTATAATTTATAAAAGGGTACGGAAAGTCTTTGTAAGACTCAACCTTAAGGACCGTGGAGGAAAAGAATGCTGTTAGCTGTTGATATCGGAAATTCCAGTATTTCTGTGGGATTATTTGAAACAAATACTGTCGGAGGGCAACGGCCGAATTTATGTCGGTGCTTTAAGATAGCGACCGAATGTCGGCGCAGCGCGGATGAATACGCCATGATTCTTCGGGAATTGCTTTTGGATTTTGCCGAATGTATAACAGATGTAGTGCTCGGGTCTGTGGTTCCCGCGTTGACTTATACGCTGCGGGAAGCGGTTACTCGGTTGACAAAGTCCGTAGACGTTCCGGTTATTACTGTGGGAAGCGGTGTGCGTACTGGGGTCGGTCTATCGGTGGATGAACCGGGGATCCTCGGGGCAGATATTGTAGCCAATGCAGCAGCTGCGGTGTGGCTGTATGAAGCGCCTGCTGTAATATTGGATTTTGGCACCGTTACAGTACTGTCTGCCGTAAACAGCAGCCGTTCCCTAGTCGGGGTATCTATTGTCTCGGGGGTAAGAACCTCTTTGGAAAGTTTGCGAAATGCCGCCGCCCAAATTCAGTTCGTTTCGTTGGAAGAACCAGGCCCTCTGTTGGGCCGTAATACAGCAGATGCTGCCCGGTCTGGGATTATTTATGGTACTGCCTGTATGGTAGATGGCTTGATTGACCGTCTGCCGCGGGATATTTATATTCCGGAGAAAACTCAGCTTCTTGCCACCGGCGGATTGGCTTCGATGGTAATTCCCCATTGCCGCCATGTCTTTTTCTATGAACCGGAGCTTACTCTTCTAG
>CALXAO010000050.1 GCA_944386295.1 uncultured Clostridia bacterium | reverse complement strand
CCTGCCTCTTCAATTATACAAGTAAAGAATGGACATTTTATTATCCCGAAGTTTTTGCCCGCAATCCCTTTATTTATTGGGTTGCAGCTCAAACTTCGGGATTACTATTTCCTCGGCATAACTCTGACAAGGAAATCCCGCACAGATAAGGTCGAGGTCGGGCAGCTCATTTGGTTTGATGGTTCGCGCATCTTCAAAATACAGTTCTCCTTTCGGCTCGTATATGGCGTTATACGCCTGATTTGCATATTTGTCGATTTCGCAGTGACCGATGCATTCAAAACCGCCGACCGCTTCAAGGCCGCTTCGGAAGCCGCCGATCCCTGCGAACATATCAAAAAATCGGATAGCCATAACGCATCCGACCGTCCTTCGTTATTCTTTTTTCCATTTCACCTCACATTCCCATAGAGAATCCCTGTTCCTCATCTTCGGATTCATCCTCCGAGTCGTCCTCGCCGGAATCGTCCTCAAAATCGTCTACAAGGGCTGTTTCATCCTGTTCGGTATCTTCTTCGCCCGGTTCGGGATCGTCCGCCTGTGCCTCGCTGTGGGCTTCACGCTCGGCCTGATCCCGTGTTAGCTCCTGTTCGATCAGTCCGATGATGAATTCCTTCTGTGTCATGTTGTTGCGGTGCAGATAATCCTTGATTTTTTGAAACAGATCCTCCGGCACCTGAAAAGCTAATGTTCTCATGTTTCCCGCGTCCTCCTTCGTCTGAAATTTTGGATGGAGTTCGTCGTGCAGAGCAAGGGATACAAACTCCGCCATTGTTATGCCGTGGCTTTCGATATACTGCTTTACCTCCGCATGAAGCCCGGCGTCCACTTTGACCGTAATACCTTTCTTCGCCTCATTCGGCATTGTCATCACCTCGTTTCATATATTTTCGGATTGCTCTTATAATGATTTCTTCTGCGGATGTTTCTTCTTCCGCGGCGCAGAGCAGAAGCCGTTCCAGTAAAGGCTCTGAAAGTTCAATTTGAATTTCCATAAACTGCCTCCTACATCCCCATGACGGGGGAATTGTCCTCATCCATGCCGTCGTCCTGCGTTTCCTGTTCTTCCGCCAATTCCTCCTGCGTTAGCTTGCGGAAGCTGTCCTCGCCGGGAACAATGCCGAGGCTCCTGCCATTATCGAAATCGCAGTGCAGGGTGCCAATGTCATCCACGACTCTGACCGTGCCTCGCATATTGTCCTCTACCGGTCGGGGATCGTCTCCCATGTGCAGAAGCATAACTCTTGTTCCGGGCGGATAGGCCTCCTTGTAGTGTTCTGCCTGCCGATGCAGGCGCTCCCATTCGTTCATGTTGGTTTCCTCCTTGTTTGTTTTGTTTAATTGGTTTTCCTGACCGTATATTTTGACTGCATACAGGACGCTGCCGTCATTTTTGCGGCGATCCAACACCTGTATTTCCGAACCGTTAAAACGGTAGTCGGGTGCTTTCCCGAAAGGCGTCCAACCGCCTTTCCCGTAATTGCAAGTAGACCATTTATGCTCCGGCTGATCTTTGATCTTGGAATAGAAACCGTTGGTTTGAACCTTGGTCACCACACGGGTCAAACCGACGATATCGGGATGGTATTGATGTTCCGTCACCACAAACTCCGTGCCGACTTGGATATGTCGTTTCAGATCGGCAAGGTTTTTGATGGAAAGCGGCCGCCGTTCTTTCTTTTCCTCTGCCATGTTCACATTCCTCCGAGCTGCATTCCCTGCGCTTCTTCGATACAGTCGTCGAGTTCGTCCTCGGTGCAGAGAAAATAGCGGTCGCTGCTGTTCCAGAAGGAGACGAACAGGTCGCCGTCCTCTGTACGGATGGGCTGCTGCTCAAAATGCTCGCCAAATCCGTCCGAACACTGGCCGACCAGCCATTCCTTGAATTTTTCGGTTTCATTCCCGGACAGCGCTTCTTTGAATCGGCAATCGATCCTGCCGTACAGTTTTCCTTTGTATTCATCGACCGTCCATGCGGCGGAGACAAGTTTTGCCTTGATTGCCTCGTCGTCATCGTAAAACCGCGCCATTTCGTCCTCCGGCGAGGCTTGCTCCATCTCCAACAGCTCACGGATATCCCATCCGTAGCTTTTCAGAAAAAGGTTTCCGACCGGCGTCAGCTCCCCATACTCGGCATCCTCGATATTGCCTTCCAGCGGGCAGAAGAAGGACATTTTCACCGGTCCGGTCTGTTCGGTCATCTCTCGGATATCCCGCAGCAGTTCCGCTGTGTTGGAGTATTGGTCGTATAACAGGTTCTGCTCCAGCTCCTGCTTGATATCTTCGTCCGCATTCACCACGGCAAAGGCTGCGGTGTTTGCGTCGGCCAGCGTACTGTTTTCGCCCAACAATAAGAGCAGATGGTTGCCGATATCGCTGTCCGCATAGAGCTTGACCCGGATATCGTCGTCCTCGTTGTCGGTCAGCGGAATCCTTTCAAGCGCTTTGCGGCTGCCTATGGAGCAAAGTTCCTCGTAAATTTTGAGATAATCCTTCGGAAATTCCGTGACCAGCGTGTTTTCTTTGTAGGTGATAACCGCATTGAGCAGTGCCATTTTCACATTCCTCCCATCGTCATGCTTTCGTCGGAGTCGAGTATTTCGGAAAGCTCCACGCCATCCTTCATACAGACAAAGCCGGACGATATAAATTCGCCGCTGTTCGCTTCCGCCAGATATTCTCCAAATCCGTTGAAATCGAAGAAATCCTCCAATTCGAGATTCAGATCATATTTCGGATCAGTTTCCGCAAAATAACGCCCGACGGTTTCATAATCCTCGGCGTCCTTGATAAAGACGAAATCACCGATATGCTCGGCAAGTGCGATCAGATCCTTTGTGCTGTCCACATCGGCATACTCCGCCGCGGCGGTCAGTTTATCCAAATCCATGTTGTCGGCGTCCAAAGCCCGGAGCAGAGTATTTGCCTCATAAATTCCTTCGTTTCGGATGATGCCGTCCATCCGTTTCTCCCACGCATCATTTTTTATATAGTTGAAATAGAACGAGAACGTGCAGTCCCTGTCGGAGGGAGCGCCGAGCCGGGCAATGGCTTTCTTGATTGCCAATTCCTCGTCGGGGAGGAGTAAAAGTTCCGTGTGTCCGTTGTAACTGACTTCCGCGCTGGCAAGTGTGCTTGTATAGGCGTATTCGGGAAAAGTCCGCCCGTTGTACACCTCGGTCAGTTTATCAAAAGGATCGTAGATGAGCAGCCCTTTTGCCGTGATCCGCGCAAGTCCACGGTCTATGAGTCTTTTGCCGAGAGCTGCGTATTTCGGATCGTCCTCATCGTTTGCCGGAACAGCGCCCTCTGTATTCATGACATAGGCTCTGCCTATCTTTCCATAATTGCTGATGTCCTGCACCAGCGTGAAATGATCCAGATTGAATGTTAGGTTGATGAAATTTTTGAGAGAAGGCTCGTCCTGCATCGAAATCCCAATGAGAAATTGATCCATCTCCCGGTCATCGAAGCTATCCATGCGCTTTGCAAGGTAATTCATCTCATCCAAGTCGACCTGCTGACCTTCCAAGGCAGAGAATTCTTCCGGCCGGTAGATGCCCGTTACGGTGACCGGCTGCTGTTTGTCCGAACTGTCTATTGCGTGAATTTCTGCCAGCTTTTTGTACAGATCGCTTTCGCTGATGGGGAAACGGATATCCGTTTCACGGTCGCCGTTTCCGATTTTGATTTTAATCATTTCTGAATGCTCCTTTCTTCATATTGGATTGCCCCAAGACCGAAACGGCGGATTGCCATGGCGTTGCAGATCAAGGAAAAAGTTTTCGGTGAAATCAGCTCGGCGTCGGCAAGATCGCTGACCGTCAGATGTTTCGTACCGAGATACAAGTCCTTTGCCGCGCAGAACAGCGGATAGCTGTTTGTATTTGTCCCACGCAGGCGTACTTGCTCGAAGCAAATGACACTGTTGACGACAGCGTGCCTGACGCATTTCCACAGCGTAAAATCTGCGGTCAGCAGATATACGGCGGCGAGAAGCGCATAGTTTTTCTTGTTTCCTTTCCTGACCGCAGCTTCAAACGCCGTCCTGTGCTTATCGTTCTTATACATCATCGAAATCATCTCGCTTTCCGTCAGATATTGATTCAGCCGCCGCAAAAAGGCGGGGCATTTTACAGCCGATACGGTCGCGGTCATCATATCCGTATAACCGGGCGGAGGGGATTCCGTCACCCCCATGACGATCACGCCTTGACCTCTCGGTCTGAAATTGGGAACGCACTGCATGAGCTTTTCCAGCTCCCGCAGATGCTTGTCCTGTGTAAAATACATTTTGAATTCCTTTCTCGGAAATAGAAAAAGCCCCGGCTTTTGTTTTGTCGCAAAAGCCGGGGCATGGATAATATGGCTACATATTTAATTGCGGCGTATCGTCCTGCGTAAAAGAGGGCGGTGATTCTTCAAGCTGCGGATATCCGTATTGCAGTTTGGTCATAAGCTCGTCAAGCTGCTTTTCCTGTTCATAAGTCAGGGATTCACAATTTCCCTTGGCGAAATCAAGGCAGCGGTAAAGGTTGGCAGCCTCATCTGCGGTAAATATACGTTGTGCGTCCATTAACCCTGAACGGGTCACAAAAGACTCCTTTGCATATTCAAAGTCAGGCGAATAGTCCCCATGCGAGACGCTTCTGCGATCTGCGCTTTGCTTCCATGTGGTGAACATAAAGCCGTGCTGCTCGCTGTACATTCCGGCAAGAACCGTATCGCCGTACTCGGCAAACCGGTGATATTCATCCACATCACGAATTCCCATGCGGGGAGAAGTCTCATACAGGTCGGTATATTCCCGAACAGCTTTTGCCTGCTCCTGTATGGCATAAAACGTATCGCACATTTTGTCGGTAAGTTCATTCAGAGCGGCTCCGTAAACATATCCGGCCTTGTCCTGCCATCCGATCTTGAAACCGTCATAGAAAAAGGCGAGCGCATCACTAATTTCATCGTATTGTCCGGTACATCCGAATTGGGGGAGCTTTCGCATAAGCTCCTGTTGGTAAATTGTCATTTGAAAGACCTCCTGTTTGATTTTTGGTAAAAAGAAAAGGCGCATGGAATTTTCTTTCCATACGTCTATCGGGTAGATATTCGGTTTTACGGTAGTTCGAGTTTATACGCAAGGGCGAAAAGCGGCAAATGCATCTACGGTACAACCCTGCTGATTTTTGCCCCTGAAAATGGCGAAAAGCCTTGAAAAATCAAGGCTTTTCGTCGGTGCATCTTTTTTGTTGCACCTTTCTGGTGGAGGCGACGGGAGTTGAACCCGTGTCCGAAAAACCTTTTTCAGAACTTTCTACGAGTGTAGCAAATCGTTTCAATTCATCAGAGAGGAACGAAAAGCAAAACCTTCTCTAATATATCTGATTATCCGACCTGTGTTGCTCAGAACGCAAAACGGTATCCCCAAACGGACGGGTTTTGACAAAACACAGGACGTTCACTGCAAATCGACGCTCCATTGCCGGCCGCAGTCCTCCGACAGGGAACGGCTGCCGTTAATTAGGCAGCTGCTAATTCAGTATTGTTAGCGTTTATTTTTAAAGTTTGCAGGTTTTAAGTGTATGCACACTACTCGCTTATTCAGAATCCGGTTTCCCGTCGAAATCCGGTACGCCCCCAAAAAATTTTGATACATTAATAGTATACACTATTTTCAATCAAAAGTCAATAGAATTTTTTTTGTAAATAAAAATTAATTTTTTATTTCTTTTTCCAGTGTAACATCACTTGCCTGCAAAACAAAATTTTACAGTTTACATATAATGTATATTGGGATAACACAATTATTACAATTCAGGAGGAATTCTATGAATGGCTTAAGCATTAGAACCTTTTTGGGGGCGAATACACCAAACGGATTCTATTCATTGTATTCGCCCTTTCAAGAAGGAATGATTAATTACATCATCAAAGGAGGGCCAGGAACCGGCAAAAGCGGCATTATGAAAAAAGTCGCAGCTGAAGCTTTACAGAGGGAATATTTTACCGAATACTGCTATTGTTCTTCAGATGCAAATTCTCTGGACGGAGTCAGGATCCCTGAAAAGAACCTGATTGTCGCCGATGGAACAGCACCTCACCGGATGGACCCGTTATTCCCGGGAGCAGAAGGCGGAATTGTAAATACGGGACAGTGCTGGAATGAAACCATGTTGCAAAAATCTGCCGAAGATATTAAACAGCTCAACACACAGGCCAAACGATGTTTTTCCGAATGCTATCATTATTTAAGCGCTGCAGGAAGCACAGGCAGTGAAATTCGTAGCGTGGCACGGCGGAATCTGGACAAAAAAAGACTAAATCATTTTACTGACGGGTTAATCCGAAGAAATCTCAGTCGATCGGAATCGGGATCCGGACAGATATATGCCCGTTTTCTAACTGGAATCACCCCTCAAGGGGTAATCGTATTCCGAGATACAATTTACACCCTATGCAGAAAAGTTTTTGTTCTGCGTGACCGCTACGGAATTGCCCCACTGATACTTAACCGCATTACGGAAGCTGCCGTGGAATTGGGTCACGAAATTTACGTATTTTATAACCCCTTCTTCCCATCCGAACCGGAACACATTGCCATCCCCAGCGCGGATTTGGCGTTTGCAACCTCTGACCGATTACATAACTTTGAGCCGCAAAATGCTTATAGCATTAATCTGTCCCGCTTTTATTTGGAATCTTTTGAAAATGAAATCAAGCGACTTCGCTTTGCAGAAAAACTGTGTATTTCCTGCTTAGAACAGGCTTTGGACGCTCTGAAACGAGAAAAAGCAGTACATGATGATCTGGAAGAATACTATATATCTGCAATGGACTACAAAAAGTTAAACGCCTTGACTGACCGGTTCTTAAAACAGCTGTTTTAAAAATAAAAAATAAGAGACAGGATATGGATCCTGTCTCTTTACACTTATAAAGCTTTCGGTTCCTCTCCCAGGGTCTCCGGTTCCGCTGAGATATGTGAAGGCATCTTTCTCGCACGGATTCCTGCACGCAGGCCTAAAAAAAGAATGACCAAGATCCAAATATGAAAAAAAATGTCCAACAGAAGTTCCGGAAGCTGAAAAGAAACACTGCTCCACACCAACACACCCAAATCCAAAGAAAACAAAACAAAGGCCGTAATCAGCCAACCAAAATGTTTCCGGGAAAAAATCCAACAAAGCAAAAGAACAACCAATGCAACAACTGCAATCAAAAGATAACCCAAAGTCAGCCGCTGAGAAACCAAGGGCAAAGCATCGAATTCCATTAGCTGCAAAATTCCAAGGTATCCGAATTGATAAGGAAGCCAAGCACAAAAAGGAAAGTAAAAAGTAGCCTCTACCGCACCTAGAATAATATTAACAACAGATAACAAAAGTGCGGACAGCAAATTATTCCGACCTCTTTGATAAGAAGCTATAAGAGAATTTCCTTTTTCCAACTGTTTCATTTTTTATTTCTCCTTTTCCGTTCAAGAAGGAATGTCTTCTCGAATTCTGGGAATAAACTGACTGGCAAATTTCCCCTCCCCCTTTTTCTTGATATAAAAATACCCTATAATGCAAAACAAAACTGCACCAATAAAATTTACCAATAGATCCTCCATTGTGTCATACAGTCCAATATCCAAATACCCGTTTATTACAATCTCCTGTCCATTCCCCGTTCGCAGAATCATAGTCTGAATATCATCAACTAGAATTGCAGTATTGCTTTGGGTCGGATCCAGTTCCACAGTAGAAATCGAATGAAGAATGGTATCCTTTTGCATATCTAGCCGTAAAAACATGTCCCCAAAAAATTCAAAGAATTCCCAAACAACACCTACGGTCATAGAAAAACAAAAGGAGGTCAATGCCAAGAAACTGGCTGAAACCTGAAACTTTAACCGGGGATTCCGATTAAACAGATCCAATAGAGAAAAACCGACTGCCGCACACAGAAATCCATTTGTCGTATGCAACATAGTATCCCAATACGGGTATTTTAAATAGTAACTTTGCAATTCTCCCAGAATTTCAGCAGCAAAAATAAACACTAATATTATAATTTCTAAGGCACTGGGCAATTCAAGACTCCATTTTCGCTGTAAAAATGCGGGCAACAAAAACAACACCAGTGTCAGTAAACAAATAAATACACTTTCATAATTTCCCCGAATTAGAGATAATACTAAAGCACAAATGACAAACAAACGAAGAATTACATATACAATAAAAACCGGTTTTTTGTTTCGAATGGTCTCTTTCCATTCTGAACGCCTACGCTCGTGCTTCTTTTTCATCTGTATCATTCCTTTATAACTGTCAATTTTTGCCCTGAATCACATCTCGTTCCCGAAACCAGGACTGAATTGCATTTAAAACCGTTTTTTTTCAGCCAACCCCAGCGGAGCCAAAAAGCGGCAGCCTCGAACCCTCTCCTGTCAGCCAATGAATCACCATTTCCGGGGAAAGAAACTCTAAACAATCAGCGAAAAAATCCGTAGACTCGCCAAAGACAACAAAGACACGGAGCTTTAAAATATGCTTCCCCAAGAACCGTTCTCCGCAGAACATGAAGCATATGCAGTTTTACTCCCTTTGCGCTGCGGCAACCGACATAATCAACTGTTTGCAGCATCTCATCCCGGCTTTCCGTCGAAAGTCCCAAGATTACATGAACCGCAACTTCCATCTCCCGCTGCGTCAAAGCCAATACCGCAGCGTTAAAACAGGACAGGTCATAGCACCGGCTCTGACAAACAAATTCGGCCGAGTGGCTACCGACAATCCCGCGACCTCCGAAATCTCCAGAACGTCTTCGTACTGCCGACAAAGTAAAGACACAAAAGCATATGTAATGGGAAACGCCTGCAAATAAGCAATGTATTTCCGCGCCGCATTTTTGGAGCGAAGCGACCTGGCCGACAGCACAAACTATTCCTGAAAAGAAAGTATTGCATCCCCGGAAAAGTACTGGATCCCTCACTGCAAAAGATGCACTCTCTGATTCCTTTGGTTCCGCCCCGATTGGGACATGTAAATCCACCTTCAACGCGACTTTATAAATTTTTCATCAAATTTCCCTGCGCAAATACTCATTTAAAGAAAAAAAATACATTTAAATCTTTTTTTAAGAATAGGCAGCCAAACAGGCTGCCTATTCTTTATTCCGATTCCTTTTCCGAATCTGAAATTGCCTCAAAAACCTGTGTACCGTCCAAAGGACGAGACAGTTCTTTTTCTACTTCCGCCGAAGAAAGAACAATGGTAGGTTCATCGGCCGCAAGAGGATTTCTTTTGACCTTCCGCCGACGCAACCATTCCGTCAGCTGCGGAGAAAAAACATACAAAAGAATGGAAACAATCGCAAGGAAAGAAAATACGCAAGCAACAATAATCAAAATCAGTTTAAGATCTATGGTTCCTTTACGTACTGGCTGAAATATCGAAGACGAAGTGGATTCTTCGTCTGGCCCAGCAGTGGATTGCCCAAGAGTATCCAGAACAGAAAGCGTGTTTTGATATTGTTCCATTCCCTGTGCGATCTGATCAACGCTAGCAGAAGGATTATCACAAATTGCCTGCAAATCCGCCCGAAGAGAGGCCAAAGTATTCTTCTGAAGAGCATTGTACTTGGAATCTACCAACATTTCATCCAACTTTACAATATAACTCTGCAAAACACTTTTTTCAGTTTTCAATACCAGGGAATTTTTTGCTTCTATTAACCCATTTTCTGCAGCAACCACATCTTCTACAGAAATATCGTCACTGCTGTTAATATTTTCTGCATAGCTTTTTGCCTGCAAATACACAAATACACTATCATCTGTATAAAGAGAAAGATCTATCGTCTCCTGAAGAAGACGTTCCAGCGCACTTTTGTCCGGGAGATCCAATAAAACTAAGCCGTTAAACGCATTCCGCAGCGAAATTAATGCAACCCCGACCTCTTCTTCAGTCGCCTTATTGTCTTCATACACCTGAATGGCCGCTTCTAGTTCGGTTTCAAAATTCGTATAACTATCTGCAGTATATCGCTTTGAAGAATACTTCGCCAGGTCATTCACATCGTCAATAAGCTGCTTGAGCGCGGTCTTGTCAGGAGCAACAATCGGAGGCGTTACCTCGGCCGAAGAAAAATTGTAATCAATATTAGCTGCCGCCAAATAAGTTTCAAACCGACCGCGCAAAAACGTATGGGTGTGCTGAATTTTTGCCGTGGAAATCAGGCAATAGGTCTTTTCTGTCAAGACAGGAGCACCGTTTGCATCAAATACCGTACTGGACACATAGTCATAATGATACCAATGCTCCCGATCCTGCAATAACACCCAGAACACCGAAAACGAATCGTTCGTCCGCAACCCGTCCAAAATCACATTCGGATACCCTAACTCCGAAAAAATCAGAGAAATAAAACCGGAAAAATCAGCAGCGGAACCGGACTTTTCGCGATAAAAGGCCGCTGTAGAGTACTGTTTTCCATTTAAGCGAAATCCAGAAGATACCAAATATTCCCCCAAAGCCAAAATCCGGTCACCCAGATTTTTTCCTTTCCAAGAATCTGCAAGAGGCCGAACCACATCGGAAAGCAAACTGTTGTATTCCTCCAAAGATTGCCGAGATGCCAGCGCAACATGAATATAAAGCGCAGACGCCTCCCCATCCTTCCGGATTTCATATTTTACACTATATGCAATCAAAACAGAAGACAGATACGTACCACGAATTTCCTGCCCCAGCAAATTGTGAAAGTCCGCAACAAATTTCTGAGCCTCGTTTTCCATTGCATCTGCGCTACTAAAAACAAAATCCAACAGCCGGAAAGAACGAACCGAAACAATGCTGTTTTCATAAGAAGATTCGCCGACGGTAACCGTTCCGACAGAAATTTCATTTTGTTCGGGAGCCAACAGAGACGCATAGCTTTGTACAGAATAAAATTCATGCAGCGCATCTACGGTCAAAGAAGTCACATGTTTCGGTGTGTCAGAAACGGTAAACTCAAAAGAACTGGCCGCAGACGCTTCTCCACAGAAGACAACGGCACAGGACAACACAAGGGATAACATTAATAACAAACTGAGTATTTTTTTCATCATAAAAATCCTTCCGAAAACATTCCTGTCTCACGCATTCCGGAAATAAAAACAGTTTCCGTTTACGAAAGATATTATACCATGTTTTCGGAAGGATGTCAAGAGTTTTTTCGGCTTATTTTCCTACGCCGTCAAGTCCGTCCTTAATTTCATCAGTATTTAAACCAGCAGGATCTGTGACAGTATCGGTAGTTGCCGTGGAAGAAGTCTGGTCGGTATCAGGAACAGCATCGGTATCTTTGCCCGGCATTTGCAGGGTATGCATAAAGCCACCCAAAGCCACGCTGGAAACATCTCCGCCCACAATATCGTTGTCCAGGACAAGAACATTCGCATATACAGTTTCCTCCGCAGCGGAAGGATAGTTGGAAATCGTATACGTATACCGAGTTACTTTCTTCCCTTTCAGCTTGGAAAGATCAAATCCCTGCTGTTGTTGCAACTCGTTGTAATTTTCATAAGAAGCGTCAAACTCCGACGGAATTGCAACATCCATCACTTCTACGGGATCCGCCGAAACTTCCCAGCCAAAACTATTCAAATAAGAAATCCGCTGTTCATTGGTTTTTCCCTCAATTGGCGTTCGTTTTCCGGCTTCCACCGAAGACGGCAGGGAGATCAAAAGCAAAAGGACCAGACATGCACTGACCAAAGCAATGGTTATGATTTTAGCTTTTGTCAGTTTGGTTGAAAAAATAATCATAAAATCAACGCACCTTTCTGTGTTATCTTGATATCACATGTATATATCAAAAAAAACAAAATTATGCCCTCAGTCATGGAATCGACAGTTACATTTTAAAAATTCCATTTCTTGAACAAAATGAAAACTTTTCGGGAAAGGTATTGATTTCCATAACGAAATATGGTATGATATATAAGCTGAATTTTTTAGCAATGCGCTGTTAGCTCAGCTGGATAGAGTGACTGGCTACGAACCAGTAGGTCAGGGGTTCGAGTCCCTTACAGCGCGCCAGGACAAGATTCCTATATAGGAATCTTGTCTTTTTCTTTTTGGTGAATTATACTATCAAGTGCAACACTTGCAATGCATACCCAATCCATGTTATAATGAGTTGACGAAAAACAAAATAACAGAAAGGAAAGGGTATGCATTACACACATTTTACCATAGAAGAG
>CALXAO010000049.1 GCA_944386295.1 uncultured Clostridia bacterium | reverse complement strand
TGCCTACGGCTCTGTTAGATTTCATTACCGTACACCTCCATTGCCGCTAAGATTTTCTCGGTGTAGGAGGTGGAGTAGATACCTTTATCCCACAACCGCTTTGCTCCTGTAGCACCGCAGTTATATCGCATCAGAGCGAGAGCGATGTCACCATCGGTCTTTTCGAGATGTCCGGCGATGATCGTGATGCCACAAAATACATTCTGATAGGGGTCGAGGAAATCCGTTATACCGTATTCCTCGGTCAGCCACTCGTGATTGATCTTGTTTATCTGCATCAGACCATAATCGTTTGTGCCGGAGATCACATCGGAACGAAAAGAACTCTCGACCTCGATCATCGCCATAATAAGCGACATCGGTACATCGTGTTTCTTGCATAACTCTCGTATGTAGTCCTGCAAGTCCTCAGAGAGAGGAACATCGTAATAAAACACAACAGGTTCTTCTACGATGGGTATCGATTCTGTGGTGGTATGAGTAGTATCACTCACGAGTGGAGTGGTCGTCGAGGGCGTGTCCTTAACACATTTGGTGTTAGTCAGTAGAGCATAACCTGCCGCACCAACGCCCATACTCGCAACGATAATTGCAATCAAGATGAACAGTAGTGCATTTCTATGAAACCATATTACGATTGGTTTAGAGCGTTTGCGGTTGGGGTTCATTACTTATACTTCCTTTCTTCCAAACATACTTTTTGCCATAGGTCTTCTCGTACCACGCTTCAAACTCACGACGATTTTGTGGGTCTTGAAATGCGGCTGACACGGATTTCGATAAAACCTTCGCCAATGATTTCTCCACAAAGGGTGGAAATGTTGAAGACTTACTCATAATGCTGCCATATGCTCCTCATAACGGGAGAGAATGGAATCAGCGAATTTCAGTAGTGTTTCTGCCTTTGCCCCGTGTCGAGTTCCGGCTAAAACAGAACTGAGTTCGGTCTTATCTGTGTTAAGACCCTCATCTTCGAGACGATTGATAAGCCATACTTGTGTGAGCGTATTCTTCGTGAGACGAGTCTTCACACTCTCTCGAAGTTCCTTGATAGACACTTCGTTGGGGAGTCCCTCATAAACAAAATCGGGGTGATTATCGGGAAGCCAATAGTGTCTGCGGTTATTGCATTGAATCTTTGCATCTACCCAACGGCAGTTTGAGGGTTCATAATTCCCATTTACATCAATGCGGTCAATGGATAGGGAGTTGTCGTAGCCATTAGATAACGCCCAAACAATGAATGAATCAGTTGAGTTCAACCATTTATCGCAGATGCGAATACCTCGACCCCCGTAGTTCTTATAATTGGGGTCTTTGGGGTTGCCACAACGAGATTTCATCCCACTTAAAATGCGGCGTAGTCTCTTGAAGTTTTGTTCCATTGGTCTACCTCCTTTCTCGAATAATGCAACAAAAGTTGGAAAGTTAGCGAAAAGCACTTGATTTATTACCTCTCCATTGGTATAATAATATTGCTGACATATTCACACCATAGGGGCGGTTCTAAATGCGAGAACGGGTACGCCCTCTTCTTTTTGCACCCTTTCGCGACCTTTGTTGTTTTTATTATATCTAAGTTTTCTAAGTTTGTCAAGGGGTATTCTAAAAAAAAACTAAGAACTTTTTGTGAAATCTAAGTTGGAGGGCTTTTTATGAAGTTTATTGATGTGTTTACAAGACTGTGTAAGGAGAAGGGTATCTCCCCGAACGCCGTGTGCGCTGAATTGAATTTGTCGAACTCTACATATACTTTTTGGAAACAAAACGGCAGCACCCCTCGTCAAACAACCCTTATCAAGATTGCGGACTATTTCAAAGTTCCTGTTGACTACCTCCTCGGTGTCGAGGATCAGAACACCGCTCTCATGCGTAAGGCTATGGAGATATTGGACGAAGATAACCTCGCAGAACAAGAAAAAGCCCTCATCGGTATGTTTCGTGCAACTACCGAAGAGGGGCGTTTGAGAATAATTCAAGCCGTTATGAACATTTGTGATGATGTAGAAAAAAAGCCTACAACTTCAACTACGGAAGATGTTGGCTGATTGCGGTAAGGTTATACCGTATGAAGCGGTCTGCATAGTGAGAAGATTGAGGGAGTTAGAATAATGGATGTTTGTTTATATATGAGGTACAGCAGCGACCGGCAGACAGAACAGTCCATAGAGGGTCAGCGTAGAGTCTGTATGGAGTTCTGTAAGAGACAGGGCTATAATGTTGTCGAGCAGTATATCGACAGGGCTACATCGGCGTTTAAGGACACCGATAAGCGTACTCAATTTCAAAAGATGATAAAGGATAGCGATAAACAGTTGTGGGGAGCGGTCGTAGTTTACAAGCTCGACAGATTCGCTCGAAACAGATACGACTCCGCCACCTACAAAGCGAGACTCAAAAAGAATGGTGTACGGGTCATCTCGGCCACGGAGAATATATCGGATAATCCGGAGGGCGTAATTCTTGAAGCGGTTCTCGAAGGTATGGCTGAGTTTTACTCTAAGGAACTGTCCCAAAAGATTACGAGAGGTATGTATGAGTCTGCTCATAAATGCCATAGCATCGGCGGTCATATCCCATTGGGGTATCGCATCGAGAACAAGAAACTCGTCATTGATGAAGCCGCAGCAATCATCGTGAGAGAAGCATTTGACCTCTACGCCAACGGTGCCACAATTGCCGAGATATGCGAGAAGTTCAACAACAAAGGGTACAAAACCGTAAAAGGAGTAGATTTCAATAAGAACAGTTTCAAGTCGATGTTCAAGAATGAGAGGTACATTGGTATCTATAAATATAAGGATATACGTATCGAGGGCGGCATTCCGGCCATTATAGATAAAGAGACATTCGAGATGGTGCAGAAACGGCTCTCTATCAACGCACGAGCCCCTGCGAGAGGAAAGGCCAAGGTGGATTACCTCTTAGCACAAAAGATCTTCTGCGGTCATTGTGGGGCTGCTATGACAGGTGAGAGTGGCACGGGGCGTTCGGGAGATAAATACAACTACTACACCTGCTCCGCTCGAAAAAGATTCCACACATGTGATAAGACACCTCTTAAGAAGGACTTCATAGAGAGAGTAGTGGTCGAAGATGCTCTAACAATCCTTACACCTGAAGTCATCGAAGAACTCGCAGAAGCCGCTGTAAGACAGAATAAAATCGATATCGAGAACAAGAGTCTCGTTCCAGCACTTACACAAGAACTTCACGAAATCGAGAAAAAAATATCCAACCTTATTAATATGGTGGAGAAAGGTGCGGACTCCGATGCGCTCACCGCTCGTTTGATGGAATTAGAAAAACAAAAACGAGCCACCGAAAAGCGACTCGTTATAGCACAGGATAATATTATTATTTTAGAAAAGGAACACATTGTGTGGTGGTTGACTGAGTTCTGCAACGGGGATATCGAGGATGAGAACTTCCGTAGGAACATCATAGATCTGCTTGTAAATTCCGTTACTGTGTGGGATGAACCCGATGGATGGTTTAAGATAACATCTGTCTATAACCTTACGTCGAAGAAGACCGAAACTTTTCGTATCTCTTATGACCAGGGTTCGGGTTTGAGTAATTTTGCTTCACCAAAATACAGCCGAAGACTTTGTTTTCGGCTGTATTTTTTTGCCAAATTTCATCAATACTGAAATATTTTTTTCGTCCGGAAACATGAACGAGCTGTAGCGCATATATTGAATTACAGACTTTTTCGGCATTTTGGGAGGAAAATCTTATGTTTGGATTCGGTTTAAATATTTTTTATCTGATTTTGCACATTACCGGCGCGGGGTCCTTTCCTCAACCGCTCTCCGCAGCGCGAGAACGAGAAGAGTTAGAAAAAATGCAGCGGGGAGATTCGGTCGCCCGTAGCTGTCTGATTGAACACAATTTAAGGCTGGTAGCACATATTGTAAAAAAATACTATACTAGTCCGGACGAACAGGATGATTTAATCTCTATTGGAACAATTGGCTTAATTAAAGCCATCGACAGTTTCAAATGCGATAAAAAAATCCGTCTTGCCACGTATGCATCCAAGTGCATTGAAAATGAAATTCTCATGCATTTCCGAAACTTGAAAAAAGTGTCCAATGACATTTCTATCAACGAGGAAATTGATACCGATAAAGACGGAAATTCCCTATCCCTAATGGATGTAATTGCTGAAGATGACAATATTTTAGACAGTATTTATCACAAAATGCGGGCAGAACAACTGTTCCACGCCATTGATACAGCCTTAGATGAACGGGAAAAAACCATTATCCGCCTTCGTTATGGTCTGTCTGAGCCTTGCAAAACCCAACGGGAAACAGCAAAACGCTTGGGAATTTCGCGGTCCTATGTTTCCCGGATTGAAAAAAGCGCACTTCTAAAGCTCAGGGACGCAATAAAACGCTAAGTTAATCTTCTGGTTGAAGTAAGGTCAGACGATGAAGAGCACGGGAACAAGCAACATATAAAAGGTTGTCCCCTATCTTCTCTTCCCATGTCGAGGACCAGTCAATCACAATAACCCCGTCCGCTTCCAGTCCCTTGCAAAAATAGGCCGGTAAAATCATGGTTTCTGACTGTCCTCGAATCCCGTCTTCTTCCACAAGGCAAACCGAAATCCGTTGTTGCAGAGCGTTATAAAGTTGCCGACACCGTTCTCCAGTACGGCAAACAATCATCGTAGTCCGACAACCATCACGGTAATATTCCTGAAGTAATTCACAAAGAGTATCTTCCGTTTGTGAGGTTTGTTTCATTTCTGGTTTTTTTCCATGTCGTTCAAAAAAAAGGCGATTTTCTCCTGGATGCAGTTTTTGAAGAAATGCGTTGATTTCCCAGGTAGAACGGTAGCTTTTTTCCAGATGGACGAAAGCAACATCTTTCTTTTCCGGGAAAAAATGGCCAATTTCACTGATTGTATCGAAGTAATTCAGTCCTGCTTGGGCTGGATCTCCGAGAATTGTAAACTTTGCATTTTTAAATAATCGAGCTAAAATCAGATATTGAAGAGGGCTGTATTCTTGGGCTTCGTCAATAACAATTTGTTGCACCCGATGCTGTATAGCAGTCTCACCAGAAAAAAGACGCAGCCAAACCAAAGGAAATAAGTCTTCATAATATACGGAACCCATAGCAAAAGCATTCTTTGTTTCTTCTGCTAATTCCGGGTATTCTGCTTTTAGAAAATCAACATACAGAGAAAAACAATCTACATGCAACGCTCCCCGGATTTCTTCTGTTAACCGCAATATCTCTTCCTGCCAAAGCTGTTCGCACTCCGCAGTCAATTCCTCCTCCCCTAAAGAGAGGAGTCCATTTTGTGTAATTTGTTTTTTATACAGAAACAGCTGAGCTGTCTTGTGTTTTTCTTCTACAAAATCTAAAATCCGACTTAAAATTTTTCCCGTCCGGACGTAAGGCGGATAGGCATTATAAACGTTAAAGTACAGATCCATTAATTTTGTTTTATCACAAACAATTTTGTCAAAGGCACGGATATCATCCAAATGAAGATATTCCAAATAATGTTCAGTAAAAAAAGCTTCCAATTTATGAGCAAAAACTTCCGTTCCCTTTTTTAAAATTCGGTCTTTCAACCCTTCATTTTTTGAAAAAAACAGTCGTTCGTACTGATCTGCTTTTCCGAAAAAAAACATTTCTGTAGTAAAATTACTGAAATAATGAAATAAATCTTCCTGAACAGCTCGTTCTTCCCCCAACTCGGGAAGTACGTCTTCAATGTATGCAGAAAAGATTTCACTGGGAGAAAAAATCAGAACATTCCCAGATTGAAGGGATTTCCGGTATTTATAGAGCAAATAAGCCAGCCGATGCAAAGCCACGGAAGTTTTTCCGCTTCCAGAACTTCCCTGCACCAACAACAAGTCCGCCGTAGCATTCCGAATTACTTGATTTTGTTCTTTCTGGATGGTCCGGACAATAGTTTTCATTTTTGTATCGGAACTTTTACCCAATTCATCTTGAAGAATCCAGTCAGTAATATTTGTATCTGTATCAAAGAAATAAAGTAATTCCCCATTTTCTGTCTTCAACTGACGCCGCAAGAGAATTTCGCCTTCGATGTACCCCATAGGAGATTTGTATCTACAGGAGCCCATGGCGGCATCATAAAAGAGACTGGCCACGTCGGCGCGCCAGTCACAGATCAAAACATCGGAAGTTTCCTTTTCAATTAAAGATAACGATCCGATATAAAGAGGTTCTACCGTCTCAAAACCCTTTTCCCGAAAATCAATCCGCGCAAAATAAGGACTGTATAAAATTTTTTTCAGAAAAGTAAACTTGTCCCGAAGCCGAAGGTACCGGTCTGTATCTAGAGATAGCGTATCATTGGCTTGAATCAGTTCCTGCGTGTCCGGCGCACGGCTGTAATCGTCCCAAATCCGCCGCCGTTCCTCAATAATTTCCTGCCGACAAAGTGCCTCCGCTTCTGCTTCCCCGACCATTGTTTGTCGGATATAGCAAAGCACCTTGTCCAAATGTGCTTTTTCTTGAAGGAATATATCTTGATCCATAAATTTTCTCATCCTTTGCGTATATGTTTGGAAAAACGTTTTGGTTTCCGAGAAATTGTTTTATAAATAAACACCGAGATGCTAAATAAAAAAAGAAAAATTGCCGCTGAAAGAAAAAATACCCGAAGGGAAAGTCTTCCGTCAACTATCATATAAGAAGTAAACCCAGCAAACGCAGAAAGTTCATCAGATGGAAGCGTCCTTGCAAATAACCAGGTAAATACAGCGGAAAAGCCGGTTTGAAGAAATTTTCCATAGATATAAGGACGAACAGACAAACCGCCCTCACAGATAAACGTCACAACCTGACAGTGAACTGAAAGTCCGGCCCAACCGAGAATAGCGCCACACACCGTAAGATTACGCAGATCAGCAGGAAGATTTCCAAATCCATGTATTCCGGAAGTCATTTCCAGAATGCCGGAAAGAACAGAAGTAAACCATTCCTCTGGAAGGCCACTGGAATGGAACATGCGTGTAAGAAATTCCGCTGCTGCAGGAATAATTCCATAAACGTCCAATAACCGAATAACAATGGAAAAAAACAAAATAAATCCTGCAATATAAATAACGTTTAGCATGCTTCCCCGGACAGCTTCCGAAAATGCCGCAGGCAAAGAAATAATTTTTTGCCTACTCTTCCCCCGTTCTCCAGGCAACAGTTCCTCCCCTTTCCAGAAACGTGTCATAAGAATTCCAGTCAGCACAGAGGCTGCGATTTGTGCCCCCCAAAAAAGCCACCCGAGAGAAGAACTGTTCCAAATCCCAATTCCCACAGTGCCCAGAATAAAAGCCGGACCGGCGTTATTGCAAAAAGAAAGCATCCGCTCTGCTTCCGTTTTGGTACACAATCCTTTCCGATAAATGTCAATTGCGGTTTTTGCTCCCACGGGAAATCCGGACAACAACCCGAGAACAAAAGCGCTAGCGCACACGCCAGGCACCCGAAAAAGAGGGCGCATCACCGGTTCTGCTACTTTTCCGGCATATTCGGCAAATCCAAGGGAAATCAGAAGCGACGAAAATACAAAAAATGGAAACAGGGTCGGAACAATTACATTAATGCAAAGGGACAACGTTTGCCGAGCAGCATCAAAAGCTTCCGCCGGACGCAGAAGTAAGCCTAAAAATCCTGCAGAAAAAATAATCAGCGTAATAACGTGAAGATTCAGCTGTTTTTTCAACGTTGCTTGCCCCCTCTGCATTCTTTCCGAAAAAATATATGTTTTTTTCAAAAAGAAAATGCGAGGATGTTTGAAAAATCTACTTCAAATTTTAACAATCCTATGTTAAAATAAATTTAATTTGTATTATTTGGAGGAAACCAATGGCAAGCGTTGCTGCAATTAATGACCTTTCCGGTGTCGGAAAATGTTCCCTGACAATTGTCCTTCCAGTTTTATCCGCCATGGGCCAGGAAGTTCATCCTGTCCCTACGGCAATCCTCTCTGCCCATACAGGCTATGCCCACTATTCTTTTTTGGACTTTACCCCGCATATGAAAGAGTATCTTCTGGACTGGAAACAGCACGGATTCCATTTTGACTGCGTGTTTAGCGGGTTTCTCGGTTCAGAAATTCAAATTGAATATATTTCGGACTTCATCGCTTCCACACAGAAAGACACGTTGATTGTTATTGATCCTGTTATGGGCGACAACGGACATGCATATCGAACATATACCCAGGCGATGTGCACCAATATGCGAAACTTGATTCAACGTGCGGACTTAATCACACCAAATCTGACCGAAGCTTCCATTTTACTAGAAGAATCTTATCCACAACATTTGTCCGTATCGCAAGCCGAATCCTGGCTGAAACGTTTGCACCGCATGGGGCCAAAAAAAGTTGTCATTACCGGAATTCAACAAGAAGAACAATGGCTCAACTATGCTTATGATTCAGAAACGGAAATCTGTTTGATTACAAAGAATTCAAACGCAGAAGCCTGTTATGGGGGAACCGGGGATTTGTTTACATCCATATTGACCGGATCTCTCCTGCAGGGAATCTCTTTCCCAGATGCGGTAAAAAAAGCCACAACCTTTACCAGCAATGCGGTACGTTATTCCAAAGAACAAAATGTTCCGGAAAAAAACGGACTTCTATTTGAACCATTGCTTAAAGAAATTTAGGATATTATAACCCAACCAAAGCACAGCCCAGCGCCGTGGCAAATTCGGCGTGCTGGGGAATGATGAAATTTACATGATGCAATTCGTGAATTTGTACCATTGTTTTCGCGGCTTGCGGAGCATTGGCCAGCCTCCCGCAAAGAACGATCTCCTTGGTTTGAGCAATGCTGCTGGCAAACACAGCCATAATACCTACGGTCTGAAACACTAGATTCAGCAGTCCTGCCGCAATATCGCACTTAGTTGCATCGTCTGCTATTTTTCCGAAGTTAGAAGCTGTTGTATTTAGAGGCATAGTAGATACATTTTTCTTACTGATATCACCGATAGTCAGATCCACTCTGGACAAGTCTCCATCCTTGGCCAGTGCCATAATACTGTCAAAGCTACGAACATTCAGCATACGAGAAGACAGCCCGGTCAGTGTACCTCCGCCAACTCCAGTGCCGCCCATATGTGCAATCTTGTTACCATCTGCCATTACAAAGGCCGTTCCAGTACCCAGACTGACAATGACCGCTTTCTTCAAACCAGACAGATACAATCCGCCCCGGCCAACAGCATGAAATTCTTCAACCTTCTCTGTGGGAATATTAAATATATTTTCATGTAAAAACGAAGATCCTACCCCAGTAACCATTACTTTTGAAATATCCTGCAAAGTTAACTGATGAAGACTGATATATTTTCCTAGGGCGCCAAACACGGAGGTAATCGGATCTGTCGCACGGACATGAATCGGCTCCATAGGCACACCATCCCGCAAGCCAACTATCTTTGTATTGGTTCCGCCAACATCAATGCCGATAACTATCACCGGACTCACTCCTTCTTTGCTTTATAATATTGCATTATTATATCATAGATTTTTACACTTGTCAAGGAATGGCAAATACAATGATTACAGGTTGTTTCAAGACTGAAACCTCAAACAATAAAAATTACTATAGAGGCGACAGAATATACAAAATTTTCAGATTGAAAAAGCCGTTCCTTGGAATCAATGGCATGGCTGTCATAAATACAGTCCAGGCTGTCAAAACTGTTTTGTATTCAATATAGATAAAACGATACGGAAGAGATACTACGGTCATGACAAATGCTTATGAGCCAAAAGATAAAAATTGCCCTTATGGTTCGCTTGTAAGTGCTACTTTTCTTCAATTTTTTCGGAAGAGGCAGATGCATGGCGTAATGGGAGTCGGACACGATTAGACACCGCAGCGACTGCATATTTGTATTAACTATAAAAAGACCTGAACGTATAAGGTACTGCTAAAACATCGAGAAGTCTTCTGTTCACCGCTAATTGGGTCAATTACACTTGGAAAATATCTTGATACTGACTTAATCAAGTACATAAACGTTAGAGGTGAAACGGCGCACAAATTGCCCGTGCAGAAGAAAGACAGAAAGTCTGATATTACAAAAGGGTTAAGATACCTTACCACAAGAACCCCTACACTTTTCGGTGTAAAGACTCTTTGCTATTTTGACAAATGCCAGTTTACCATGCCTAAAAACAACACTTATCTACAACAGGGATTAAATACAATCCATTTTTTAATAAGTCTTACTCGCCTTTGTGAGGGCAAATATGGGTAAACTTATTGAGAATATTGATAAACTTTATACCGCAGAAATGGGTATCGGACGTATAAATTTGAATTTGCCTATTAAAACTGATAATGTGTGCATTGGTCTTTGTAAAACAAAGATATTAAATAAACATAAGGTTATAAAACGGAAAGGAAAAACTGGTTAAGCAACAATAGATGGGGCAGAATAACGGTAAACGTTTACAGCAATACAATTTATCACGATCATAAATTAAAATAATTAACACTCGACTTTCTGCATAAAAATCACGCAGGAAGTCTCTTTGTTTTTTTACAAAGAATTTCAAATATAACAAGTTAAAAGATGTACGGCCTAAAATTAAAACACTGCAAACGAGTGTTTGCAGTGTTTTTTAACGTTTTCGATCGTTTGCCGGTCCTGTGCCGAATTTTTTTCGGTAAGCACGCCAAAAAGAGGAATAATCCCGGAAACCGCACTCCCGGCAAATTTGCTGAATGGCGCCACCAGATCGTATTTTCTGACGGGCAACAACAAGACGTTTTGCTAACACATATTCCCATAGGGTTGTACCTGTGGATGCCCGAAAAATACGGTTTAATTGCGATTTGCTCAGAAAAAAATGATCTGACAGAAATGACAGAGACAGGTCGTCAAATAAATGCTGATTTACAAAATCAATTAGCAACTCTCCGGTACCTTTTTCCCGTTTCTGGAAGCCACCTGCCTTCATCTCAAAAAACACTTCCAACAAAAGCAATAGACATGCCGGAATCTCACATTCAAAAATCAGATTGGTCAGTTCCTTGGGCAGTGTATGAGACTGCATACGCAATAAAAGATCTCCAGCGCAGCTGCGGCGTACCTGGTCTGGTTCATAATAATTCCACTGACCCAATTCTCTTCCGTAAAACATTTCAAACAAACGGGAATCCGAGGAAATCGCTTTGGGATAAAATTGCAGAACCACTCTGTCGTAAGGCTGAGTTTCGTCTGAAAGCAGTTGATGGGATTCATTATCTCGCATCATTAAAATACAGCCCGGTTGAATGGGATAACGGCTTCCTTCGACTAAATAGCTTCCTTTTCCGTGAAGAACAAAAAGAAGTTCACAAAAATCATGGGTATGCATACAGAAATTTTTCTGGTCGGGAATTGGATCAAGCATACGTGAAAATAGGATATCATCACTGTTATATCGATATAAATGTTCCACCATCGGGTCCGCTCCTTTCCGTATTTTATTATAATTTAAAATAATTTACTTGTCAAGAAAAAAAAAGGTTTGGTTGGGAAAAATTAATGTTTTGGTAAGAAAAGAAAAATAATTAAAAAAAAAATAAAATTATTTTCATGAT
>CALXAO010000048.1 GCA_944386295.1 uncultured Clostridia bacterium | reverse complement strand
GGATGGATTTTATCCGTTGGGTTTCACAGGAAACCGGTATTGTGGTTTCTCTGGGACATACCTCCGCTGATTATGAAACTGCATGTAAAGCCTATGATTGTGGGGCCCGGCATACCACGCATCTGTTTAACGCCATGACTGGACTGCAGCATCGGGCCCCCGGTGTAGTGGGCGCAGCGCTGTCTGTTCCTCAGGTCAGCTGCGAACTGATCGCTGATACCTTCCATGTGCATCCCGGCCTGTTCCGATTGTTGTATCAGATCAAAAAGTCCCGCTTAGTTTTGATTACAGACTGTATTCGGGCAGGCGGTTTGTCTGACGGGGAATATACTCTGGGCGGACAGGATGTTTCGGTACACGGAATTGAATGCCGTTTGCGGGACGGAACCATCGCCGGAAGCGTTTTGACGCTGGATCGTGCGGTATGGAATCTACACAAATACGGAAACGTTCCGCTGTACTGTGCGGTCGCGGCAGCTTCCTATGCTCCCGCGCGGGTATTGGGCGAAGATCGGAAAATCGGGTCCCTGCGTCCGGGACGGAACGCAGACCTTCTGCTTGCGGACAGCTCGTTCCGGATTCAGAAAGTATTTCGTATGGGACAAGAGGTGTTTAATGCGAGGAAAAGGCAGGATTGAAAATATGAAAGAAATCAGACAGGCATATCTAACCGGAGAACGGGCATTATTCCAGGGGGAGAATCTGGATATCCGAGACACGGTTTTTGCAGACGGTGAGTCTCCTTTGAAGGAAAGTCATGACATTGTTCTTTTCAAAAGTATGTTTAAATGGAAATATCCCTTATGGTATGCAAAGAATATTCGAGTCGACCGATGTACCTGGTTTGAGATGGCTCGGGCTGGGGTATGGTACACGAACAATATTGTTTTGACCGATTCTTCCATTGAAGCACCGAAAAATTTTCGCCGCAGCTGCGGTATTACACTCCGGAATGTTTCATTTTCAGATGCATCGGAGACGCTGTGGCACTGTCGGGATATTGTTTTGGATCAGGTTACAGCAAAAGGTGATTATTTTGCTATGAACAGCGAAAACCTTTCAGTAAACAGTTTGACTCTTTACGGGAACTATTCTTTTGACGGTGTGAAAAATGCAGAAATCCGCAATTCACAGCTACTGACGAAAGACGCGTTCTGGAACAGCGAGAACGTCACAGTGTACAATTCCCGGATTTTCGGAGAATATCTAGGATGGAATGCGAAAAATTTGACGTTGATTAACTGCACTGTGGAAAGCTTGCAGGGAATGTGTTACATTGAGAATTTGGTGATGAAAAACTGTAAACTGCTTAACACCACGTTGGCTTTTGAATATTCTACAGTAGATGTGGACGTGGTTGGCAAAATTGACAGTGTGTTCAATCCGTCCGGTGGAACTATCCGAGCGGATGAAATCGGTGAACTTCGTTTGGAAAAGGACAAGATAGATTCCGGAAAAATCAAAATTTTTTGTAAATAATTATCGTTTTCCGAAATACGGAAAGGAGTATAGAATGACTTACGATTTTGATACACCGCATTCGCGGCGAAATACCGGTTCTTTAAAGTGGGAAGTTTCCGAGGGAGAACTGCCTATGTGGGTCGCTGACATGGATTTTCCTACAGCACCGGAAATTCGGAAGGCAATCTTGGATCGGGCTGCACAGGGGATATTTGGTTATTCAGTTCTGCCCGATTCCTGGTACGACGCCTATCTGCATTGGTGGAAACGCCGTCATGGACTGGAAGGAAAAAAGGAATGGCTGATTTTTTGTACCGGTGTGGTTCCAGCGATTTCCAGCATTGTGCGTAAACTAACAACACCGGCGGAAAAGGTTCTGGTTCAAACACCTGTTTATAATATTTTTTTTCATTCGATTCTCAATAACGGGCGGCAGGTTGCAGAAAATCCTCTCAAATATAATGGAAAGGATTATGCGATTGATTTTGATGACCTGGAAGAAAAACTGGCGGATCCCCAGACGACATTAATGATTCTTTGTAACCCGCACAATCCTGTCGGAAAAATCTGGAACAGGGAATCTTTAGAGCAAATCGGAGCGCTTTGCCAGAAGCATCATGTAATAGTACTGTCTGATGAAATTCACTGTGATTTGACCGACCCAGGTTGTTCTTATGTTCCTTTTGCTTCTCTGTCTGACGTTTGCAGGGAGAATAGTATTACCTGTATAGCTCCTACAAAAGCGTTTAATCTGGCTGGACTGCAAACTGCGGCAGTAATGGTTCCCAACCCGGTATTGCGGCACAAGGTCTGGCGTGGGCTGAATACCGATGAAGTTGCCGAACCCAATGCCTTCGCCTGTGTTGGCGCTGTGGCTGCTTTTACGCAGGGAGACGCCTGGTTGGACGGACTGCGAAAATATCTGTATCAGAACAAGCGGAGGGTGATTGAATTTCTGCGGCAGGAGTTGCCTTGCATACGTGCCGTTCCTTCCCAGGCTACATATCTTTTGTGGCTGGATTGTTCTGCTCTGACTGAAAAAAGCGAAGAACTGGCTCGCAGTCTGCGGGAGAGTACTGGACTATATCTGTCGGACGGTGCCCAGTACGGCGGAAATGGGAATTGTTTTTTGCGGATGAACATTGCCTGTCCCAAAGTAGTATTGGCGGACGGACTTTCCCGGCTTCGGCAGGGAATTTCTGTATATCAAACTGGGAAGTAAAAAACCGTGGGGATTCTCTTTCGAAAATCCCCACGGTTGTATTATTGCAATTCTGTTTGAAACAGTTCTTTCCATTGCTCAGGAGTATAGGCCTGTTTTTTTCCACGGTAGACAATCAGTAGGTTTTCTATTCGGAAAATCTTCCGTGCCAATGCTGTAACCTGCTCCTGACGTACTTGACGGTATGCTTCGATCCGTTGGGTTGCTGAGCGGTAAGGCTCGCCGAGAATATGGCCTTCATAGGCCCGCTGCCAATTTAGACTGTCTGCGTCGTCCAAAATCAGCCGCCCGTTGTCTGTGTAATGGGTTCGGACAATGTCTAGACGGGGGACGGAATGTTTGGCTTCGGCTAGCAGCCGGGCAGCGGCCGCCAGGGCAGGAATCAGGTTTTGACGTTTTGCTTCAAATGCAAAGGACAGATTTCCGATATTCCGATATTCTTCAAAGGTAGCATCGTAGCTGTAAATATAGCCCTTTTTTTCGGAAAGTTCTTGAAACATTCCGCAGGAATCACCGGAAAACAGGCAGTCGTACAATAGGTTTCGGACTTCCCGTGTAGTTTGAGCCAGATCTGCATCAAAACAAACCTGAATCCGGCATCCTTCTCCGTTTTTTGACACGACAGTACCATTCCGGTGAAAAAATGTTTCCGGTACTGGTGCCCGGTTTTCCCGTTGCGGTCCGTCGAAGAGCTTAATTTGCCCCAAGTCCCTGCAAAAAATTTTCAACTGTTTCGGAGAGACGTTTCCGGTAATATAAAAAAACAGGTTTTCCGGAACTAGCAACTGTTTCCGAATGCGGCAAAGGGCTTGTTTTCCGATTTTACTGACGGATCCTGCGGTTCCCGTGATCATTCCTTCCAGCGAGGTGTTTTTCCAGATTTCCTTTTTTGCCAGATAGTCCACCGTTTCCCGTTCCTGTTCTTCCCGGATTTCAGCTTTGATACGCTTGCATTCTGTAGAAATTTCATCTGCGGTTAAAATAAATGGCTCTAATAGGCGAATAGCCAACGGGGCGGCGATTGAAAAATTTTCGGCAGCGCCGGAAAGGGAAAACTGTACAAATTCCCGATATGTAACTGCGTTAAAATACAGTCCGTTTCGGTCTAAGAAGGAATACAGTTCCCCGTTCATGCGCTTGTTGAGATTTCGAATGGCTGCATGCTCAAAAAAATGAGTAATTCCCGCTTCTTCCCGCTTCTCGTACAGCAATCCCGCTTTCAGATACAGACAAAGGGAAAATCCGTGCAGTGCCTGGTTCCGTTCGTGATATACAACAATGCCGTTTTTTGCTGTTGCTTTTTTTTCCATAATACCTCCGCCTCCGCCGGTTTTGGCGGACTTTTGTTGATCAGATTTTTTCCAGTGCCCACATTCGACCAAAATGATTCGCTTCGGAGGTTGTCAATGTAAATCCTTTTTTCAGCTGGAATCCCTCATAAATTTCTCCGGTGTAACGGTCCCGATATCGAGCGTTTTGATCTGCAGAGGGAAGCTTCAGTTTGACAGTTCTGGGTGTTTCTCCTTTGTTCTGAAGGAAAGTAAGCAGAATATGGGATTGATCTTCCGATTCAAAATAGTACGCAGAATATGGGGTCTCAAAGGGACTCAGCACACGGTAGTAATTTCCTTGGCGAATAAGGAATTCCAGATGAGTTTTGTATTCCCGGATCTGTTCTGCGATGGCTTGCTGTACGGTCTGGGACATATTGGGTAAATGCAGTTCGTAACCTAGGGTGCCGTTCAGCGCTACCTGGTAGGCGTAATTTAAATAACGGGAGTCTTCGGTCAGATGTTTTCGGTTGGATACATGACAGGACATGGTTTCAGCGGGATAGGCCATCATTGACCCAAACTGAATTCGGACCCGGTCCTCGGGAATAGTGTTATCACTGGTCCAGATCTGGCAGCTGTATTTCATCATGCCTAAATCATACCGTCCGCCTCCTCCGCTACAATTTTCAATGATAGCATGGGGGAAGCGCTTGCGAAACCACGCAAACAGGTCGTAAACTCCCAGCATATAGCGGTATGCGGTTTCATCTTGCCGCTGCAGTGGCAAGAACGAGGAACCCGTTTCTGACATATTCCGGTTCATATCCCATTTGAAATAATCGGGTTCAAAATCCCGAAAGGTCTGGTCAAACATTTCTTTAAGGTAAGCCACTACTGCCGGATTGGCCATATCCAGAATTCTTTGATTTCGGGATAGAGAAGGGCGGCGTCCTGCAACCCCTAGACACCATTCGGGGTGCTCTCGATATAAATTGCTGTCCGGGTTGATCATTTCCGGTTCAATCCAGACTCCGAATTGTACACCTTTGGCCCGAACGGCATCGGCAAATGCTTTTAACCCGTTAGGAAATTTTTCAGGGTTAGGCTGCCAATCTCCCAAGCCTGCCCGATCATGATTTCGAGCTCCGAACCAGCCGTCGTCCATGACCAACATGTCTAGTCCATTTTTTGCTGCGGATTCGGCAAAGGTCAGCATTTTTGCTTCGTCAATATCAAAATAAGAGGCTTCCCAGGTGTTGAGCACCACCGGACGGGGAGTGTGCTGAGTTTCTTTCGGCAAAATATGATTTCGGATGAACCGATGAAAATTTCGGGTCATTTGTCCTAGGCCTTTGGTTGTATAGGTCATCACCGCTTCCGGGGTGGTGAAGGATTCACCCGGTTCCAACAGCCAGGAAAAACAGTCCTGTCCCAGTCCGGTTTGAATACGGATGGAGCTTTCCCTGCATGCTTCAATTTGAGTTTGAAAATTTCCGCTGTAAACAAAATTGAAGCCGTAAACGTCCCCTTTGGTTTCAGTAGCGCTTCGGTTGCAGACGGCAAAAAATGGGTTGCTGTAATGACTGGAAGCTCCCCGACGGCTGCCGCAGCCCTGTATTCCTTCAAAAATGGGAACACGCTGAATGTTCCGTTCATAAAAATATTGACCGGGCAGGGATATCCAGTCCATTTCCCTGCGACCTGACAGATCCAGTGACAGACTCATGCAGCGTTCAATGCGCAATGGGGCTTTCCCTCGGTTGGTTACGGTGTAATAACGGCTGATGACGTCACATGCGGCAAATACGGTATAATACAGCATTACTTCGCACTTGGATATTTTGTCCTCCAATGTTATAGCCAAAGTTTCTGTTGTCTCATCTGCTTCGGCGAATGGAAGTCCTGGCAACTCCTGCCGGCCGGGAAAAATTTGGTGTTTTTTGTAGATAAATCGGGTACAGCAGTCTCCGTTTTGATTGCGGATTTTCAACGCCGCTTCCCGGTAATCGCCCTCTTCAAAGCCGGGAAATTCCCGCAGAATATTGTTTATAAAAAAGTCTTTTCCCTGTTCCTCCGAATAAGGGGAAAAATGTACCCGGGGGCTGACAGTATGCTCTTCCGGTTTTTTTCGTCGGTCAGTGTAAAAGCTGTGAATCAGATATTGCCCGTCCCGAAGAAAAAAACTGTAACGACTGTTTTGAGTTCGGAGTTCAAACAGGTTATTGTTCCGATGATACCGAATGTATGTTCCCATAATGTTATTGCTCCTTTTTTATTATTTTCAATATAACATAAATTTCCGGTGCTGTCAATCTGTGCGGAAAAATGTTTGGTTTGTATAGAAGACAGATAAATTTATTTTGTATCTGTTTTTTTTGTTAAGGAAAAAATAAAATTTCCGAATCAATTGATTCGGGAAATCGGTGCCGGACTCGAACCTAAACGGGAGATATTCATTGTATACACTATACCACATATAATGGAAAAAAGCAATAGGTTTACAGAAATTAGTCGGGGAAAATTTTAACCAAAATATTGCTTTGCCGCCGCAAAGGCTTTTGCTAAAGGCAACAAACGCATATCAGTATGCAATTTTCCCCGCTTCTGTCCGGCATGACACGAATACACTCGATCAGCCTCTGTACAACAATGTTGTTGAACTCAGTAAAATCCTCATCACCGCATTCCTCTTTTTTTTGTAAAATACTTATTCTTCATCAGCTGCTGGGCAATCGCGCTGCCGCCCTCTGCAAAGGGCCCATGTACAAAGGTTGTGGGCATATCGCCGGACAATCCATACCGCCGTATTCCTAAAACCGTTTATCTTCTACCGAGATTACGGCTTTCTAAGGACTATCAGCATTAGGAAAAGGAGCGAAAGATAGTGTCTTACAGATGATCATTTTCATGTCTCACTTCCTTCCGCATCTTTTAAATCAAAATGGTTTTCATGAACCGTCTGCACTTTCTTTTTTTTGTTCCAGTATGGATAAAATACGATCGAGGAAAAACCGGAGCCCCATGATCACAATAATCAGTATTACGGTCGGAACCGCAATTACGCCAATGCTCACGATTCCTATACCTATCAGTATATAGCTGAACGCTTTACACAGCACCGTTTTGATTTTGCCGATTGCGGTTGACTTTGGCGCAGTGCTTTCGGGATAAATCAAATCTGTTTCATTATCCATTTTTTTGCCTCAAACTGTGAGAGTTACTGTTTGCCATCACTTCGCCTCCCGCTTACAATTGAAAAGTAGGATCCGTAGGTGGCTCGGTACACTAACATATAGAAAAGAGCGAAAGCCAGGTAGCATGACACTGTGGTGATGATCAGCAGCGAAGTGTTTGTCAGCCCGAAAAGGAGCAGCAATTTTTTAATCAGCGGGAAAGCAAATCCCAGATGAACTCCGGCAGCAATAAGCGGCAGGAAAAACACCGTAAGAATTTGGGAGTTGATGCTTTTCTTGATCTCCTTTTGGGTCATACCTACCTTCTGCATGATCTCAAACCTGGACTGGTCTTCATAGCCTTCCGATACCTGCTTGTAATAGATGATCAATACCGCGGCGAGAACAAAGACGATACCGAGGAAAATTCCCAGGAAAAACAGTCCGGCGTAAATACCGTAAAAATTTGCGCGTTCCTTCGCCACGCCCTCAATAGTAGAATGGAAATAAGAGCTTTCGTCCATACCGCTTTTCATCTCGTCAATCCGATCGGAAATCTGATCCTGTATACGGATCTGCGTTTCATCCTTACAGGAAAGATCAAATCCGTAGTACCAGTGAAGGGAGACCAGCGGCGAATTATTATTTCCCCAGGTCAGGTCTGTCAGCGGCTCTATCACTGCTCCTACATCCGGGACGAACAAATACATCGTAGGGAAAATCTGCATGGAGTCTACACTGTTGTCTGCGAATTCATCTGCCTGCTCTGCAATCCTCAACGTTTCCAGATCCCCGATCCGGATCGTATCCTCCTCATAGGTCATCTCCTTGGTGGTATAGACGATGGCTTCGCCCGGTGAAAGGATTTCATTTTTGCCCATCAGCCGGTTGTAATCGGAAACAGAAACAATAAAAATCTGCCAGATATTTCCTGTATTAACGATCGAGTTGAGATTTTCCTCATCCAAATCAATCTGATCTCCCTGAACGGTACCGGCAAAGGCAGCTGTTCTGTACTCCAGAATACCTTCCGGTTCGGCTTTATTCTCCTCCAGAACAGTCCGGATCAAATCCTTTGTCTTTTCTGTATTGGTATCGTCAAAGAATTCCGTTTCATTCATCAGAACATCCACATTGATATTACGTGGATACCGGTTGCGCAGGCTGTCTTCCGCTCCTACATACAAGCAGGTTGTGGAGGATACCATCACCAGCACCATAGTGCAGAGAATACAGATAGAGGCCAGTCCTGCGCCGTTGCGCTTCATTCGGTAGACCATAGAAGAAACAGAGACAAAATGATTGGTTTTGTAATAATAGCGCTTGTTTTTCTGCAAAATCCGGCAGAGCGTGACAGAGCCGGCAATAAACAAAAGATATGTCGCCAAAATCACCATGACAACAGCCAGGAAAAATACGGTAATCGCTGTCACCGGATCCTGAATGCTTACTGCCAGATAGTAGGCAGCACCTAACAAAACAGCGCCGAGAACGGCTACAATCCAATTGGCTTTCGGCGGTTTCTCGCCGGTTTGATCACTGTGCAGAAGCTGAATCGGATTGGTCAGATGAATTTGACGCAGGGTATTGAGAAAAACAAGCAGAAATATTCCGAGAAAAAGAAGAACCGTATTTCTTACCGAGGATATCTCAATGGAAAAAGTATACGAAGCAGCTCCTCCCAGAATCTTTATCATGAAAAGCTCAGAAAATTTGGACAGCAAAATGCCAAAAAACAATCCGCCTAAAATGGTATCGGTTGGTATGAGGAAAGTAATAATTCTTCTCTTTTTATTAAATATATTCTCGGTGTTGTTTTGGCACCCTATAGAGATATGGAACCGGTTCTACTGTGGGGGAAGGCTTCTGTAGAAAAATCTTTGAAGAAATTTACTGAAGAATGATTTATTGAGCGTCACTGTAAAGGCAGATTTCCCTTCTATACCATAGCATCAGTACAGAAATGATTTTCTTTTGCCGACCATTTCGTACCAACAATTATCAAGTTGAAATTCTTGTTTAGAAAGCTGTCAATAACCTTTTCTACGGTAGCTGCAAATAGAACAGTTGCTTCTTTTTCTATAAAATATCTACACATATTTTTTGCCTTTTCATCTTCTTTTGTTATTATTAAAACCGTCTGTGTGATAATTATAACTAAAAATTGTCGTTTAGGTTGCCGACGAACTTATAGTAGATATCTACTTGCTGTATGAGTTTACGCATATATGAGTTCTCCGTTCACATTGGAAGAATGCTATGAATAAGCAAAATCACTTGTAAAGCTATGTTATGAATGCAAAGGATTTTAATCTTCAAAAAAGTTTTCTTACTTTTGGCAACGGCCTGATAATTGACGAGGTAGGCAGACAAGTGTTTTTAAAAGAAGAATCTCTTTCATTTACAAAGAAAGAGTTTAATATACTTCTTTTGCTTGCCACAAATCCAAATTGTGTTTTTCCCCGTGAGCAGTTATGTGAGCGTATTTGGGAAGAGGATGCGGTGTTCAATATTGGAGTTATACTAATAAGTAAAGTCGACAAACGCCCAAAAATGTGGTACAATAAAAGAAGCAGAAAGAAGGGAAAAAGAAAGCGGCAGTGCAGCTCGGGATCCCGTACTGGTGGAATCACAGCAAGCACAAAACGCTCAGCGAGGAGGAACTTCGTATCCGAAACCTCGAACTTGAACGTGAAGTTGCAGAACTGAGGGAGGCAAACAATATTCTAAAGGATGCACTCGGTTTTTTGCAAAAGACCGGAAGAAATAAAGACCTGTGAACAGCACGTATGTCTGAGAATCGTATACTATGCCATGTCCGGAATGGGGCTCTTACATAAGAGAAGGATTCCCCGCGGCATAACGGCAATGGATAACAATATGAAAAAGGAGCTTTGCATCAGAACCGTTAAGGAGCTTAGTACGGAAAGAAGATCAAAGGAGCGATTTTGACCAAGAAAGTCAGTACACCAGTGAAGCATTCAAAAACGCGCTCAAAGAAGCCGGACTCATGCAGAGTCTGAGCGGTACGGGCCACTGCTTTGACAATGCAAAAATGGAAAGCTTTTTTGCAACCTTAAAGAAGGAAAAGATTTACAGGATCTTCGCCTATCGGCTAACATGAGATCAGAAGAAAAGTATCATTTTCAGACTGGGAGGAATGTCGCCGGTTGCATACAGAGAATGGGCGAGGCCGCATGCGACGACAGTCGCCAGATGCGCCGCACCGCATCTGAATTTCCGGAGTAAAGTGTAGTGGAATGGAGGAAATTCAGATGCCTTATCACCGTTTATCATATTTAGGTGATTTTTCGACTGCACTTTTCTTGACAATTCCAAACTGTGGAAGAAGGTGTCTCTCTGTCTTTCCCTATTTGTAGACGGTTGTCTGGGAACAAAGTACAACAACTTCGGTTGTTACGGCGCAGGGCTTTCCAATATAGAAGCGGATTTTGAAGGCTATGAGTCTTTGCGACATAAACTGTTGGTTTGTCCGAAAATGGGGAATGAGGATGATGGTGTGGACGGGATTGCCTGCGCGCTGATGCAGGTGATAGTATGAACGGTCATCCTAACTGCCGGGGCGGAATTTTTCGTGCAGGAACGGGCAGTTCACAGGAATATATCTGGAGATCTCAAGAGGAGGGCGCTACTGCCGATGGCCGAAAGGCCTTTGCCCCCTATGGGTCCAGTTTTTCTCCTGCACTGACGGCCCATACCAATGGGTGCTGTCTGTAATAAAATCCTTTACCAAATTTGATATGCGAAAAATAATTAACGGTGGCCCGCTGACTTTGGAGCTGCACAGTTCTGTGTTTCGAAATTGGGACGGCATTGAAAAAACAGCTCTTCTGGTACGGGAATTTATCTGCCGGGGGCAGGCATCAGCTGCAATTGAATGCAATCGATCGGAAAGGAGCTTCTGGATGTGCAGAAACATCCGGAAAATCATCCGGATCTGATTGTCCGGGTTTGGGGCTGGCGCGGTTATTTCAATGAACTGGCACCAGAGTTTCAAAATCATGTAATTCAGCGGGCGGAATTTCAGGTGTAAAATTTGTTTTTGGGTAATTTGCCTATGAATTCGGTTAATTTGTTAATCAGTACAGTCAATTTTAATATTGCATTTTTCAAAAAATTGTTGTATACTTAAAGAACAGTTTTGTTGAGAAAGGAATTTTAAGTATTATGCCAATTTTTTGGACGGGACTTTTGATTCTCCTGTATACAATGCAGTCCTTTTTCTGTCGGCGGTTTTCCGATCATTACAAGGGGGATGCCAACGCGTCTTCTTCTGTTTTCTCAACACTGTTTGGTTTTGCGGTGGGGCTGAGTACGCTGCTTGTTTCCGGGTTTGAGTTTTCCCCTTCGCGCCTGACCTGGATTTTAGGTCTTCTAAATGGGGCGATGTTATTTTTTTATAACTGTTCCATGGTGAAGGCTACGCAGAAGGGCCCCTATTCCTTTTTAGCAATTTGTATGCTGTTCGGCGGGCTTTTGGGCCCTCTAGCGCTTTCGGTTTTTGTTCTGCATCAGCCGTTAAAAGGGGCTGCGCTAGCCGGATTTCTTTTAATGCTGGTTTCCTTTGTGGTTCTAAACGCCAAACGTACCAGCTTTAAGGGCACGCCGCTGTCTTATTATGTTTGGTGCGCGGTAACTTTTTTTTCCAACGGAATTTTCAGTTCCGTTATGGCTGTCCATTCCAACCGGGTCGGACCG
This sequence comes from uncultured Clostridia bacterium, assembly GCA_944386295.1. GTDB lineage: Bacteria > Bacillota > Clostridia > Oscillospirales > UBA644 > CALXAO01. Next base: position 3,548 of record CALXAO010000048.1, on the reverse strand, counting down.
TCTGAACGATCGGAAATGGTTGTAATTAGCTATCTGTTTTCTGCGATTCTTGCTATGGCGATTCTTGCCGTTTCCCGGAAGAAACGGATTTGGACCGATTTTGCGTCCATTGGAAAGAAGGCTTGGCTGTCCGGAATTATTTGCTGGGCGTCTGCTTCCGGGGCATGTAATCTTGTATTATATGTCCTGTCGATTGTCACCAATGTTGCCGTGTTTTACGCAGTGGAAAACGGTGGAGTGCTTATCCTATCCCTGGTATTGTCCATGGTGGTCCTACGGGAACGGGTTTCTTGGCTTCAGGCGGTTGGAATGGTTCTTTCGGTGGTCAGCATTGTACTACTGAGCCTGTAAATTACGGAATACCTGAAGGAAGCGCCGTTTATTGGGGATATTTTTATCTGCTTAGAAAAAATGATACGGAATGAATACGAGTAGACCGAGTTTTTATACGCGGTCTACTTTTTACGGATTTTCAATGTATTTAAACAGTGTGTAGTTAGGCGCTTTTTAATAGTCTTCTTTAGACCGTCTTTACAAAATCGTTGTACAGATAGGTTTATTTGTCTTTTTCGTATATTTTACTTCAGCATTTTAAGCAGCTCCGCTTTGGGGCGGAAGCCAACAGCGGTAGAAACCGGTTTACCGTTTTTAAAAACCATTAGGGTTGGAATGCTCATAATTTGGAAAAGAGCTGCCAGGTCCGGCTCTTCATCTACATTAACCTTACCTACCTTGAATTTTCCGTCAGCTTCTTCTGCAATTTCAGCAATAACGGGAGCGACTATACGGCAAGGTCCACACCACGCTGCCCAAAAGTCAACAAGCACAGGAATCTTGGATTGGATCACCTCGTTTTCAAAGTTTTGTTTTGTAAGTTTTATTTCCGTCATTTTGGTCTCCTCCTTGAACGGTAAACTTTAGTATAGAATACAGAATTCTCTGATTGGCTGTATTTTACCACGGCGGCTCGAATAAAACCGTGACTGAGTCGCATTTTGAAAAAAATATTTTGCAACACAAAAATAAACAAAAGATTCTCTTTGCTGAAGATCGCGGTGTACTGATTATCTGAACGCCTGTCTGCATAGATAACATCATTGGGTCAAAATAGCAATAAAAAGTAAATTCAGTTTGGTGGCTGTCACCGTTTCTTAATTTATTTTTCTCTTTCTACTTGACTTTAAAAAAAAATTGTGATATAATAAAAAAAATTGAATATGTTCGCTGTTTGGTTCAGATTGGCATCTGGTTTAGAGGAAAGTTCGGTGCAAATCCGTCGCAACCATCATTGCCGTAATTGAATTTTATATTCATAAGTCGGAATGCTCACCAAACAAAAGCTAAGGCGTCGATGGAATTTTTTCTGTCGGAGATCATTTTTGGATATGAAAAGTGTAGCCTTTTTTGCAGGGGGGAATCTGCCTTTCTGCACTAAATGGGGGAGCTATGCTTTTTTATTGTTTTATATGATAAAAAAGCATTTTTTCGTTTAATGGAGGTTTTATGGATAAAAAATACACTCGCGAGGACGCCATTGAATTGTTAAAAAACAAATATAAGGAATTACAAAATGCAGAAATCGTGCGTTATCCCAAAAGGTCTGATTTTTCGGAACGGGAAATTGTTGCGATCAAAGCCTTTTTGGGGCCATGGCCAAGAGCCCTTGAAACGGCCGAAATCAAGCCGCCGAGAAAGACAGACTGAAATATAGCAGCAAAGTAAAAGGTGCGCGGTTGATATTGCGATGTGCAGAGAATTTGTCAAAGGGATGTTTCGGTTGCTATGTCGAGAAATTGATGCGGACGGTATAATGCCGTTATCCGTGTCAGACGCGCATCGGTACATTTTGCAAATACTGCATTTTTAGATATTCTTTTGAAAAACTTTAGAGCGCATTCAGTCAGAAATATTATAAATCAAAACAGATTATGAAGAGAGGTAATCGAATATGAAAAAAATTTTTTTTCCCGTACTGGCCGTATTTGTACTTTTTGGAGCACTTAGCATTGCCGTCGCTGCTGAAGAAGCGCGGCTTTCCGCAGATGTGTATGTTACTGTTTCCGATAAAGATGGAAACCTTGCGCTTACACAAGAAAAAATCACAGTAACGGATGTTGACAGCGATAACAAGTTGACAGTCAACGACGCTCTTTACTGTGCTCATGAGGCAAAGTATGAAGGGGGGGCAGCTGCTGGATATGCGTCCGTAGAAAGCGATTACGGCCTTTCCCTCACAAAGCTTTGGGGTACGGATAACGGCGGAAGCTATGGGTATTTTATCAACAACGTATCTGCTATGGGGCTTACGGATGAAATTAAAGCCGGCGACTATCTCAATGCATTTTTATATACAGACCTTGTGACCTGGAGTGACACTTACTGTTTTTTTGATGTGAATACAAAGGATGTCAATGTCGGTGATACGGTGACTTTAACACTTTCTGCAATAGAGTATGATGCAGATTACAATCCTATTACTGTGCCCGTTGCTGACGCTGACATTACTATCAATGGTAAGACCACTGAATATAAGACCGATGCGGAAGGCAAGGCAACAATTCAACTTGACACTGAGGGAAATACAATTATCAGTGCATCAAGCACAAAAATGACGCTTGTTCCGCCGGTATGCAACATCGTCGTTTCGGCCGTTGATACAAGCGGCGGCAGTGGGATAACTGACGAAAACAATGAAAACAGCAGCATGCTTATTTGGGTTTTTGTAGCTGTTGTAATTGTCGCTGCTGTTGGGGCAATCGTATGGGGTGCGATGAAAAAAAAGTCCGATGAAAAATAAGTTTTTTGCCGTATTTGTATGTTGCTTATCTGTTTTATTGGGATTTGGCTGCATTTCATTTTTGGCAGAAGGCAATACTATTGCGGAAGTTAAAAGCCTAGCCGATGGTATTCTTGCTTATAAGCTGAAGGCAGCAGATTGCGAAAATGCACAGGAATGGCTGGATACTGTATTGACGCGGGAGGCTGGTACGTTATCCGAGTGGTACGTACTGGCTCTTGTGCAGTATGGGGATTACGATATTGTTTCCTATGAAACCGCTTTACGGAAATACCTGTCGGAAAACAAGGTAACAGCGGCATCCTCAAGGCTTAAATATGCCCTGCTTCTTGCATCAGTGGGTAGTACGGATAAATATATTTCCAATACCTTAAATGACTCTATTGGAAAACAAGGAATTATGAGCCTTGTATTTGGTCTGCATCTTTTGAATAACGGATACCAGAGTGACGTCATTACGCGGGATGCGCTTTTGAATCAAATTCTGGGGATGCAAAAAACAGATGGCGGCTGGACGGTTGTAGGGGAAGTCAGCGACAACGATGTGACGGCATTTACAGTTCAAGCGCTTGCACCGTATTACAGCAGCAATGAAAGTTGTAAAAATGCCATTGATTCTGCCCTTGTACTGTTGTCAGAACGGCAGCTTAAGGATGGGGATTTTGCAAGCTACGGTGTTGCAAACCCCGAAAGCACAGCTCAGGTGATGGTGGCGCTTTCCTCCTTGGGTATTGATTTTGATGTTGATACG
>CALXAO010000047.1 GCA_944386295.1 uncultured Clostridia bacterium | reverse complement strand
CTCCCACCTACGCCATTTACATCTGCAAACTGGTTATGGAATGGCTGCAGGACCTGGGCGGTCTGGATATCATGGCTGAAATCAACCGAAAAAAAGCTAAAATGATTTATGATTATCTGGATCAATCCAAACTGTTCCGTGCCACAGTTCAGGGAAAAGACCGTTCACTGATGAACATTCCTTTTATTACCGGAAACGAAGAACTGGACGCGAAGTTTGTCAAAGAATCTACCGCTGCGGGTCTGGTAAATCTGAAGGGTCATCGTTCCGTAGGTGGTATGCGTGCCAGTATTTACAACGCCATGCCTCTAGAAGGCGTAGAAACACTGGTAACCTTCTTGGAAAAATTTGAAAAGGAGAATGGCTGATATGTATCAGATTCAAACACTAAATAAAATTTCGCCTCTAGGACTAAAGCTGTTTGAACAGGATAAATTTCAATGCAGTGACCGTCCGGAAAATCCGGAAGCAATCTTAGTTCGTTCCGCCGCCATGCATGATATGGAATTTGGGAGCAATCTGCTGGCCATTGGCCGGGCAGGTGCAGGAGTAAACAATATTCCCCTTCCCCGCTGCTCCGAACAAGGTATCGTTGTTTTTAACACACCGGGAGCAAATGCGAACGCTGTAAAGGAGTTGGTTCTGACTGGAATGCTTCTTTCTTCCCGGAAAGTTGTGGACGGAATTAATTGGGCCAAAACACTGGAAGGCGATTCGGTCCCCGCACAGGTGGAAAAGGGGAAATCTTCTTTTGTCGGTCCCGAACTGAACGGAAAAAACCTGGGTGTAATTGGCCTGGGGGCCATTGGTGCCATGGTTGCTAACACAGCTACCCATCTGGGAATGTCGGTCTACGGTTACGATCCCTTCATTACTGTAGCCTCAGCCTGGCGGCTGTCCCGTTCAGTCATGCATTCCACCTCACAGAAAGCAGTATTTGAAAACAGCGACTACATTACATTACATGTTCCGGTCACGGCTGACACGAAGGGAATGATTGGCAAAGAGGCCTTTGCGCAAATGAAGGACGGAGTGCGGTTACTGAATTTCTCCCGCGGAGAGTTAGTAAACGAGGATGCTTTGGAAGAAGCACTGGAAAGCGGAAAAGTTGCCTGCTATGTTACCGATTTTCCAAACGAACGTGTTTTGAAAATGAAAAACGTCATTGCGATCCCGCACCTAGGAGCATCCACGCCGGAAGCGGAAGACAATTGCGCCATGATGGCAGTACGGCAGGTTTCGGATTATTTGCTGAACGGCAATATTACAAACAGTGTCAACTTCCCCGTTTTGTCAGCGGAGCGCACCACACAAACCCGGGTTTGCATCATCCACAAAAACATTCCGAACATGATTACAAAATTTACTGCGGCTTTCGGCGAACACCAGATTAATATCGACCAGATGCTCAGCAAAGGACGCAACGATATTGCATATGCAATCTTAGACGTAGACACAGAGCAACCGGTAACAGCTATCGAGGAAACCATCAAAGGAATTGAAGGGGTAATCCGTTATCGTATCATCAAATAAATAAGCCATCTGTGTTTTTCAGCCGATATAAGCAATTATATCGGCTTTTTTTACGGCAAAACAAATACAGTGCAACTCTTCCGTTTCTTAGCAACTGAAAGCAGTTAGATACGACAAGAAAAATTTTAACCAAATAATTCCGGAATGACTCCGCAACTTTTCAAGGATCCGGATACAGCTCAGATAATCCAGTTTTTACGCAACAAACCACCTGAAACTAACCGATGCCGTCACGCATCTGCCTGTACAAAGCATGCTAATTAGTATCAAACGGAACTACAAAGCGTCAAAACCCTAAACAATATTTTTTACTTTGGTAAAATACGATAAAAAAATGACATCTTGGCAGGATTCTGAAAAAAGAAGTAAAAATTGCCGACTGTACTTGACAAACAAAACATTGTATGATATACTTCAAAACGAAAAGGTTATTTTTTGAAACAGAAAGGGAGAGTCTTAACATGCCTAAGAGCAACTATGTTGATTGGAAAACAATTACAAATTTCGTAATTGATGCTTTCGTCGGTTATGGAATTCCCAAAAGCGACGCACAGATCTGTGCAGATGTTCTGCTGGAATCGGACAAGCGCGGAATTGAATCCCACGGTGTCAATCGCTTTAAACCGATTTATTTGGATCGGATTAAGGCTGGTATTCAGAACCCTGTAACAAATTTTGAAGTACTCAAGGACTTTGCTGCGACTGCCGTAGTAGACGGACATGACGGCATGGGACAGGTAATTGGCTACAAGTCCATGACCATGGCTATTGAAAAAGCAAAGAAATATGGGATCGGTATGGTAGTGGCCCGGAATTCCTGCCACTACGGAATTGCCGGATATTATGCAACGATGGCAACCAAAGCCGGATGCATTGGAATTACCGGCACAAATGCGCGGCCTTCTATTGCTCCGACTTTTGGTGTAGAAAACATGTTGGGTACCAATCCGTTGACTTTCGGAATGCCCACCGATGAGGACTTCCCTTTTGTATTGGATTGTGCGACTTCCATTACCCAAAGAGGCAAAATCGAATATTATGCCCGGATTGGAAAAGACACCCCCGCTGGAATGGTAATCGGTCGCGATGGCTCCGCTATGACAGATTCTGATCAAATACTCGTGGACCTGACCCAAGGCAAAGCAGCACTGGCTCCTTTGGGCGGAATTGGCGAGGAACTGGCCGGTTACAAGGGCTACGGCTATGCCACAGTTGTAGAGTTG
>CALXAO010000046.1 GCA_944386295.1 uncultured Clostridia bacterium | reverse complement strand
TTTAGAATGTCCATAGTGATGTTCCTTTCAAAATTGTTGTTGTCCAATCTCAATTCTACCACAGGTTCGTCACTATGGATACTTTTTTCTGTTTTCTTACTATTGCAGGTTCATTTTACAATGCGCCCATAAATATTATATTGCTTATTATGTGGAAGGCATTGGGGCCATTATTAAGGAATGGCTTAATTCAAATTGTCGGGACTCTATTGATACTGTTGTCACTGTAATAGAAGAATGTGTCAGACCATTATACGAAGCAAAGGACAAGCAATATGAAAAATGAAACAGTTCTTGAGAGATCAAAACTTATTCTCCAAAAATGGAGAAAGGATTCTGTCCGAAAGACTGTTGCAAGTTCGTTATTCACATTTGGAGCTACCGTATTGTTTGCTTTATATAACGGTTTTTTAGGGATTTTTCTTAAGTCTGTATGGCACGGAAGCATTTGTGTGTTTTATCTGTTGCTTGTTTTTATTCGAGGGATCATTCTATTGGCTGAAAGAAGCGGAAACGCAAGGTGTGAAAGCAAAAAAACACATATCAGGTACCGAGCCTTTGTTATCAGTGCAATTATGCTTCTATTCCTTAACTTGGCATTGATTTGTCCTATTGTGTTAATGGTAAAGTTTGAGAAGCCTGTGAATATGGAACTTATTCCCGCAATCGCTATGGCTGCTTATACCACTTATAAGATTACAATGGCTTCTATTCATTTTCATAAACAAAAGAGCAGAAGACACAAAAATATGCTCATTACGGAATTGCGGACAGTCAACTTTATTGATGCGCTGGTTTCTGTTCTTACGCTTCAGAACACATTAATAATAGTTAACGGTGCAAAATCAAATGCAGACAATCTCCTCGTTTTATCGGCTATTTCAAGTGCAGTGATTTATATTGTAATTATATTTATTACAATTCGCCTGCTAGTAGCAGGCGTGAAACAACATGGAAATGATATTTTCAGCAAGTCATGTTTGCGATAACACAAAGCCCTGTGACAGAATGAAAAATGTTTTAAGAAGATGTAGTACGGTTATGGTATATTAATTTGTAATATAGCGGTTTTTATTTTGCCAATTGCGCCCAGATACTGCCTAAGAACGTAAAAGCTGATGGCAAAAAATCAATGAAGGTATGGCCGATAATGACAAGGTTGATTGAATTTACGAATTACCGATAAGGGGGCTTCTGTTTTTGGAAGCAAAGAAGTAAAAACAGATTCCGGTCAGGAGCAAAAAACCGATGCCGATATAAAAGCCGGGTAGGGCGTAACGGAAGCATTCCGAAAGGTTGAACTGGGAGAAAAAGGGTATTTCATAATGGAAGACCCTATCTTGCAGGTCAACAGTGCATCCTAAGGGCAGGGTAAAAAATCATAGACAGTTGCCGCAAATAACAGGTCCCATCCTAAATAGCCGCACAGGAAACGGGAGGAGGTTTTCCGGTGGTTGTACCATATTGCAAAAAAAGAACAGACCGATTCCAAGAATTTCCAGAGGATGCTGAAGCACCGTGACTTCCGAAATTTCCGAAATTCCGAGATACCCAAACCGGGGCATCCCCATGAGCTGCAGGGGCAGCAGGGACACCAGAAACATGCAGATCTGTCGCTGCCGGTATCTTTTTATTTTTGCGGTGAAGGAAAGTCCTTCGTTTGTTTCGGGAGATGGGGAAAAGGAAAAACAGTTTTGTCCCCGTCCTCTGTATAGAGTATTTTTGGCAGGCCGGGCATGCAGCCAAATGCGTTTTTACAATCTCTTTTCCCCTGGGGCTCAGGACATTGTCTTTGTACAACGGGGCAATGTCCCGGATCAGGTTGCAGTCATAATTCATATCCGTATTTCTCCTGTAATTGGTTATGCAGAATGTGTTTTTCTCGGTAAAAGAGAACTTTCGCGGAGCTTTCAGACATGAAAAGCAGCCGGGCAATCTGGAGATATGGCAGATCGGAATAAATCCAGTAGAGCATAATATCCCGCATTTTTGGCTGCATGGTGTCAATTACCTTCCGGGCATGGATAAGCCGTTCCTCCTCCGAAATCCGGCAGAAAAAGGTACCGGCGCGGGGGCGGTTCTCTGGCTAGGTCCTCCAAGGAAATGTTGGTGAGCTTCTCCTTCCGCTGCTGCATATAAAAGCTGTTTTTTGCAATTTGCAGCAACCATGTTTTCAGCTGACAGGTTCTCTGGAGGGTTCCGATGGAGAAATAGGCCTGCAGAAAAACATCCTGGCCAGGTCCTGTGCCGTTTCCCGGTTTCCGCACAGACGGAGCAAAAACTGATATACTGCCGGATAATAGGCTGGTACAATTGTTTCGAATGGCTCCATATCGTTCCTCCTTCTATATTCTTAGATGCGAAAAACCGAAAAAAGTTACAAAAAAAGCAGAGGAACGGGGAAAACCTCCGTTCCTCTGGTTGCCTTGGTCAGTAAAGGGAATCTTTCAGCTTTTTTCGGTGGGCCCACAGGCCGGTCAGGTTGAAAATTAGCATCAGGGAATTCAGGATTCCCGACCAGGTCCAGATTTTGTCATAGGATAATACCGCGCCCAGAAACGCGGCAGTAACAAACAAAATTCGGTAAAATCCGGTTTTTTCCTTTCCGCATAGATAAACATAGCAGGATTCGCCGTAATAGGACCAGCTGAGCATGGATACAAAGGCAAAAAAGGCAACTAGTAGCGCCAGCAGGATGGTTCCCGGCAAACCGAAGGTTTCATTGACTGCTTCAGAAACTCCGCCGTTGCGCTGCCAGACGCCGGTGCAGAGAATCATCAGTGCGGAAATGCCGGAAATAATTACTGTGTCCAGGAATACCTCTACAATGCCCCACAGCCCCTGCTGTTTTGCGTCTTTGCAGTCACAGGCGCCGTGGGCCAGTCCTCCGCTGCCGATTCCCGCTTCGTTGGAAAACAGGCCGTTGTTTACGCCCTGCCGAAAGGCGGCAGCAACGGTTGCTCCCAGAAATCCACCGGTGGCGGCCGTGGGGGTGAACGCGTTCCGGAAAATAGATAGAAAGGATTCCGGAAGCTGCGGTAGATGCAGAAGAATGACCCCACATCCGCCCAAAATGTACACCGCCCCCAAGAACGGGGTCAGCTTTTCCAGGGCTTTTGCTATCCGGTGAATGCCTTTAAAGACAAACAAGGCCACTCCTCCGGCCAACAGAACGCCTACCGCCGCAGGGGGCAGATCCCAGGTGAAGGCGGCCACTGCAGCGACGCAGCTGCCCTGAGCCATGTTTCCCATACACAGCGCGCCGAATACGCCCAGTAAGGCAAAAATACCTGCACACACCCGGGTATCGGTGCCTGCCCGAATGTAATTCATGGGGCCAAAGGAGTATTTGGTTTCTCCAGGGGTGCGGAATTGTATGGCTAGAACAATTTCAAAATATTTAATAATCATACAGAGGGCTGCTGCCGTCCACATCCAGAAAACGGCGCCCGGTCCCCCCACCAAAATGGCGCCTGACACGCCTGCTATGTTGCCGATACCAATGGTTCCCGCCAGAGATGTGGCAAAAGCCTGAAAAGAGGATACCCGATTTTCGTTTTTGTTGGAAGACCGTCCGGACCGGAACAGGGCTGGAAGATTTTTTAGAATGCGAAAGGGAAAAAAATGGGAACGGACCGTAAGAAACAGTCCAAAGGCCATTAAAAGCGCCGCAGCAGCCGTGCCCAGCACCTGATCAAACAGTTTGAAAAATTCTTCCATGTGTTTTACCCCTTCCGGTTTGCGTCTTGTCCGTTTTATATGTATGGGGAATAGGAAAAATTTATACCTTGATTTCTGTATCTGAATCTGGTATAATGGAATCATTGAAACGGAGGCGATAAAATTGCAATGGTTAAAAAAACATATGCTTCGGGAAGGATTTCCCTGGTTCTTTCTGATGCTTTGTCTGTATGCTGCAGCGCTCCAGATGATTGGGGCAGCGGTGCTGTGTGGCGCCTTCGGCGCCGGATGGGGAGGATACTCCCTGCTTCTTTCCGCAAAGGAGCTAATTGGCTGCGGAATTGCAAGCGCGGCCATTGGCAGCGCCGGATACATATGCGGAACCCGGATGTTTTCGCTGAAAAACAACCGGAAATAAAAAACAGGACAGAGATTATTTGCTAAATACGAACCGGAGCATTGCAAAGGTGAAAAGGCACTGAGAAAAGTAAAAATACTTTTCTCAGTGCCTTTTTATTAGGAAGAAATTAAATCGCGCATTCATATTTTTTTTGCTTGCTTGGAATGCGTGTAAAGAGTCTTGACACCGAAACACGTTTCTTCGTCAATATAAATATCGCCAAATACGATGAGATTATTGGTTGTGAAATCACATATTTTTTGTAATCTTTATTCAAAGGGTTGACAATCTTAAAAAAATAATTATAATTAGGAGAGATTTTAATGCCACCAAGAGCCAAAATTACAAAAGAAATGGTTATTGAAGCTGCCTTTAAGGTTGCCCGTGAAGCGGGCGCGGAAAATATTAACGCAAGGACAGTCGCAAAAAAATTGAAATGTTCTACACAGCCTGTTATGTACCACTTTGCGACGATTGAGAAATTGAAAAGAGCTGTCTATACAAAATCAGATTGGTATCATACCGAATACTTGATGAACATTACGAATCCGCAGGAAGGAATAATGCTTGGTATCGGGCTCAACTATATCCGGTTTGCGATTGAAGAACCGCGGTTATTCCGATTTCTTTTTCAGTCGGGATATGCAATGGAGCACAGTCTGCTTAAAATGGTTGATTCCGAGGAGCTGCTTCCTGTACTTTCTGCGATGCAGCAGGCGATGAAGTTACCTATGGAACAGACAAAGGAAGTGTTTATCACAATCGCGTTATTTGCCCACGGATATGCAAGCATAATTGCAAATAACTCTTTGGTGTATGACGAAAAAACAGTTATTACTCATTTGGAACGTGCATACAGAGGTTCCGTCTTAGCTATACAGGAGGAAACAAAATGAAAAATATGTACCAGAAAAATGAACTGACCTTTGCATTGGTTTGGATTGGTATTTATTGTGTACTGCAATCTTTAGCCAACCCACTCAATGAATGGATTGGGATTACATACTTTGCAAGTGCTGTTTTCTGTGTTTTGCAGACGGTACTGTTATTTTGTTTTCTAAAGAAAAATAATCTGTTTACAACGTATGGTCTTTGCAAATCTTCTGTACCTGTACACCGATTTCTATATTATGTTCCCCTAATTGTTCTGGCTACAAGAAATTTTTGGAACGGAGCCGCGATTAACTTGCCTGCGGTAGACACTATTTGCTATATTGTGTGTATGCTTTGCGTTGGTTTTGTAGAGGAGATGATTTTTCGAGGATTTTTGTTTAAGGCGATTGCAAAGGACAATGTGAAAATGGCGATTGTTATTTCGAGCGTTACTTTTGGATTGGGACATCTGCTGAATCTTGTAAATGGCAGCGGTGCTACTCTTTCGGAAAATCTGCTTCAGGTTACAGGAGCAGTTGCGATAGGTTTTGTATTTGTAATTTTGTATTACCGTGGAGGGAGCATATTGCCCTGTGTAATTACCCATTCCTTAATCAATATGACAAGTGTTTTTGCGAATGAAACAGGATTAACAATGGAAAAGCGTATCCTGTTTCAAATAATCCTGTTTGTAATTGCTGTAGGATATGCGTTTGTACTTACAAAGACTCTCCCAAAACAACAGACTGTAAATACCAATAACGATGTGAATTGATGCGAAAGGGTTAAAGAAAACCATTATTGGCGGATTTTTTACGATAAGATTGTTATATAACAAGCAAGGTATAGTTAGGTACTACACCTTGTTTTACATAAAAAACTTCCTTTAAAAACGGCTTAAAATAAAGGTTTTCCAATAAAGTCATATCTCTTGGTATCTCCGTATAAGGCAGTTCTGCAAGGTGGGGTACAACAGAAATTATATCTGCAACCCCCGTACAATCTATTCCACTTCTTATTTTTAATAACATATTGAAATTCGCTTAAATTTTCATTAAGCATCACATCAATCAAAACATAAAAATCATTAGCCAAGTCAATTTTATCAAGTTCTTTTATTTTAAATTCTTCCTTCATCAGCTCCTTCATACTGAATTGTCTCAAAAAGAAAAACAATATATCGTCCTTCGTCAACCGGAAAATATTTTACACCACATAATCTTGGATTTGTAATCGTCAACCCTGTTTCTTCTTTCATTTCTCGAACAATGGCATCAACTATAGACTCACCTGGTTCTACATGTTTACCGGGTAAGGTAAATCCTCACTCTGTCTTGTAACAAATATTGTCCATTTTGATGCAATTAAGCATAACGCTGTAAGTTCTACATTTTCGGTGCGTTCTATTGTATACATCTCCTCAAAATTCATATTTATTTTCTTAAATTATAGCACTCATATATGAATTTTTCTATTATTTCTTTGCATTTATACGAAGTAGCAGAGACAGCCGCCCTCGTCAATGGTCAACATAAACGGGCTTTGCCCGCCATTGGCAAGGGCGGCTGTCTCTGCTCAGTTGGCAACCAAGAAGGCGAAAGCAACGAGTGCTTTCGTTCTCGCATAGTATGGTTTTTCTTATATCTGTCCGGATTGTTTTATATCGCCGCAGGAAATCTAGGTACCCTTTGGGTATCACAGCAAAACTAAAAAAATTCAGTATTTGCAAGGATTTTTACAATGTAATTGCTTCTTTGCAGCTTAAAAATAAATACTATTTTTTATTGATTTTATAGACGAAAATCATCATATAAGTCTTTACAAGTGTTTATAGAAGCGAGGAAAAAACCTGTGTTTTCAACGGTTTTCCCGTTCTTGCTTGTATCTTCTCATACCGCTGTATAAGTTGGTTTTGTAAAGTTGGGCACCATTTTAGCA
>CALXAO010000045.1 GCA_944386295.1 uncultured Clostridia bacterium | reverse complement strand
AAAGGGAAAAGTATCTTTTTCACATCTACAAAATCGCTTGCTGTTTTTTCTGACGTAGAAACGGCGAAACCCCCGATAAAATCGGGGGTTTCGGGGGCTACATCTTTTTTGTAGCCCTTTGATGGTGCGGATGAAGGGACTTGAACCCCCACGCCAAAGGCGATAGATCCTAAGTCTATTGCGTCTGCCAATTTCGCCACATCCGCTAATACGTTTATAGTGTATCACATTTTGTTGCAATTGTCAAGCCAATTAGAAAAGAATTACGATTTTTTTTATTTTTCAGCAGAAGTATTACTCAAAGCGAGTACAGATGCCAGTCTTGTCCGCTCCCGAACTCGACGGATTTCCGCAAAGATCCAGGTTGCTAGAGGAATCAGCAATTGAAAGGGAGTCGCAAGATAAATATAAATTTGCAAAAATGCACGCATTTGTACAGTGGATTCATATAGTACAGCAGAATATGCAGTACAAAACAAACCAATAGCCCAAAGATACTGTCCTTTACCTGTAGTCCCGCATAATAGACCAAGTCCCCGATCCACCGCATGAAATGCAACGCTCATTTTCACAATTCCGGTTAGTAAAAAAGAACCAGAAATAAACACTTCTACCTGTGTCAAAAATTCTCCAATATTAATTAATGAGGCCGTTGCATAAAAGGGGAAATTCAGCTTTTGTGCCATAGGCACACCCAAAACAAGAATAAGAATAAGCGTGACTAAGCAGGAAATTACCACAATCGTTCCCCAACCGCTGAGCAGCCATCGGACACGTTTTCCGGATTGTTTCATATAAGCAAAAACGCCAATAATTAAAAATATATCCGCAAGACGATAGGGAGCAACCAGCAATCCGCTTTTGAAAACAGGGAGAATGCCGTTGGCTAGGACGGGTTCTAAATATTTGATATCGAAATACGGACTTGCGGCAATAATTGTAACGCCAATAGCCAGAAAACAAAGAATCGCACTCCAAAATGAAAATCGCCCAATCAGTCCGACGCCTTTATACGCAAGAAAAAATGCAAGCCCCACTAAAAGAATCGCCATTGCAATCTGCGGCGTTCGTGACAACGCAACAATTTGCATAAACTCCGTACAGTTTCGAATCACAGTACTACATAAGTTTAATACATAAATTAAATAAAATGCAATTAGAATCCGACCGCCGACTTTTCCGTAAATCTCAAGGAAAATTTCAAATAAACTTTTTCTTGGGTATAGAGAGGACAAGCGTCCGCAAATCAACCAAACTGGCAAAGCAATGATCCCACAAGCCAAGGCAGCAAGCCAGGAATCCGGTCCTGCAGAAAATTCACCGCCAAATACCAGTAAACTCCCTAAAGAAAACAAAATTGCTACGCTGACCGCCTGAAGACGGGTAATAGTACAACCTTCTTTCATTACTGCCCCTCCGTATTAAATAGACGAATTAACAGACTATTCAAGGAAATTCCAGAGTATCCCAAAATATATAGAATCCAAAAGCCAAGAGAAAGAAGCAAAATTACCGAACAAATAATCCGATCTTTTCCGTAATATTTTTTGCTGTGAAACAAGAACCAAAACAGCAATGCATAAATTCCGCCAAGAATTAAAAATTTCCCCATCTTTTTCTCCTTATTTTACCTGAATATTTCCATTGGCATAGCCGTTTGTTATAATTTTAACCGTCCAATCCACAGTAAAAGTAATAGTCGGGAAAATTTTTGCCCAGTCCGAGCCAACTTCTTTCCACAATCGATTTTCTTTTCGATAGAGAAGATTTCCAAACCCATAGATATCAGTTTGATATTCTGACTGTATAAATTTTATGGAACGAAACATCATCTGCGAGCAAACCTCTGTAAGCTGTTCTTCCATCTTTTTTATATTTTTTTGATTGTTCAGTTCTATTTCTGGAGGTATTTCCTCAAATACAAAATCACTTTGTATTTGAATTTCAAAACAAATTCCGTTTTCTGTTTCTTCCGGATGAATTTCTACCGTATAGTCCAAAATTTCGGGAGATAAAACAATTTTTTGGTCGCCCTCCCCAACGGGGATATTTAGAACCGTTTCCTTAAGCTGTTTGGTCAATAGCATGTAGAGCTGCCCGTCAGCACTGCTCATAAAACCACACAGACGATCTCCCTGAAAAATTGCACATTCCTTTAGGGCAAAACTTTCATCTGTCGATTCTTCTGTTTTTTCAAAAACAGGAAGTACCAGCTGCTGGCCTTCTTCACTCAGAATATTTACCAATTTCCAAAACGGAATCCGAGGAGCACATCCTAAATATTTGGACGAATCCTGAATTGTCCGGGAAATCTCATATGCTCGAATGGGATCAATCACACTTTTGAGTTTTAACAGTTCACCGGCTTGTATTCCCCGAACAATCGCAATGTCAATATCCAAGCGCAGGTCATGCTTTCTTAAAAATACATCAAGCAAAGGCTGAATACCATCTTTGGCAACTTCCTCATTAATCAAAAAAATTTTACAATGACTAAGGAAAAGGACACGAGATGTATCATTCAAAACCTGACTCAGGCATTCCAAAATTGTATTGCCGTTTTCCGTCAATATCTTTGGTTCCTGGTTCTCTGCCTTTTCCGATGACGGAGTATTGATAATTTCCAAAGAAAGTTTGTAGGCATATCCGTTCTCACCGGGATCAACAGCAATTCCGGAGACCAGTGAATCATCCTCAATTTCTGTATAATTCCAGCAGCCACATAAGGAAATACACGATATCAAAAGAATCAAAATTAATTTTTTCACATCTTCTCCTCTTTCCGCTTACCGTGCTGACGAATCGCATTTTCACTTAGCAGGTCAGGTCTTGTCCGCATATACCACCAAGGGGCTCGCACATAAATATCTTTTTGTTTCTGTTCACCCAAAGCTCCCATATAGGCAGTATAAGAAACGCCAAAAGAACGAAGTGAAAGTAAATACATCCATAAAAAAAGAATTCCAAATAAATATCCATAAAACCCAAAAAAAGATACAAGAAAAATAAGACTGAACCGACATGCAATAATTGGAGCTTTCAGTTTTGGAGACATTAATCCTGTAATTCCCGCAAATGCAACCACAATCAACATTGGCGCACTCACGAATTTGGCTTCTACCGCCGCCTGCCCGACCACCAACGCACCGACAATACCAATCGTTTGCCCAACATTATTTGGCATACGGGTAGACGCTTCCCGCAATATTTCGAAAATAGCTAACATCAGAACACATTCAACAACCAGCGGAAATGGGACCCCATCCCGAGCAATTGCAATACTTAAAGCCAACTTAGAAGAGATCATTTCCTTGTGAAAAGCAACCAGTGCGACATATATGGCGGGAATACTGATCGTTAAGAAAAAACTGAAATGACGAATCAGCCTCCCGATGGAGGCAAAAAAGTAATTCAGATAATAGTCGTCCTGGGACTGAAAATTTTCCACAAATAAATACGGAACGGTAAGAACAACAGGCGTTCCGTCCAAAATCAGAGCAATTCGCCCCTCAAGAAGCTTTGCGGCAACCGAATCCGGTTTTTCTGTAGTACCAATGGTACGAAACAATGTATATTTTCCGTCACCGATTATTTCCAGCAGATAATTTACATCCAATACACCGTCAATGCACACTTTATCCAGACGCCGCTGCAATTCATCCAACACGGAAGGATCAATCAAACTGTCGAGATAACAGAGAAAGGCCTTCGTATTACTGCGAGAACCAAAAGTTCTGGAAACAATTTTTAAATCCGGCGTTTTTAATTTCCGTCGAAGCATCGCAACATTCATCAGCAACGATTCCGTAAATCCTTCCCGGGGGCCAAGTAAAGCTGTCTCTCCACCGGGCTCCTCCACCGAACGTTGCGGAAACCCTTTGGAACTGACAATAATTGCTTCCCGAAAACCGTCAATAAAAAGAAGGGTGTCTCCACTGAGCAGTGATTCGGTCAATTTTGCAGGATCTGACTCTGTTTTTGCATCTGCAGCAAATAAAATTTCACTGCAGACATCAGAAGCACAAAACCATTCACCGCGTACGCAGGTTACTATCGGCCGAATAATGCTGTCATAAATAATATCACTTTTGACCATTCCATCAAAGAAGAAAGCGCAGCAGTGTAATCGACCTTTTCCACCGGTAAATTCTCGGTCAATCAAAGTAGCATCCTGTGAAAACAGTGTTTTCCAATGATCTTTATCTTTTGCCAAATCCCCTGTAGGAACTAAAAAGGATAAATCAAATATTCCGTTTTTATCCGGATGAATCGTCTGTTCCTGTAATACCTTGGAAGAATCGGAAAAAAAACGAATTTCCTTATTTTGCTTCTTTGGCTTCATATGCATGACCACCTTCTTTATAAAAAAACTCCCAGCTGAAAAAATCAGTCGGGAGTATTTTTAACCGTTTCTTACAGGATATTCAGCAACTACGAAAAATTGCTTCGATTTCCCCCACATAACAGCGATGAAAATCCTTTTGCGGATAGTATTTTGAGATCAGAGACAAATCTACAAAATTCTGAGGAGTCAAATCTGCAACATAAATTTTACGACAGACAAGGCTGAGCCGGGCCTGCGCAAACAACACAGTACCATTCTGAAAAATCGGTGTTAATCCAGCTTCCGCAGCTTTATTGCAATCACGTCCGGAATGAGCACCACAAAATTGCAAAACATCTCGATGTTCTTCTCCGAAGAGAGACACAGAAAAGTTTGCTTCCTGTTCAAAAAAAGTATAGGTATATCTTTGTGGGCGAATAAATACCGTACAAACATCACGATTCCACAAATGGCCCATCTCTCCCCAAGAAGCGGTCATCATATTATAACCGTCCGAATTTCCTGCCCCTAAGAGCATCCATTCTTTTGAAATCACCCGGAAAAGATTATCATTCCATTCCGAAGGTTTTATTTGTTCTAACATGGGTTTGTTCTCCCCTTTCAACTATTTTCTATGCAGATATTTTACAAAATATGTCATTTGACTTATCGGAACCACATCAGTAGAACCGAAACAAATTCCCGGCAATGGTAGTTCAGCCAAAAGAACGGCTGCCGCGGAAGCCGAGCACTAATCCCATAAGGAACAAACCCTTCCTGCCTGGCCAGTTCTTTCGCACGATACAAATGAAACCCGGTAGTCACAACTGCTACCGCAGAGGAATCTTCAACGCCGCGCTGAGTAAGAAGCTCCCGTGCGTTTGCAATATTTTCTTTGGTATTAGTACTTTGATCTTCCAGAATCAATTGATCCTCTGGAACACCTTTTTCAAGGAACCAACGGGCCATACATTCGGCTTCGCTAATCCACTCCCCAGGTCCCTGCCCACCGCACAAAATCAAAACAGAAGAAGGATGTGTCTGCCAAAAAGAATAGGCAGCATTCACTCGCTCCCAAAGCATAGCTGACATGGTTTCTCCATTTACCCCCGCTCCCAAAACCAAAACATATTCCACATTCGGAATGTTTTTTTCTGTGCGTTCTTCCGACAAAATCAAACTTTCCACAACTAAAAAAGTTCCAAGGCAAAGAAAAAAGCAGCCCCAGAAAATACATTTCAGTATAAATACCGTTTTCTTCAGTTTCGGGAACCGGTCTGCTGCCGCATTTCCCGCAACATAAAGCGCAAAACAACCGGAAATCAACATTAATAACTGCCATAAAAACTGTACGCCGGTGGGTAGGAAATTCAAAATCAACCCAAGAAAACACAGACCTATACAAAGAAAAAGCTTAACACGGCTCTTCTTTTTCATGCATTAAATCCTTTCCACCATTACAGAAACAACAAAAATAATCTTTCAGCGAGACACACCATCCATTGGCACAGGGAGTAAAACGAAGTTTTTCCAACCAAGCCTTCAAAGTTCTGTTTTTGCACAGTACCGATTCTACTCCTTGATACTCCATCTTACTGAGCACCGCAAGCCCCAAAGGAATCAAAAGCGCATCGGAAACATCTTCTAGGCAAATAACATCTAAAATTTCCCCTTCTGGAAGATAAAGACAGTATGCCAGACGACGTTCCCCATCCTGAAGACAAAAGGCCGACTGTCCCTGGTATTCAGTTTCAAGCATGGAAATCATTGCATGACCTCCCGTACAAATACATTCCGATCTCCCAAAAGTTTTTTCAATTGACTAATCAAATCCCAAGAAAGCTCTACCCCATTTCCGTTGAATTTTGCCTGCTTCCGGATATCCTCAAAGAGAAAAATCACCTCATTTTCGCCTCGATATGCTTGTAACAGGCGAACACAGTTCTGAACCTGTTCGTTATCGTTCTGACAAACTTTTACACACAAAACCCGTTTTTCCGAGACAGGTTCTGGTGCTGATACCTGCGCACTGGGAGAAGAAACGACCTGAATTTCCTGCGCAATCAACTTTGCAGGTTCACGCGCCTCTTCCCCATCTTCTTCATCGTCCCGCCGGGCAAAATCGTCTTTGATGCTCAGTTTGCCGGAAATAATTACAATATTATTTTCTTCCAGATAAGGAAGCATCCGTTCATACGCCTTTCCAAAAACAAGAACCTCCATATTCCCAGTCAGATCTTCTAATTGGAGAATGGCCATCATCGTTTCATTTTTGGTCATTTTCTTTATAACCTTGGCCAAAATACCAAATACTGTTACTTTATCATTATGTTCAAATCCAGCATCTTCGTCGTTGAGTTCGGCAATAGTCGAAGCCTTGGTTTGCTCAAACATATGCGAATATTCCTTCATCGGATGATCCGACAAATACAGGCCGGTCATCTCTTTTTCCATATTCAGCATTTCCTTTTTGGTATAGGGTTCCACATCCGGATATTTATATACCGGAGCCGGAGCAGTTGCACCTCCGAACAAGCTGAACTGCCCTTCCTGCTGTTCCTGGATCGTGCTTACTAAACTTTTGCGTATTTCTCCGTAAGCAATTTCTAACTGCCGTCGGTGCTGCCCAAAGGAATCAAAAGCTCCGCAGCGGATCAAGCTTTCTACGGTGCGGGAGTCCACATCCTTCGATACTTTCATCATTCGCTCACAGAATTCATAAAAATTCTGAAAAAGTCCATTGGTCTCCCGTTCGCGGATAATCTGTTCCACAACACCCCGGCCCACATTTTTTACTGCAGCAAGCCCAAACCGGATATTCTGATTCACCACAGAAAAATCCACTTCAGATTCGTTAATATCCGGTGGAAGAACGTCAATACTGCTGCTTTTGCATTCGTTGATATACCTTACCATTTTGTCAGTCTTATCCAAAACACTGGTCAACAACGCAGCCATATATTCTCTGGGATAATGACATTTAAGGAACGCCGTATAATAAGTCACATAGGCATAGCACACTGCATGAGCTTTATTAAAAGCGTACTCGGCAAACTTGACCATTTCATCAAAGATATCGTTTGCCACATCAGCAGGAACCCCGTTAGCAACAGCGCCACAACACTCCATCGACCCATCGGCGCGCTTTTTTCCATTAATAAAGTATTCCCGTTCTTCCCGCATAACGTCGGCCTGCTTCTTCCCCATAGCACGTCGGATTAGGTCTGCACGGCCAAAGGAATATCCTGCCAGCGTCCGAACAATCTGCATTACCTGTTCCTGGTATACCATACAGCCATGGGTTACATCCAAAATATCTTTCAACAGAGGATGTTTATAATGGATTTCTTCCGGATGGGCACTATTGTAAATATAAACAGGAATAGAATCCATCGGCCCCGGCCGGTAAAGGGAAATAACAGCAGTAATATCTTCAATATTCTTCGGCTTCAAGGATATCAGTGTACTTTTCATTCCTCCAGATTCTAACTGAAATACACCTTCGGTTTTTCCCTGAGACAACATTTCGTAGACTAGTCGGTCGTCCAAGTCCACATCCTGAATCATAAATCCAGGCACTTTCCGTCGAATTTGTTTACAGGCGTCTTCAATCACCGTCAAATTTCGAAGCCGCAGAAAATCCATTTTCAACAGTCCCAGTTCTTCCACCAACTTCATGTCAAACTGAGTCACCAAACTGGTTCCATTTACATGAAGGGGAACATATTTATAAATTGGTTTACTAGCAATCACAATGCCTGCAGCATGAACAGAAGTGTGTCGGGGAGAGTTTTCTACTCCTTCTGACAGATCCAAAAGCTCGCGGACATGGGAATCCCTTCGGTATAGTTCCCGCAGCTCAGGAACGGTCTCAATGCAATCGTGTAAAGACATTTTTTCTGGAATCATTTTCGTAATAGCATTAGCTTCATTCAACGGAAAATTCATTACACGAGCAACATCCTTGACAGCGTTCTTTGCTTTTAAGCTTCCAAATGTAACAATGTTCGCAACCTCTTCTTCTCCGTACTTCTGAATTACATAATTAATAACCTCTTCGCAGCGCGCATAACAAAAATCAATATCAAAGTCCGGCATAGAAACCCGTTCAGGATTCAAAAAACGTTCAAATACCAGAGAGTATTTGATGGGGTCCACGTCGGTAATACGAATGCAATAGGCAACAATGCTTCCAGCCCCGGACCCTCGACCCGGTCCTACCGGAATTCCATGATCCTTTGCCCACTGAACAAAATCTGATACAATCAAAAAATAGTCCACAAAACCCATTTGATGAATCGTAGCAAGTTCATAGTTCATTCGTTCCAGCAATTCGGGATCATTCGTTTTTCCGGGATATCGTTTTTCAAATCCAATGTAAGTGATTTCCTTCAAATACTCATAATGGTCTTTTCCTTCCGGTAACTTAAAATCCGGCAGTTTATATTTTTTATGTTTCGGGTCGTCCAGTTCCGGAAAAGAAACATTGCACTTGTCTGCGATAATCTGCGTATTTTCGATGGCTTCCGGCACATATTCAAACAAATTCCGCATTTCTTCCTCAGATTTTAGATACCATTCATCGGTCTCAAAACCCATACCGGAAGGTTCGTTCAACGTCTTTTTAATCTGAATATAAACCAGCACTTTTTGTGCTTTTGCATCTTTTTTCTGAAGATAATGCGCGTCATTGGTAGCAACCAAAGGGATTCCTGTTTCCCGAGACAGGCGAATCAATCCTTCGTTTACAATTTTTTGTTCTTCCAGTCCATGATCCTGTAATTCAAGATAATAATTTCCCTCGCCAAAAATCCGCAGATATTCCAGTGCTTTTCGCTTTGCCCCCTCATAATCATTCTGCAGAAGATGCTGCGGAACATCTCCGGCTAAGCAGGCGGAAAGGGCAATTAAACCCTCATGGTACTGCTCCAACAACTCCATATCCACACGGGGTTTGTAGTAAAACCCTTCCATATTACTTCGGGAAACCATTTCAATCAAATTATAATAGCCTGGAGTATCCTTACACAGCAAAACTAAATGTCCCAGATCACCGTCCAATTCCTTGTTTTCCTTCTGAAAGCGGGTACGAGGCGCAGTATATACCTCACAGCCAATAATTGGTTTGATGCCTGCCTGTTTCGCATACTTGTAAAAATTAATTACCCCGTACATAGCACCGTGATCTGTAATAGCAATGGTATCTTGTCCCATTTCCTTCAGCAAAGGAAACATTTTTTTTATTTTACAAGCGCCGTCTAAAAGGCTGTATTCAGTATGAACATGTAAATGAACAAAACTCATCGCACTTTTTCCTCCATGGCATTTGCAATTTCACAAATCTTCCTCATCCGATGAGACGCACCGGATTTTGAAAGTGGCGGCTGGCAACGCGACCCCAATACTTCCAGTGTTTCTTCTGGAAATTCAACTCGCAGCCGAGCAATTTGCGCTAATGCTTCGTTAGGATAGAAATACCCGTTCTTTTCCAAAAAACGAATTGCCCGCAACTGCTTACCTGCAGCCGAAACAATTTTATCAGCATTTGCGGAATCACAATTACTCACCCGATTAACTCCGTTCCGAATATTTTTCAGAATTTCCGCATTTGCATAATCAAGCACTGCACCGGTAGCACCAATCATTGTCAAAAAATCCTGAATCGCATCTATGGATTTCCAATAGATAATCTTTTTCCCACGCCGAAGGCTTGTCCCCGGATATAACGACAATTCTTCACAAAGACGGGTAAAATCAGAAGCAAGAATATGATGCGATGTTCGAAGCTCTACAAAATGACTCTTTTGAGGATCTCCGATTCCACCGCAAGCTAAGAATACACCCCGTAAAAATGCCCGTTGGCAACATTCTAGCTCTAATAAACCAAAATTAATTCGCAGCGGAGAAGCAAAAGAACAGTTTCCCATCTGTACAAGCAGCGCACGGATTTGACTCGGCTGCGCAGCAACCAAAACCTGCGTTTTAAACTTCTCACCATGGAAAGATACCATGTAATCAGTAACACCGGCTTCTTTCAGCCAAGGCAAATATCGGGCTGAAATTTCCGGGTAAGCAGAAACAATTCGAAGTTCGGTTTCTGAACATCGATTTGAAAAAAGCAAAAAACCATACAATTCCGCAATTTTGCAACAAGGAGAAACTGAAAGCTGCAAAAGATTGCGTTTTACTTCCAACGCGTAGGACATGATACCGTTCCTTTATTTTAAAATTTTAACTTCAGGCTCTAAATAAACACCGAACTGTGAAAGCACTCGATTTTGAACTAAAGAAATTAATTCAGTCATTTCCGCATAGGTCGCATGTCCCCGGTTAATCAGGAATCCAGCATGTTTTTCACTTACCTGGGCATCGCCCACTCGAAACCCTTTCAACCCGCATTTCTCAATTAGCTGCCCGGCAAAATATCCTTTGGGTCGTTTAAAGGTGCTTCCGGCACTGGGATATTCCAAAGGCTGTTTTGCCCGTCGGCGCCGGTCAAATTCCGCAATGTGTTCACGGATTTGTTCCGGAGTATCTGAAACCCCGGTAAACAGGGCAGAACAAAGAATTTCCCCCGGTGCCACAGAAGAATGCCGATAAGAAAAAGCATGTTCTGCCAAAGTACGAACCTGTTTTTCTCCATTTCTGTTCACAGAAACACTTTCCTGCAAAACCTGACTAATTTCTCCTCCGTAAGCACCTGCGTTCATAAACACACCGCCTCCTACACTACCTGGAATGCCATGAAGAAATTCTAATCCACCGATTCCATGCTCTGCTGCAAAATTAGAAAGCCTGGCTAGGGATACACCTGCTCCAGCCTGAATACCACCCTCAGAAAATGACAGAAAATCCATAGATTCCGTAAAAACTAAAGGTGTGCGGACTCCCTCATCCGGCATCAAAAGGTTTGATCCCTTGCCAATTATAAAGTAAGTGCATTCAATTTTTTTAAAAAAACGAACCAAAGCAGCCGCTTGTTCCAAAGAAGAAGGATAAATGCAAAGATCCGCAGGTCCACCGATCCGGAAGGTAGTACAGGACGCTAAAGAAACTTGTGTCCGAAAACGGATGTTTTCGTTCTGTAAAAAACCAATAATACCTTCCACTTTATATCTCCTTTCCTTAGAAACAAAAGTACTTTAATGCAGTTAGGATTCTCCTTCGCTGCCCAATTGTTGCAGCAAACGTTTATTAAACTCTACAGCAGCATTGTATCCTGAACGTTTCTGCCGGTTGTTCATCGCCGCAACTTCTACAATAACCGCTAAATTTCGCCCTGGCATAATAGGAATCGTTACAGATGGAATCTTGTGATCCAAAAGTTCATAAAACTGGTCGTCAATTCCAAGTCGGTCATATTGCTTCTGTTCATTCCATTTTTCCAATTGTACAACCAAATCAATTTTAGAAGTCTCCTTGACCGCACCCATTCCAAAAATCTGACGAACATCCACAATTCCAATTCCACGCAGTTCAATTAAATACCGTATTAAATCGGGAGAGCTCCCTACAAGCGTAATATCGGAAACACTTTTGATTTCAACAGCATCATCTGCAACTAGACGGTGTCCCCGTTTCAGCAGTTCCATTGCTGTTTCGCTTTTGCCAATTCCGCTGTCCCCAAGAATCAAAATGCCTTCCCCGTATACTTCTACCAAAACACCGTGCCGAGTAACTCGCGGAGCCATTTCCACATTCAGGAAACTAATCAGGGCAGACATAAAACGGGAAGTGGAACTCTTGGAAATCAAAAGCGGAATTCCATATTTTTTCGCACTTGTAAGCATTTCTGCAAAAGGTTCTTTATCACGGGTAACAACAATTGCCGGAACACCACGTGCACAAAGTACATCCAGAATATGAAGCCGTTTTTCCGAATTCATATCCTCCAAAAAACTCATTTCAACATTCCCAAAAATTTGAATACGGCTATCCTCAAAATGATCATAAAACCCGGCAAGAATCAATCCCGGGCGGTTCACTTCCACAGAGGTAACCATCCGTTCCTTTCCCGTGGGGCCGGCATCCTCCGGCAGATAAATAATTTTCAATTTGAGATTGTCGATGATACTAGCCAATGAAACTTTATATTCCATCATATTCCCTCCGGTCTCGGTTCATTCCGCTTGGTAAATAAAACCGGCTCCCGTGGAATCAGCCTCTGCAAGGCCCGTTCCGCAGGAGCCAAAAGCAAGCAAACGGTACGGAGTTATTCCGTTACACCCGCTGTTTCGTCGTCAGCAGAGGATAAATCCTCATTTTCCTCTAACGCAGCCTTAATAGAAAGGCTAATCTTCTGGGTTTCATAATTGATTTCAATAATCTTGGCATTTACTTCCTGACCAACTTTCAACGCATCGGAAACCTTTTCAACGCGATGATTGGCAATCTGAGAAATATGCACCAACCCATCAATCCCGGGAACAACAGAAACAAACGCGCCGTAGGTCATCAGTTTTAGAACCTTTACAGGAATCACATCACCCACCTGATACTTCTCCTTAAGAAGCAGCCAGGGATTGTCGGCATCCTTCTTGTAAGACAAAGAAATCTTATGAGTTTCCGGATCAAAAGATTTCACAACAACTTCCACAGTCTGTCCTTCAGCAAGAACCTCTGAGGGATGTTTCAATTTAGACCAAGACAAGTCAGAAATGTGTACCAATCCATCTACGCCGCCAATATCAACAAAAGCTCCGAAAGATGCCAATGACTTCACAACGCCGGTATAAACCTTGCCTTCTTCTATATTAGCCCATACTTCCGCCTGGGATGCATCTCTTTCTTCCTTCAGAACAGAACGGATCGAACCAATCACTCTGCGGCGCTTACCATTTTCTACTTCGATAATACGAAGGCGGACATCTTGTCCACGCATTGCTTCTAAATCAGTATCCCGACGCAAGGAAGACTGAGACGCAGGAATAAAGACGCGAACCGAATTCACGTAAACTACAAGTCCACCTTTAACGACTTCCGCAACTTTTCCTGACAAAATTTCCCCGGATTCTTTGGCTGCTTCAATCTTCTCAAATCCTTTGATAGAATCTAGCTTCTTCTTGGACATCAATGCAGTACCTTCCGAATCGCTGACCTTCATTACAAATGCGTCAATCTCATCTCCAACCTTCAATTGACTCAATTCTTCTTCCGAGAATTCCGATAAGGGAATAAACCCGGTGTGTTTTCCGCCAAGTTCCAATTGAACTTCGTTGGAACCAATGACGCTGACCACTCCGGTTTTGCGCTGCCCGACGCGGGTCACTTGCAGGGACGTTTCCAGCGCCTGCGCAAAATCAAAATCCTCATCGCTCATGGTTGTGACATTGTTTTCATTCATGTTGTTAATAACCTCCTCGATTGTACTGTCAGGCGTGGAGGCACCGGCAGACAATCCGATTTTTTTATACCGACCCAAATTGTGTGGTAACTCAGTAAAGTCCTCAATGAAACAAGCCTCACAGCGCGCGGACGCAAGTTCATAGAGTTTTTTTGTGTTGGAACTGTGTTTGTCTCCAACAATTACAATAAAATCGCATGTCTCCGCCATTTGCTTCACTTCCCGTTGACGGTCATAAGTAGAACTACAAATGGTATCGCAGACAGTAACTGGGGACACCGCAAGCCCTTCGGAATCTGTCCAGTCAGACGCCGTTTTACGAAAAGAAAGAACATATTTCTTCATATCCATCCACTCTTCCATTTGAAAAGTAGTTTGTACCACCAAGGTACGAAGAAAGAATGGAGGCGTATGAAGTAATTCCTTCAATTCCGCCAGAGAACGCACAACATCACAGTTTCCCGCAGCGTCGCCCACAATTCCCTGAACCTCAGGATGATCAATGTCTCCTGCAATAATAAGATGGGAACATTGCCGGGCAATTTGATGGATTTTCTGCACATAAGGACAGGTCAAATCTACATAGGAAACGCCTTTATCACACAACTGATCTTTTACAGAATCCGAAACCCCATGCGTACGGATAAAAACCAAAGACCCCGGTTCTGCCTGATCAATCTGTTCAATCACTGCCACGCCACGTTGTTCCAACTGATCAGTAATACGGCGGTTATGAATAATCGGTCCATAGGTATATACAGAACCATTGTGTTGTGTACTAATTGTATCAAAGAGGGTTTTCATCGCCCGGGAAACACCAAAGCAATACCCAAGATACTTAGAAATAATCAATTCAAACATAAGGAAACTCCGTCAAAGCCGATACAACCTCTGCATTAATTCCGAACCGATCCGACTGTAATCTTCCGCTTTCGGATGGGAACCAAACGACAACGTTTCCGGGGATATCGCAGGACCAAAACACACTTCAATATGATTAAAAATCTGAAGACGGCGACGATAAGCAACATGAACGGGCTGTAACAGAGCACCAGATTTAAACGCAAACATCGCAATTCCGCCTTTTGCGGAAGAATTTTCCTCACTAACCCGAGTTCCTTCTGGAAAAATTCCAAGAACCTCACCGTTTTTCAAAACCCGTAACGCCGTTTTGATGGCAGACAAATCTGCCTTCCCCCGATTGATAGGAAACGCGCCGTAAGCACGGCAACAGGCACCAACAATAGGGATTTGAAACAGGGAATGTTTTGCCATAAAACGGATAGGACGTGAAAAAGCAACATTCAAAAGAATGGGATCCCAATTGGAAAAATGATTCCCGTACAAGATTAAAGCTCCGTCTTTGGGAATATGCTCCGTACCTTTAATAATCAGCCGATTCAAACAACGGAACCAAAAGGAAAAGAGTACATGAGCAAAGCGATATATCACGGCAGCCGACTCCTTATAATTGCAAGCGCTCGTTCCACCGTCTGGTCCAAGTCACAAGCAGAATTATCAAATAACACGGCATCTTCCGCCTTTTTTAAAGGCGCGGCCATTCGAGTAGAATCGTTCCGATCCCGCTGAAGAATTTCTGTAAGAACCGTGTCAAAATCACAAGCGATTCCTTTTGCATTCAACTCGGCGACCCGCCTTTGGGCACGGACTTCCGGAGATGCTGTTAAAAAAATTTTTACCTGCGCATCCGGCAATACGACCGTCCCGATATCTCTACCATCCATAATTAAGTTGTTTTCCCTGGCCATATTCCTTTGCAAATCCAAAAGAAATATTCGGACCCTCGGAACAGCAGAAACCTGAGAAGCAGCCATCGCAACTTCTTGAGTACGAAGGTCGTGCGTGACATCTTCCCCATTTAGAAAAACTGTTTGGTTACCTGAACTAAACTCTAAAGAAAGCTGAATGTTTTCTAACGCATCGGTCAGAATTTCTTCCGACCAACCATCAGGAAAATGCCGAAGCATATAAAGCCCCACCGCTCGGTAAAGCGCTCCGGTATCCATATATAAATAACACAATCGTTTTGCAAGAAGCTTTGCCAGCGTACTTTTTCCGGAACCGGAAGGACCATCAATAGCAATATTAATCAAAACATCAGCAACCTTTCCCAAAATCTGTGCCAAGCGCCTTCCCAGCCAAATAACCGGTCGAGAATGCAATTTGTAAATTGAATCCTCCGGTATATGCATCAACGTCCAAAATTTCCCCCGCAAAATATAAACCTTTTACTTTACGGGACGCCATCGTACGAGGATCAACCTCGTCAACACAAACGCCGCCAGCAGTGACAATTGCTTCAGTTACAGGTCGAGCCTCCGATGCTGTCAAAGACAATGATTTCATCATGCGAACTATGGAAAGACGCTCTTCTCTGTTCAAAGAATAAGCCTTTTGATCAGGCAATATTCCACAACGGTGAAGTAAGGGCAAAATCATTTTGGACGGTAGCAAATCCCGCAGGGCATTGGAAAGAGCCTTTCCGTGGTATTTTGCAAGATCGGATTGCAACCGATGATCCAAAACAGCTTCCTCCAGTGCGGGCTTTAGGTCAATCCGGAATTCGTCCCCTGGCTGTAAAAAGCAAGAAGCACTCAAAACCATCGGACCAGAAACGCCGAAATGCGTAAACAGCATTTCACCAAAATCTGTATAAATTACTTTACTGTTTCGCAGCACCGTCAACGCAACATTTTTCAAAGACAGCCCCTGTAAAGAAGAACAGAACGCTGACTCAGTTGTTTTCCAAGGAACCAAAGAACCACGCGGGGGAATTATGGTATGCCCCGCCTGAGCGGCAAGACGATAACCAGATCCATCCGATCCGGTGCTTGGATAAGATATTCCACCGCAGGCAACCGCAACGCGTCTTCCCTCCTCGACCTGTCCGTTTTCCAAGACAACACCGTAAACCGCACCGTCCCAAATCAAAAGGTCCCGAACAAACGCTTGACGCAGTCGAACTCCGGTCTTCAATACAAATGTCCCCAGAGCATCTGCAATATCCGCAGCCCGATCGCTTTGGGGAAACACTCGGTTTCCCCGTTCCACTTTCAGAGAAACTCCTAGGGATTCAAAAAAAGCCATTACCGCTTCCGGCGGAAACGCTGCATAGGAACTAAACAGGAAACGTGGATTCCGAACTACCGAAGCAAGGAACGTATTCTGGTCGCAGGCATTGGTCAGATTGCACCGTCCTTTTCCTGTAATCCGAAGTTTTTTTCCGCAAATTCTGTTTCGTTCCAGCAAAAGGACTGTTTTGCCTTCTGCAGCTGCAATGCCAGCGCACATCATCCCAGCGGCGCCAGCCCCGACAACAATACAATCAACCATATTTACCTACAGTATATTTATAATATCATGTTTAACTTAAAAAAGCAAGAGTCTTTTTATAGCATTTTTTAAATTTCATGAAAAATTCGGATTTTAAGAGAGTTTTGCCAGCACTTCCAACGTGTTTTCTATTTGTTTCTGATAGCCTTCCAGACGAACTCTTTCTTCTAAGACCACTTTCTCCGGAGCCTTTGCTATAAAGCCAGGATTGGAAAGTTTTGTGTTCAAACGTGCAATCTCATTTTCCAGCTTTTTCTTTTCAGTCAAAAGGCGATTTTTTTCTTTTTCCAAATCTACCAGTTCACCCAACGGAATAAACGCCTTAACATCGGACGTTACAACCGATGTTACATTTAACCCGTCTGGAACCTTTTCAAACAAAAGAGCTTCGGCAGATGCCAAACGTTTGATACACTCTATACCGTCTCTATAGGTACTTATGTGCTTCGTTTCCAGATACAAACGCGTCTTCTTAGAATATGGCACATTCATCTGATTACGAAGTTGCCGAATCTGTCGGATCAACTCGATAATGCAGCCCATCTCCTCTGCCGCAGAACAGAACTCCAGGGTTTCCGTATATTCGGGGTAAGGTTCAACCATCAATAAATTTCCACACCCGGGAAAATGAGGTAAGCTTTGATAGAGCTCTTCTGTAATAAATGGCATAAAAGGATGCAGCAACGACAGTGTCTGCACCAACACATAAGATAACACCTGCTGTGCGGAAATCCGGGTCATCTGGTCTGTATTGGTTTCAAACAGCCGGGGTTTAATTAATTCAATATACCAGTCGCACAAATCGTCCCAAAGGAAATCGTAAAGTTTCTGTAAAGCAATTCCCAATTCAAACTTGTTCAAATTCTCCCGGACATCCCGAACTAACCGGTTGCACTTATGCAGTATCCACCGATCTTCCAGTTGCATCTCAGCCGGAAGTGTCACTGTATCAATGGTTAAATAGGTCAAAGCAAAACGGACCGCATTCCACAGTTTATTTGCAAAGTTCCGGGAAGATTCTACCTCCTTGATATAAAAACGCATATCATTTCCAGGTGAATTACCGCTGACTAAAGTAAAGCGAAGGGCATCGGCACCATACTGGTCAATCAGTTCTAAGGGGTCGATTCCATTTCCCAAAGACTTTGACATCTTTCGTCCTTGACTGTCCCGGACCAAACCGTGAATCAAAACCGTTTCAAAGGGGATTTTTCCAGTATATTCCAACGCAGAAAAGATCATACGGGAAACCCAAAAAGTAATGATATCATAACCAGTAACTAAAGTAGAGGTAGGATAGAAAT
Source organism: uncultured Clostridia bacterium (assembly GCA_944386295.1). Classification (GTDB taxonomy): domain Bacteria; phylum Bacillota; class Clostridia; order Oscillospirales; family UBA644; genus CALXAO01. Next base: position 16,461 of record CALXAO010000045.1, on the reverse strand, counting down.
ACGCAAGATCTTCGGTCTGTTTCGGCCATCCCAAGGTAGAAAAAGGCCATAATGCCGAAGAAAACCATGTGTCCAGCGTATCCGGATCCTGTTGAAAAGACGAAGAACCGCAACCGGAACAAAACTCTGGAGCTTGCGCAGAAACAATCATTTCGCCGCAGTCCTCACAGTACCAGGCCGGAATCCGATGTCCCCACCAAAGCTGGCGTGAAATACACCAATCACGAATATTTTCCATCCAGTGAAAATAATTCTTCTCAAACCGCTCCGGCACAAAACGAATTCGATGCTCCCGGACAGCGTCAATTGCAGGTTTTGCTAAAGCTTCCATCCGGACAAACCATTGCAGGGACACCCGAGGCTCTACAGTTATTCCACAGCGCTGACAGGTTCCTACATTATGTGCATGCTCTTCCACTCGAACCAGGTATCCCTGTGCCTCCAGATCAAAAACAATCGCCTTTCGCGCCTCATAACGGTCCATTCCTGCATAAGCGGGATACTCGGAAACAATTTTTGCATCATCGGTCAAGACATTGATCACCGGAAGGTTATGCCGCTGTCCCACTTCAAAGTCATTGGGATCGTGAGCCGGCGTAATTTTCACAACACCAGTTCCAAACTCTTTGTCCACATAGGTATCCGCAACAACAGGAATCCTACGACCCACTAAGGGAAGAATCAACATTTTTCCAATTGCAGAAGCATACCGGGCATCATCAGGATGCACTGCTACCGCCGTATCTCCCAATAACGTTTCCGGACGTGTTGTGGCTAATTCAAGATATCCGGAACCGTCCTCAAAAGGATAGCGCAAATGCCAAAAATGTCCGTTTTGTTCTTCATATTCAACTTCAACATCGGAAATTGAAGTTTTGCAATGGGGACACCAGTTGATAATTCGTTCTCCCCGATAAATATATCCTTTTTCATAGAGCTGCAAAAAGACCGTCTGTACCGCTTCGGAGCAACCCTCATCCATAGTAAAACGTTCCCTCTCCCAATCACAGGAAGACCCTAATTTTTTCAACTGTTCAATAATCCGTCCACCATATTGCTTTTTCCAAGCCCACGCACGTTCCAGAAAGGATTCCCGCCCGACATCTTCTTTAGTCAGGCCTTCCTTGCGCATAGCCTCCACAATTTTGGCTTCGGTCGCAATCGACGCATGATCCGTTCCAGGAAGCCAAAGGGCTTCATAGCCGCACATCCGCTTATAGCGAATTAAAATATCCTGTAAAGTTTCGTCCAACGCATGTCCCATATGCAGCTGTCCGGTAATATTTGGCGGCGGAATAACAATGGTATAAGGTTTTTTCTCTGGATTTATTCGGGCATGAAAACATCCCTGCTCGCTCCACTGGCGATAAATCCGATCCTCAATTTGTTTAGGATCGTAATTTTTTTCAAGATTCCGCATCGTTTTTATCCTTTCTTTTCTCATTTCTTATCTGCAGATAACAGGAACTCCTCCGCCGCCTTATATGTAGCCTGTCCAGGCGTTAAGCCGCCCATAATCCGGGCAAGCTCTTCTCTTCGTCCGGAATGGTCCAGCGGATACACTGCAGTAAATGTACGGCCATCCCGTTCCTGTTTTTCAATCCGAAAATGCTGTTTTGCATAAGCAGCAATCTGTGCTAAATGTGTCACAACCAGAACCTGTCCACGTCTAGAAAGTTCTCGAAGCTTTAATGCAATTTTTTCCGCAGCTTTTCCACTGACCCCAGTATCGATTTCGTCAAAAACCAATGTCTGAGCTTCATTTTCAGAGATCAAGACCGCTTTGAGACTAAGCATAATCCGGGATAGCTCACCACCGGAGGCTATCTTTGCCAAAGGACGCACCTCTTCTCCAACATTTGCGGAAAGAAGAAAGACCACCTGATCCGCTCCTGTTGCACCGGGGACACAGGGCGTAATCGAAACCTGAAATACTGCGCCTGGCATGTCCAGGAAGTGCATTTGCGCTTCGATTTCCTTCTCCAGCCTACAGGCAGCCTCCCTTCGAGCTTCTGTAAGCCGTCCGGAACAATTGTCTAGCTGCTCTTCCAAAGCCGTCTGCCGAGCACTTAATTCGATCAATCGCTGATCGGAACAAAGAATCGTATTCAATTCTTCCTGGGCAGCTTTCCCCCGTTCCAAAACCGCACGCACCGACCCTCCGTATTTTTGTTTGAGCCGGTAAAATAGATCCAAGCGCGCCTCAATCTGTTCCAACTCTTCCGGGTCAAACGTGTCCTCTTCTATCTGTCCGCCTAGCTCTCGAATCAGATCTTCCAAACTGTCAGATAAGTCCGTCAATCGACTGCAAAGACTTTCCAACTCTGGTGAAAAAGATTCCACAGCCTTCACGGCCTCCAGTGCAACCGCAATTCGATCTCGCGCACCATTATCACCAGACAAAGATTCTCGGCAGGAACCTATAGACCGCGCAATCCGTTCAAAATTCACTAGCACGGTTCTCCGTCTCCGCAACTGTTCCTCTTCGGCTTCGCTTAATCCAGCTGCAGAAATCTCATCCGCAGTAAATTGCAGATATTCCATTCGGTACTGCTTTTCGGCTTCATCAGTCCGCAGCTGTTCCATTTCCCGCTGAACTCTCCGCAAGGCTGTAAAAACAGTATTGTACTCCTGCCGCAAAACTTCGATTCCTGCATAGTGGTCCAAGTAATCTACATGTAAGGCTGAATCCAACAACGACCGAGAATCGTGCTGTCCGTGAATGTCAACCAACAGTCCGCCAATCTGCCGAAGCATCGCCAAAGGCAAAGGAACTCCGTTGAAACGAATTTGATTTTTTCCGTCTATCGAAATTTCCCGTCGCAAAATGAGCTCTCCGTCTTCGACTTCCAGTCCTAATTCTTTCAGACAATGAACTACTCCGTCAGACAAATTGCAAAATGTGGCGGTTACCACCGCCTTTTCACAACCGCTTCGAATTAAATCCCTAGAAATCCGTTCACCTATAATCATACGAATCGAATTAAGCAATATTGATTTCCCGGCTCCGGTTTCTCCGGTCAATGCAATAAAACCGTCACAAAAGGAAATATCACACTTTTCAATTACCGCCATATTTTCAATGTGAAGATGAAAAAGCATGGGAACAGCACCTCATTTAATCGTGAATCATTGCGCGGAATTCCGCGCAAATTCGTTCGGCATGGGATATATCAGTTACTGCAAGAAAAATCGTATCATCGCCGGCAAGACTGCCGACAATGTTATCATTGTTCATGCTGTCAATCACTGCACAGACCGCCTGCGCCATGCCGACATGGCACTTTACAACTACAATATTCTGTGCCGGAAGTACCTGAAGAATCCCATCCTTCATCAAAGCAGAAAAACGGTCCTTAGGAGAAACCGCCGCCGATTTCGCAGGCACATAACGGAATTTTTTCTCCTTTCCCGCTACTTTGATCAGTCCCATATCTTTAATATCCCGGGAAATGGTTGCCTGAGTAGCCCGAAATCCAGCATTCCAAAGCAGTTCAGACAATTCTTCTTGTGTTTCCACTTCCAAAGAAAGAATCAGTTCCAGAAGTTTCTCCTGCCGCTTATTTTTATATTTCACCATTACCACCTAATTGAGTTTATTGTTCAATACATGACAAAAGCTGTTGTTATCAAACCGGATCAAGCGAGTCACACATTCCGCGCGGACAATCTGAATTTCATCCCCAGGTAGCAATGCAAAATTTCGGTCACCGTCTACTGTTACAAAAGTATTTCCCTCTTTGCTTTTCAGACGCAGTTCAGAATCACCAGAAAACAACGTTGGACGGGCACGCAAAGAGTGAGCGCAAACAGGTGTCATAAGAATAGCTTGAAAAGTCGGTTCAATGACCGGGCCACCCGCCGAAAGAGAATAGGCGGTAGACCCTGTAGGGGTTGAAAAAATCACTCCATCCGCCCGATAGGAAGACAGCGGTTGCTCCCCCCGAAAAACTTCAAGGTCTATCATCCGAGAAATAGCGCCATGAGAAATCACAACGTCATTGAGTGCCTTCGCACAAAACAAAGAATCTCCCTTTCGAAGCACCCGTACCGAAAGCATCATCCGCTCTTCCACAAAATATTCCCGGCGACACAACTGAACCAGCTTTGCAAATTGTGTCGGCTCCAACCCCGCCATATATCCAATTTTCCCCAAATTAATTCCAAGAATTTCTTTCCGAGCTTCTGCCGTTACCTGCGCAACGCGCAGAATAGTACCATCACCGCCCAAGACAATAACAATGTCGCAGTGTTTCAATCCTTCTTCATAAGATACTACAGGAACGACGGATGCAAACGGCAAAGTAGACAGCACCTTAACACCGCAATTAGATAATATCCGTGCAACCCGCTGGCTGTACTCCAATCCGATGTCCCGCTGTTCATTTGGAGCTACTAAAATTGTCATTTTTCTTCCTCCTTTTTTTCCAGTGCGGAAAAAACGACAGCTGAAATATCCGGGAAAAAATCCAGACCGTGTAACCCAAGATACAATAAATACTCTGTATTCCCTTCTTCTCCCCGAATTGGTGATGGAATTAACCCGCGGCAGACAAATCCCTGTTCCCTTGCACAGGTCAAAACCTCAGTTATCGCCCAACGATGCAATTTAGGATCCCGTACCACGCTTTTTTTATGGCGAACCTCAAACTGTGGTTTAATTAACAAAATAGCCCGCGGATCCTGTCCGCAAAGCAGGGAAGGAAAATACGATATGACTTGTGTTAAGGAAATAAACGAAACATCGCAAGTCAGCAAATCTACAGAATTCGGAAGCACGCTTTTCGCATCCCGAATATGAGTCCCTTCAAAACTCCGGACTCTGGGATTGGCACGCAGGGACGGGGCCAACTGACAGTGTCCCACATCTAACGCAAAGACTTCTGTCGCGCCGCGCTGCAATAGACAATCGGTAAATCCGCCGGTTGACGCCCCCACGTCCAATACTCGCAATCCGGTAGGATCAATCTCAAACGTATCCAATGCGCATTCTAGCTTTTGTCCACCCCGGCTTACATATTTTAAAGCTCCGGTTAACACAACTGACATGAACTCTGACACATCAAAGCTATTCTTCCGACATTCCTGACCATCCACCAAAACCATGCCCTGCTGAATCATTTCTTGGGCCTTTTCCCGGGAAGGAACCCCTAAATAACACCTCAAATACAAATCTAAACGCATTTTCAGCGATTCCGCTCACAAAGACGGGCCGTCAACCACCGCAAAAAGCCGGAATCCGGAAATTTACTGAGTACAGCATCGGCCTCACGACTCAAACGGACGATCTCTTTTTGCGTACGTTCTATGCCCCAAAGGCGGGCAAACGTTACCTTTTGTTCCCGTTCATCCTTCCCAGGAGTTTTACCTAAATCTGCCGCAGTGCTTTGAATGTCCAAAATATCATCCCGCATCTGAAACGCCAGCCCAACCAACCGTCCATACTGGACCGAAGCCTCAGTGACCACCGAATCAGCACCAGCCGCTATACATCCGAGCAAGCAAGCGGCGCAAAGCATAGAAGCCGTTTTTTTCTCATTGACCCGTTCCAAGTAATCTGCGTCAACTAACGTGCTTCCATTGTTGACCATATCCAGGACTTGCCCGGTTAAAATCCCGTCGGTACCAGCAGCCGAGCATAGGATGCGAACGCTATCTAAAATCTGCAACTCTGAAAGTCCGACATGCTTACCACCGTCAACAAGAACCTCTATCGCCCGGTTATATAGGCCACTTCCCGCAAGCAGTGCTGTCCATTCCCCGTAAACAACATGATTGCTCGGATATCCCCGGCGCAGGACATCATCGTCCATACAGGGCAAATCATCATGAATCAAAGAGTAGGTATGAACCATTTCTACTGCAACCGCAGCTGGCAGAGCAACTTCCTGGTCTTGTCCGCAAAGACGGCACCAGGCAAGTGTCATTATCGGCCGCAGCCGTTTTCCGCCAGCCAACAAACTGTACCGCATAGACTCGGTTAAAACATCTCCTGTTCGAGAAGGCAGAAATCGATCCAAAGCCCGTTCAATTTGGCGGCGATACTCAGTTTCCGCCTGACTGTACAGACTGTTCATCCAGCTCCACCTCTTCACCATTCTCCAAAAGCACCGTAATTTCCTGCCGGTATTTTTCCAGCAGTCGGGAACAAGCGGAAGAAAGTTTTAATGCTTCCCGATAAATTCGGACGGTTTCTTCCAGAGGAAGGTCCCCCTGCTCCAGCAAGTTAGCAATCTCTTCCAACCGCGATACCATTTGCTCATAGCTTTTGTTTTGTTTTTTCGGTTGCGACACTGTGAATCACTCCGTCCTTTAAAATAATTTCAAGGGAATCGCCTTTTTGAACCAGGTCTACACTGTCCAGGGTTCGGTTTTTCATTCGGACAACTGCATACCCGCGCTGAAGCACAGCCAGCGGATTCAGCGCAGCAAGACGCGCTGTCAATCCCACAAAAACACTTTCCGCCATTTCTTCCCGCTGCTTTCCTGAAGACAGAACCCGGTTAGTCAGCCGGTCCAGATCCAAACTACGCAGAACCAAATAAGACTCCGGCCGCAACGACCGAAAAAGCAAACGCAGATGCTGTTCCCGCCCATCCATGTCCCGGCGGCAAAACTGCCGAATCATTCGGTCGGCATTCCGAAATCGAAGCTGAAGCGAGCCTACCTGGCCGACAGCCAATTCTGCAGCAACTGAAGGAGTAGCAGCTCTCACATCAGCAGCAAAATCCAGAATGGTAGTATCAGTCTCATGACCAATTGCACTGATCACAGGGATAGCAGAAGCCGCTACCGTTCGGGCAAGAGTTTCGTCATTAAAAACAGAAAGGTCTTCATAAGCGCCTCCGCCCCGAGCAACAATAATCACATCAACCGGATATCGTTCGTTAAAGAAAGAGATTCCGGCGCAGACCTCCGCTGCCGCCTTATCCCCCTGCATTAGGCAAGGGAATACCCGAATGCTGACCATAGGCGCATTCCGTCGGACTACGCTGATCACATCCCGCAAGGCAGCGCCCGTACGGGAAGTACAGACTCCAATCTGTTGCGGAAAAGAAGGAAGCGCTTTTTTCTGTAAAAACAGTCCTTCCTTTTCCAAACGATCTTTCAACTGAACAAAAGCAAGATAGCTATCTCCTACACCATCCAGAAACATCTGCTCCACATAAAGCTGATACTGTCCGTCTCTTTCATAAAGAGACACCCGGCACAGAAGTAAAACCCGCTGTCCGTCGGCAGGCTGAAAGTTTAACTGTGATGCCTGCCACTGAAACATCACACTGCGAACCGAGCAACCCCGGTCTCGAAGAGAAAAATAACAATGTCCACTCTTAGCATTGCGGGTAAAATTAACCAATTCGCCCCGCACCCAAATATTTTTCAGATGACGGTCACTTTCCAGCAGAGATTTGACATATATATTCAGTTGATCTACCGAAAGAGCACCGTTTATCGCCATTCTTGTTTCCCCTCCGTTCTTCGTTTCGTCAAATAGGCAATTCCAGCAGCATTATCACCCGAAAACTCCGGTGCAGCAAAATAAGCACCGTATCGTTCAGTCAGCAACAGGCGAAGCAGTGAATTACAACAGACACCACCGACCATTAAAACCGGAAAACCGGAATAGCGTTCTAACGCAGTGTCTAACATAGAACATAACGCCTGTCCCACAGCAGAAATTACAAAAAAAGCCACGGTTTCCGCGGCTTCTCCCCGCTCCAATAGAGCCTGTGCCTGATTTTCAAAACCAGAAAAGGAACAGTTTCCGTCCCGCATATAGATCTTATGCCGCAGTGAGTATCGTCCATTCTGTGCAAGCTCGTCCATCTGTTTTCCACAAGGAAATGAACACCCAAGACGAACGCCTACACGGTCAATCAACTGTCCGGCATTGATATCCAACGACCGACCGATAACCGTCAAATTCTGCAAATTTTTGGCATACATCAATTCGGTAGTCCCACCGGAAACATGAAAAGCAAGAAAAGGCTGTTCTGTCAACTCGTCCTGTCCGGAAGACCAGACACCGGCGGCAACATGTCCCTGCTGATGGGAAAACGAATAAAGGGGACAACCGAACGCAAGAGCCAACACCCGGGCGAAGGAATCCCCGGTTGTAAAACAGGGCATATAAGACCCGTCTCGGTCTTCCGGTCGGGCAGCCACTCCAACCGCGGTCAAAGCAGAGGGAAGCAGCAAATCTTCCAAAAGTGTCGGAAACTGCTTCTGATGTAAAAATACGGCATCACTTTGCCGCAAACCACAAACACCAGCCTTAACCGGAAGTAATTTCCGACGGCTGACCAGACCTTTTGGCGTCCAAAGCGCCACAGATGTCGTATAATTGCTGGTATCGATTCCTAGAAAATTATTTTCCGGCATAAGCAGCCAACACCCCATTGGCATACGAAGACGCTTCCGGCGTATCATATCGTTTTACTAGAATTACCGCTTCACTGATGGCAATGGAAGGAGCAATATCGGTATAAGTAATTTCATAAAACGCGATCCGCAGTGCAGTTAGTACTGCCCGGGAAATCCGGCTTGCGGTACGTCCGTGGCACAAAGCACTAATTTTTTCGTCCAATTCCAATTGTCTGTCTAGAACTCCATGAAACAAAGACAGCGTAAACTCGTCAGTTGGCACTTCGTTATACTTCGAGGCAAAAGCCAGCAATTCATCTCGGTCAAGAGAAGAATAAAAAGATGCTTCAAACAACAGCAAAAACGCACTGTTACGGGCTTCGGTTCGTTTCATCGTCAATAAAACCTTTCCAAGGGTTGCCAAAACATCTTCCGACAACCCCGCTCCTGTTTTTTATTCACCATCTGGAACAGACTTTTCCGGCATAACGCCGACAACAGAAATGTTCACGCCCGAAACGGAAATTCCCGTCATACTAGAAACCGCATCCGCAACGCACCTCTGCACCTCTTCCGCAACCCGGGGAATAGGACGACCGGCATAAACGTGAATTTGTAGCGTCAGCAGCAACCCTTCCGGCCCAGTTATAATCTGAATACCTTTTACCAAGGGCGTTTTGGAATTAGTAATCAATTTTTTTGCATTGTCCAGCATTCGCTGAGATACCCGGGCGACCCCGTCTACCTCGGATGCGGCTTTAATTGCAATCTCGGCAATCACTTCTTCGGAAATCTTAATCGAACCAACGTTTTTTTCTTCCATAATTCTGATATCCTCCTGCCGTCAGGCACAGATTCTTTCTTTATATTATAACATATTTTTCCGATTTTGTATACAGGGAAATCTAAAGTTTTTACAAACTTTTCGTTTCACATCACGTATAAGGAATAATTTTTACGACCGCAGCACTGAGTCCGGTTTCTCCCGTAACAATATCGGAAATCTGAGCCGCCTGCTGTGAAGAAAGACTTTCACAGCCAATTACAATACTGGCCGTATCTTTGGTCAAAAACACAATACAATCGTCAAACCCTTTTGCCTTAATCAAATTTTCCACTGCGGCTTCTTTTTCGGAAAGTTTTGCGTATGCCGTAATTTCTGCATAGGCGGCCTGTCGGGCGGCTTCTTCCGTATCCTGATTGCTGATCAGAATATTGAGAACCGCAACAGCCTCGTCCCTAGCTTTTTTTCGGGAATACCGAGCAGTATCAAAGTAACTGTCATCCTGAGGAGAAAGAACTTCTGACGCGTCTCCCATATTTTTGTCACTGCTGTCTCCTTGTACGGTCGAACCTTCGTCCTCCGGTCTTTCCTGTGAATTAAAATACTTCCAATTCACAAATACAGCCACACAGATTACCGCAGTCAGTCCTAAAATAAACCACCGGGTCTTTTTCATATCAATCGCCTCCAATGTAAAAAATATCACTTGCTCCGTCTCTGTCCCACGGCAATTTTGTCGCCGGAAAGACCCAGCAATGTTCCTACCAGATCAGACACTTCTGTTTTAATCCGTGCACTGCTGCCTCCGTCACACAGAATCGCAACCCCTCGGATTTCAGGACAGGTTTCCTTTAAAACAGCCAACTGGGTTTTGCCTGACGAATTTACCGTAACATACTCAGTCTGTACGGAAGTTTTTGAATCAGTTTTTCCATCCTGTTCCGATTGGTCAGTAGTAACCTTGGAATCGGCGGCATAAAAAATTTCTCCGCTATTTTCAAAAGTAATCACAACTTCACAACGCCCGACCCCTTCCATCTGTGACAAAAGTTGGCTGATCTGCTTTTCCAGAGTAGCCTTGCGGGTATTCAGGTCTTCCCCGTTATCCTTGCTCTCTTCTGTTTTTGAGCGTCCAAACACTCCGGCAAGAAGAAGCAGAACAGCAAGGGCTGCAGCTCCCAAAAGCAGGACCTTGGAATTCTGCCGAAAAAACCGAGAAACACGGGAACTCCATTCCGATATATTCCATTTCATATCTATTCCTCTTTCTTTGATTTTATTCAGTATTCCTGATGACAAAGCCATCGTACCCGAAGTACATGGAAAGCAGCATCTTCAACTGCTCTTCCTCACACCCCTGCACCTCTACGGCAATTTCACCAAGAACAAACACCCCCTCTTCATAAGATAATTCAATTTCAATTTTTTTCGGTTCTTTCCCGGAAAATTCTAGAGTTTTCATTCTAATCTGCTCTGCTAAGGCTTGCCGGGTTTGTTCTTCCACCTCCTGCCGAAAAGCCTCTTGACTTTCGGTCTCCGAAAGAGAAGGCAATACAGGATCACCAGAAAGCCAGCCGCTCTCAACAATTAAGCTAATTCCTCCCAAAAGAACCACCAATGCTATTACAAAACGGAGAATCCGTTCAGATCCATTCCTTGGAATTAGCATTCGGAAAACACTTCCGCACAAAGCAATCGAAAGAAGCGACAAAAGAAATTCTTTCATGATCTTATTCCTCTTATCCGAGACAAAGCAGCTGAAGAGATAGGCAAATGGCAACTGTAACACAAAGAAGTAGCGTCAAAAGAATTGAAAACATATCTTTGGTTACCCCAAAGAAAAAGGACAAAACCGAACCGCCAAGCGCCTCAGATAAAGCCGAAAGCAAACCAGTCAGAAGAAGATAGGCAGCCGTGCGAAGAATAGGAGTAACCAGGATCAAAAAAACACCGGCTGTACCGAAACCGCCTACGGAGGTTTTCAAAATTTCCGCGCAGGAAAAAACCATCTCCAAGCTGTCTGAAATCGGTCCTCCTGCAATGGGAAGAAAGGAACCGGCAGCAAATTTCACCATACGCTTAGACAATCGGTCAGAAGAAAGAGCAAAGATCTTCTGTATAGAAATTCCGCCTACAAACACGCATAAAATCAAACCAACACAGAGAATAATTGATTTTTTAAAAAACGAAGACAATGCATTGATCTGTGCATTACCACTCAGTCCGGAACCGATTCCAAGAGCAAAATATAAATTGCTTACTGGTAAAAGCAGTGCAGAAGAAAAAAAAGAAACCGCTTGGCAAAGGGAAAACAGAATTGCACTGCCCGAAACCGAAGCAGTCTGACCACTGGCAATCATGGAGGAGGTAAACACGGGAATCAGCCCTCCCATAAACCCGCTCAACTGTTCACAGCCGGTCTGCACAGTTTCTATGCAGCGAAAAAAACCGGAAAACAACATCACACATCCAGCAAGGGCCAAAATATTTTCTGCAACATGAACGGCCTCTGAGTTGTGAAAGCTGTCTGAAAGGCATTTGAGCAAAACCAGAAGCAAAATCATTACAATTCCGGTTGCTAATAACCCTTTTTCCTCTCCTAAAACCGTGAAAAAAAGGGATTTTAAAAGCGTCAGCAGTGCCGCCGGCTGAAACAGATCCTTCCACCCTTCCAGGTCTGCAGAAATCCCTGCACCTTCCGCCAAATCTACGGCATCTTCCGGAAGAAGTCCAGGCAGTTCTTCTGTCTGCAGCTTTTCCTGCTGTTCTGTCAGAATTTCGTCCACAGTTTTGGCTGTACCTTCCACAGGCAGTAAAAATAAAACTAAAAGCACCAAAATAAAAACTGTAATCCGCTTCATAACCATGCTCCTTTCACTTCCTGTTTTATTCCAATACCTGTTCTACAAACTCCAACAGCTGACTGACCAACGGAAGAGAAAGCAGAACCATCAGCACACGACCAGCTAGCTCTACACTGCCGGCAAGACCGCTTTCCCCAGCGTCCCGGCAGAGATCGGAAGCAAATTGACCGACATAAGCAATGCCAAGCACTCGAAAAAGAATTTGCAGGTTTCCGTTGTCAATACCGGACAAAGCTCCTAACGTCTGTGAAAAATCCAGAATTTCTCCGATTGCGGCTAAAAGAGAAAATAAAACCGCACACCCAGCAGCCAATGCAACTAAAAAAGAGAAATCTGACCGCTGCTGTTTCAGAAACAGAGACAAGACAGAAGCCGTTAGAACAACACCGGCCAAAGTCAAAATGTTCATAACCGAAACACTGACCGAATCGTTTCAAATAAATCGCCAATCTGGTTTACAATAAGAATCAGAACAATAACCAGGCCTGCAATGGTTACCATCATCCCCTGCTCCGCATGGTCGGACTTGCTGAGAATTTGTCCCAAAACGGCAACTACAATGCCAACGGCTGCAATTTGAAATAAAATATCAATATCCATGTTTTTTCTCCTATCAAATCAATAAAAGGAAAACTAACATTCCGCACAAAAAGCCTCCTGCAGCATACAGTTTCCCGTGGCGCAGACGAAAAGCTTCCGCTTGTTCGATCTGCGCTTGCAGTTGCGCTCTGATTCCTCGACAAAAATCCTTTTGTCCCACGGTACCGGATTTTCCAAATTGAGAAAAAAATCGATCTGCCACTATCCAGTCATCAGACTGAAAGCACATTTCTTTGTATGTTTCCTGTTTTGCCCGAAAATAGCAGGCCTCCAGACTGCGGTCTGTAGGCTCATACCGCAGATGCATTAAAACTGGACAGTCCTTTCCCTCACCGCTGATTCCCATCAGCCGCGGAATATCCGCGTTTGAAAATTCCATTTCACGCTCCCACTGTTCAACAGTAAGCAAAAGAGCCTTCAATTGATCAATACGACGCTTAAGCTCAAAGGCTTTGAGCAGGCCTGCCGCCGTACAGACACCCAGCAGGAGAATCAGTCCCAAAAACCGCATTCCGCAACTCCTTTCCCGAAATTACCTGCCGTATTTGTCCCGGCGTGTGCCGGTCTTTCAGTAATACCGCAAAATCCATTTCTCCGTCGGAAAACAAACGACGTAGACAGGGTCTTAAAAACAAGTCCTCTTTTTGGGCAGCATGCACAGAAAGAACAAACCGAACCCCGGAATGAAACCCCTCCATGACCGCCGCAGCTTCAGACTCGTCCCCTATTTCATCGCAGAAAATTACCCGGGGTGACAATGTCCTGATTGCCCGACGAATTCCTTCCGCTTTTGGGAAACTACGGAGAACATCACAGAGAACACCGGAATCAAACCCGCTCTCAGCAGGAAAGATTTCCTCCCGCTCATCAATTACACAAACCCGAATACCATCTTTGGCAAGCGTTCGTGCAAGGTCCCGCAACAACGTGGTTTTTCCACCGGCCGGCGGAGATGCCAACAGGATACTATTCAGCCTTCTGCCATCGTACAGATAGGAAACAATCGCCGCTCCGCATCCCGGAACATCCCTACAAACCCGCAAAGACAGTGTATCCACCTGCGTCACAGAAACGATCTGTCCCTTCTCTGTAATTGCCTTTCCAACAATTCCCACCCGGTGTCCTCCTTTTGCTGTCACAAAGCCCTTCCGAATTTCTTCGGAATGACTGTACACAGCGCCGCTGCAAAGAAAATGAAACATTTCATCGATTTCTTCACTGAACACCGTTACCCCTCGGTCAGGAAGTGTAGGTTGACCGTATAAATTGGGATACAGCACATGGGATGCCGTCACAAGAACAAGAGGAGCGGCTTTTTTCAACCGAATTTCCTGGACTAAACACTGATATTCCTCCGGCAGACCTCCCAGGATCTGCTTTAAACGGGGATTAAAACAATTGCAAGCAGAAGCGTAAGCTGTATCCATTTTTCATTCCTTTCCGATCGGGTGGTTTGTCCCGTTCCTGTTACAGTTTATTGCAGGTCGGACAGGTTTAGAACAAAAAAAACGCTCTTCCGAAATTTATTCGGAAGAGCGCAACAAATACTGAATTTTATTTTTTCCGTGGGAAAAATAACAAAGCCATAAGGAACGCAAACACTATGGCAGCTGCAATTCCACCAGCGGTCGCAGTAAGGCCACCGGTCAGTGCCCCCAACAGCCCCTGCTCGGCTACCGCTTCCCGAACGCCCTTGGCCAACAAATGTCCAAACCCGGTAAGAGGTACCGTAGCACCGCTGGAAGCAAAACGAACCAATGGTTCATACAGCCCCACGGCCGAAAGAACAATTCCGGCAACTACATAACTGACTAAAATCCGAGCTGGCATCAACTTTGTTTTTTCAATCAGAAGCTGTCCAATTACACAAAACACGCCGCCGATTAGAAAAGACATAAGATAATTCATGCTTGCGCCTCCACTTCTCCGTCATTTTGCAAATGCACTAAATGCGCAATTCCCGGAATCGTTTCTCCCTGCAATGAACTAATTGGACTCATCAGCGCGCCAGTCGTCATAAATAAAACATTATTATATTCTCTGCAACGCATTTTTGGCAAAACATACCCAGTCAAAACGGAAGCTGAACAACCGCAACCTGATCCACCGGAATGTACGTCCTGTGTCTTCCGGTCATAAATCAACCGCCCGCAGTCATCGTAATTATTACCTAAAAAGATATTGTCATGGGATAAAAGATTCTTCAAAAGATCGTAACCGACTTCTCCCAGATCTCCGCTTAAAATTAAATCGTAATCCTCCGGTGTTGTTCCAGTATCATCCAAAAAGCGTTTCAGTGTTAAAGCCGCAGCCGGCGCCATTGCGGCACCCATATTTCCCATATCTTTGATTCCCATATCACAAACCGCACCGGGACAAACATGCCGGATCCGGGGAAAGGTCTTTTCACATCCAAGTACCACACAACCAGCACCGGTTACTGTCCACTGAGCGGACCGTGGCCGTACCGCACCGTATTCCAACGGAAAGCGAAATTGACGTTCGGCTGAGCAGAAATGAGAACTGGTCATGGCAATTACCCGGGAAGCAAAACCGCCGTCAATTGCCATAGCGCCCAGAATCAACCCTTCCGCCATGGTAGAACACGCGCCATAAAGTCCAAAAAACTGTATAGCAGTATCCCGAACACTATAGTTCGAACCAATACACTGATTGAGTAAATCGCCCGCAAAGATAAATTCAATGTCTTCGGCAGTGTACCCTGATTTTTCCACCGCATATTTCATTGCCTCCTTCTGCATATAACTTTCGGCCTTTTCAAAGCTGTCCTGCCCAAAATACTCATCGCTGCTATAATGTTCAAAACAGTGGCCTAAAGGTCCTTTTTTTTCCATGTCTCCCACAACGGCTGCACAGGAAAGCACGGAAACGTTTCCGTGGATTTTATAAGTTCCGGAACCGATTTTTTTTATATTCATCCGACCACCCCACAGCGCATAAGAATATAATAAATTACACCGTAAACAACCGACGCAGCCGTTCCGTAAGCAACAACAGACCCTGCTACCGAAAACATCTTCGGTCCAATCCCAAGAACCATACCTTCAATACGAAATTCCATAACAGGTGACACAACAGCATTTGCAAACCCAGTAATCGGTACCAAGGTTCCTGCGCCCCCTACACGGGCAATTTTATCGTACACACCAATCCCAGTCAAAAATGCGCTGAGAAAAACCAGAGAAACCGAAACTAAAATTCCGGCTTTTTCCTCCGGAATATTACACAAAACAATATAAACGGTTTTTAGGCATTCCCCCAACAAACAAATGCTGCCGCCAATCAAAAACGCAAAAAAGCAATCTTTGACCAGCGAATTCTTTTCCGTTTTCTGGTATACAAGCCGCTGATACTCTTCCGCACGCATATAATTTATCCTTTCTTCCCCAAATGTTCGGCATTATTATGATACCGATTTTAGTTTTTATACGAAAATTTGAAATTTGTAACATATAAAAACGACAATACTTTCATGTGTATTGTCGCTTCAGTCTGTCGAACAACCCTGAATTTCAAGCGAAATTCAGGGTAATAATTTTTATTTTGACAAAAAATGTATAAAACTGAATTAAGCCGCTGTATAAACGAGCTCTTTTCCCCTATGCAGTGCTCATGGTAGGGAAATGAATTGTTGCCTCGGCATGGGGATATCGCGTTACGTACTTTTCTTTCGCATCCGTCAACACTTTTTCGATTCTCTCTTTTCGTCGTTCGTACAAAGCCTTGTACTCGGGGAGTTGCCTGATGTCCTCTACTTTCTCAAATTTTTGGGTTTCGGTGCATATGCTTCCCGAAGGACAACTGTTGCAAACATAGCTTTTACCCTTT